>NZ_JBKGGT010000020.1:0-105399 GCF_052041995.1 Pseudomonas sp. SMV7 | reverse complement strand
GGGGGTGGTGCGAAAAAAAGGGTCCGGTACAGGCAACAAAGAAATCAGGGCAGTGACTTGCCCTCTTCTTCCACCGAGGCCTCAGCCTCTTCCTCGCGCAAATCATCGAAGTCAGTCTTCAACCCTTCTTCCATGGCATCCAGCTCCACCAGCAGGCTACGGAAACTGGTCTCCTCCTTCGGCTCGGCAACTTCCTCTTCTGCGCCAAGGCTGGCATCGGCCAACGCCTGCAGGTGCGCCGGCACCGGCGCATCATCCGGGTCGAGCAGCGGCTCGGGTTGCATTTCCCGCAGCTCGGCCAGGGCCGGCAGCTCGTCCAGGCTCTTCAGGTTGAAATGATCGAGAAAGCCCTTGGTGGTGGCGAACATCGCCGGCCGCCCGGGCACCTCGCGGTAACCGACCACGCGAATCCACTCGCGCTCCATGAGGGTCTTGATGATGTTGCTGTTCACCGCCACGCCACGCACATCCTCGATCTCGCCACGGGTGATCGGCTGGCGGTAGGCGATCAAGGCCAAGGTTTCCAGCAGCGCGCGCGAATAACGCTGCGGGCGCTCTTCCCACAGGCGCCCGACCCAGGGGGCAAAATCTTCGCGAATCTGCAGGCGGTAACCGCTGGCCACTTCCTTGAGTTCGAAGGCACGGCCAGCGCACGATGCGCCCAGCAGCTCCAGGGCCTGCCTGAAGACCTTGGGCTCTGGCCGCTCGGCCTCTTCGAACAGCTCGTACAGGCGCTCCAGCGATTGCGGCTTGCCGGAAGCCAGCAGGAAGGCCTCGATCAGTGACGCCAGGTCACGGGGTTCATTCAGGTTCATCAAGTTCTTCTACAAGCGCCGGGCGAAGCCGCACGTGGATGGCGGCGAAGGGTTCATTCTGCACCAGTTCGACCAGCGATTCCTTCACCAGCTCAAGGATCGCCATGAAGGTGACCACCACGCCGAGCTTGCCCTCCTCGGCAGCAAACAGCTCGACGAACGGCACGAAGCCGCCGCCTTTCAGGCGCTCCAGCACCAGGCTCATGCGCTCCCGGGTGGACAGGGTCTCGCGGGTGATCTGGTGGCTCTCGAACAGGTCGTTGCGGCGCATCACCTCGGCCATGGACACCAGCAGCTCTTCCAGGCTGACCTGGGGCAGCAGCTTGCGTACCTTGGCCTGCGGTGCCTCCAGGCGTGGCACCACGACCTCGCGGCCAACCCGAGGCAACCCATCGATGCCTTCGGCGGCAGCCTTGAAGCGCTCGTACTCCTGCAGGCGGCGGATCAGTTCGGCGCGCGGGTCGCCCTCCTCTTCCTCGACATCGGCCGAGCGCGGCAGCAGCATGCGCGACTTGATCTCGGCGAGCATGGCGGCCATCACCAGGTATTCGGCCGCCAGCTCCAGACGCACGCTTTTCATCAGTTCCACATAGCCCATGTACTGGCGGGTGATTTCCGCCACCGGGATGTCGAGGATGTCGATGTTCTGCTTGCGGATCAGGTACAGCAACAGGTCCAGCGGGCCTTCGAAGGCTTCGAGGATGACTTCCAGCGCGTCCGGCGGGATGTACAGGTCCAGCGGCAGCTCGGTCAGGGCTTCGCCATACACCAGCGCCAGTTGCAGTTGCCGCGGCGCCTCGGCCAGTTCGGGCGGGGCCTCGGGTGTTGCTACCTGGCTCACGCGTTGACCAGGAACGGTGTGGGGTCGCCGCAGCCTTCGCGGATCAGCTCCGGCTCGTCACCGGACAGGTCGATGATGGTCGAGGCCTTGAGGTCGCCAAAACCGCCGTCGATCACCAGGTCGACATGATGCTCCAGGCGCTCACGAATCTCGTAGGGGTCGGTCATCGGCTCGTCGTCACCCGGCAGGATCAGGCTCACGCTCATCAGCGGCTCGCCCAGCTCGGCAAGCAAGGCCAGGGTGATGGCATGGTCGGGCACGCGCAGGCCGATGGTTCGGCGCTTTTCGTGCAGCAGCAGGCGCGGCACTTCGCGGGTGCCATTGAGAATGAAGGTATAAGGCCCCGGCACATGCGCCTTGAGCAGGCGGAAGGTACCGGTATCGACCTTGGCATACAGCCCCAGCTGCGACATGTCACAGCACATCAGGGTGAAATTGTGGGTCTTGTCCAGGCCGCGCAGGCGCCGCACCCGTTCGATCGCCGTCTTGTCGCCGATCTGGCAGCCCAGGGCGTAGGCCGAGTCGGTCGGATACACCACCACGCCGCCCTTGCGGATGATCTCCACCGCCTGGCGGATCAGCCGCGGCTGCGGGTTCTCCGGATGAATCTGGAAAAATTGGCTCACGTAGTCGTCCTGTTCATACCGCCAAAGGCTGTTCATGGCTGAATCGGCGCCACAGAGGTGGCAGGTCCTCGGGCAAAGGCCGGTAGGCACCGATCTCGCCCCAGGTGCCGGGGCCGTGGAAGTCACTGCCAGCGCTTGCCAGCAGGCCGAACTCACGGGTGAGGATGGACATCGTGCCCACCTGCTCGGCCGGCATCATCCCGTTGACCACCTCAAGTGCCTGCCCGCCTGCCTGAATATAGTCGGCAATCAGCCTTCTGCGCTTGCTGCGGGTCAGGTCGTAGTGCATGGGATGCGCCAGGCTCACCCAAGCGTTGGACTGGCGCAGGGTGGCAACGGTTTCATCGAGGCTCGGCCAATGCTGCTTGACATCGCCCAGCTTGCCGGCGCCCAGCCACTTGCGAAACGCCTCGCCGCGGTCCTTGACGTGCCCGGCGCGCACCAGGTATTCGGCAAAATGCGGGCGTGCCGGGGCGTTGCCACTGTCACCCAGTTCGTGCTGCACGGCGCGGGCGCCTTCGAGGGCGCCGGGCATGCCCTTGGCCGCCAGCCGTTTGTCGATTTCTTCGGCGCGCAGCCAGCGGCCACGGTGCAGCGCTTCGATCGCCGCCAGCAACGGCGGCGCGTCGAGCGGGAAATCATAGCCCAGCACATGGATGGTCGCGCCGCCCCAGGTGCACGACAGCTCTACCCCGCTGACCCAGTGCATGCCCTTGTCGTGGCAGGCCTGGCGCGCCTCGGGCAGGCCCTCGATCGTGTCATGGTCGGTCAGTGCCAGCGTTTGCACCCCGTGCTCATGGGCCCGGGCGACCAGTGCCGAGGGCGACAGGGCGCCGTCGGAGGCCGTGCTGTGACAGTGCAGATCAACATTCATGGAGGAGCGCTTTCGCTGGAATCGATGTTTGTTATTATGCCGTCACATCCCGATTCTGGCTGCCATTGTGAAACAATTCATCGATTTCATTCCGCTGTTGCTGTTCTTCATCGTCTACAAGCTCGACCCGCGCCCGATGGAAGTCGCCGGCCACAGCTTCGAATTCGGCGGGATCTACAGCGCCACGGCCATGCTCATCATCAGCTCGCTGGTGGTCTACGGCGCGCTGTTCCTGCGTCAGCGCAAGCTGGAGAAGGGCCAGTGGCTGACCTTGGTGGCGTGCCTGGTGTTCGGCGGCCTGACCTTGACCTTCCACAGCGAAACCTTCCTCAAGTGGAAGGCGCCGGTGGTGAACTGGCTGTTCGCCCTGGGCTTCGCCGGCAGCCACTTCATCGGCGACCGGGTGCTGATCAAGCGCATCATGGGCCATGCCCTGAGCCTGCCCGACCTCATCTGGACCCGCCTGAACCTGGCCTGGATCGGTTTCTTCCTGTTCTGCGGCGCGGCCAACCTGTTCGTCGCCTTCACCTTCCAGGACTTCTGGGTCGACTTCAAGGTGTTCGGCAGCCTGGGCATGACCGTGATGTTCCTGGTGGCGCAAGGCATATACCTGTCGCGCCACCTGCACGACGACCCTTCTACCTCCAAACCCAAGGATTGACATGCTCTACGCCATCATCGCCAGCGACGTCGCAAACTCCCTGGAAAAACGCCTGGCTGCCCGCCCGGCGCACATCGAGCGCCTGCAGCAACTGAAGGCCGAAGGCCGCGTGGTGCTGGCCGGCCCGCACCCGGCCATCGACAGCAATGACCCGGGCGAAGCGGGTTTCAGCGGCAGCCTGATCGTTGCCGAGTTCGACTCCCTGGCGGCGGCGCAGGCCTGGGCCGATGCCGATCCGTACATTGCGGCCGGCGTGTACGAAAAGGTCGTGGTCAAGCCGTTCAAGCAAGTACTGCCCTGATCTGAGACCGCGTCGGCTTCTTCGCGGGCTTGCCCGCTCCTACAGGTAAACCACAAGCCTCAGGCACTGTGGTGCCCCTGTGGGAGCAGGCAAGCCCGCGAAGAAGGCCACGCGGTACTGGCCGTTATACGATTGCCATCAGTCTGCGGTATCTTTGCCACTGGCGGGCCGAATAGTCGCCGTCAATGGTTGAATTGAGTGAGTCATGAGCGAGCTGTTACTGATTGATGATGACCAGGAACTGTGCGAGCTGCTCGGCAGCTGGCTGACCCAGGAAGGGTTCACCGTGCGTGCCTGCCACGATGGCAAGAGCGCCCGCCAGGCCCTGGCCACGCATGCCCCGGCGGCGGTGGTGCTGGATGTGATGCTGCCCGATGGCAGTGGCCTGGAACTGCTCAAGCAGTTGCGCAGCGAGCATGCCGAGTTGCCAGTGGTGATGCTTTCGGCCCGCGGCGAACCGCTGGACCGCATCCTCGGCCTGGAACTGGGCGCCGACGATTACCTGGCCAAACCGTGCGACCCACGTGAACTCACTGCCCGCCTGCGCGCCGTGCTGCGCCGCAGCCACCCTGCCGCCACCAGCAGCCAGGTGGAGCTGGGCGACTTGGTCTACAGCCCCGCCCGTGGCGTGGCCAGCATCGATGGCCGCGAAATGACCCTGACCCTGTCCGAGAGCCGCATTCTCGAAGCCCTGCTGCGCCAACCGGGCGAGCCGCTGGACAAGCAGGAACTGGCGCAGATCGGCCTGGGCCGCAAACTGACCCTGTACGACCGCAGCCTGGACATGCACGTCAGCAACCTGCGCAAGAAGATCGGCCCGCACGCCGATGGCCGCCCGCGCATCGTGGCCCTGCGCAGCCGCGGCTATTACTACTGCCTCTGACCCTCTTTACCGAGCCTTTACCCTCCGCTGACGGCGCTTGACGGTGCTCTCCCTAGACTGTGCTCATCCGGTAGACACCGGCCCATGAAAGGAGAGACACCATGCGCAAGACCCTTATCGCCCTGATGTTCGCCGCTGCCCTGCCGACCGTGGCCATGGCCATGCCTGAAGGCGGCCCGCGCCACGACGGCCCACATCATCGCGGTGACGCGCCGTTCCACCAGCTGGACCTGAGCCGTGACCAGCGCCAGCAGATCGGCAAGCTGATGGGCGAACAGATGAAGCAGCGCCGCGAGATCACCGAACGCTACCTGTCCAAGCTGCCGGCGGCCGACCAGAAGGCCATGCAGGACGAGCTGAAGGCCAGCCACGACAAGACCGACAGTGCGGTCCGCGCCCTGCTCAAGCCGGAGCAGCAGAAGCAGTTCGACGAACTGCAGAAGGAGCGCGCTGCCCGTAAAGCCGAGTGGCAGGAGTTCCAGGCCTGGAAAGCTGAAAAAGGCAGCAAGGCCCAGTAAGCTGACCAGCTTGTGCCCGGCCCGCCGATAGCGGGCCGGGTTTTTCCCGTTTAGGAGGTGCACTTGCGTTCACTGTTCTGGCGCGTCCTGGCCAGTTTCTGGCTGGCCATCGCCCTGGTCGCGGGCCTGTCGATCCTGCTGGGCCACATGCTCAACCAGGATGCCTGGATCCTGAGTCGCCACCCGGGCCTGAATACCTTGGCCAGCCAGTGGGCCAGGCACTACGAGCAGGAAGGCCTGGCTGCGGCACAGCAGTTCCTGGAACGGCGCAAAGAGCGCTTCAAGATCGACGTGCAAGTGCTCGATGACAGCGGCGAAGCCGTCGTGCCCGGCACCTTCCCGCGCCGCGCGGCAGCTTTCGAGGCGCGCCAGCACAACGACCAGCGGCGCCTGCCCTGGCGCCGGCTGACCGAGGAATACACCAGCCCCGACACCGGCGAGACCTACCTGCTGATCTACCGAATCCCTCACCCGGCGCTGGATGCCTGGCACCGCGAAAGCCTGCTATGGCCGCTCAGCGCCCTGGGGATCGCGCTGGTGGTGCTGACCCTGTTCAGCCTGTTGGTGACGCTGTCCATCACCCGCCCGCTCAGCCGCCTGCGCAGCGCCGTGCACGACCTGGGCCAGACCACCTACCAGCAGAACAGCCTGGCGCAACTGGCGGCACGGCGCGACGAATTCGGCGTGCTGGCCAAGGACTTCAACAAGATGGGCGCACGCCTGCAAAGCACCATCGGCAGCCAGCGCCAGTTGTTGCGTGATGTGTCCCATGAACTGCGTTCACCACTGGCAAGGCTGCGCATCGCCCTGGCCTTGGCCGAGCGCGCCGAACCTGCGCAGCGCGAAACGCTGTGGCCGCGCCTGGCTCGCGAATGCGACCGCCTGGAAGACCTGATCAGCGAAATCCTTACCCTGGCGCGGGTCGATGCCGAACAGGCCCATGCCGAGCCGGTCGACCTCAATGCCGTGCTCGGCAGCGTGCGCAAGGATGCACAGCTCAGTGCGCCGGAGCAGGACGTGCGCCTGGAGGCGCAGCCGGGGTTGACCTTGCAGGGTTGGCCAACGCTGATCGAGCGCGCGGTGGACAACCTGCTGCGCAATGCCCTGCGCTTCAACCCGGTGGGCCAGCCGATCGAAATCAGCGCCGTGCGCGAGCAGCAGCGCATCGTGGTGAGCGTGCGCGACCATGGGCCCGGGGCGGCAGCCGAGCATCTGCAACAGCTCGGTGAGCCGTTCTTCCGCGCGCCGGGGCAGGAAGCGCCGGGGCATGGGCTGGGGTTGGCGATTGCACGCAAGGCGGCGGAGCGTCATGGCGGCAGCCTGGTGCTCGACAATCATCCACAGGGAGGCTTTGTGGCCAGGCTGGAGTTGCCTGTAGCTGAAGTGACGGGTAGTTGATTGATGTAAATGCTGCAGGCCTCTTCGCGGGCTCGCCCGCTCCCACAGGTACTACACAGGCCCTGAAGGCAGTGTTGTACCTGTGGGAGCGGGCGAGCCCGCGAAAGGGCCGGATGCCTTGATACGGCAATCAGCCCAAGGCTGCGTTATTCGCCCCAGGCGCTGACGAAATCTGCGGTGTCCAGGACCGGCGCCGTACGCGGCTCGGTCAGCGGCGTACCGACATACAGGTAGCCAATCAGCTCTTCGTTCGCGGCCAGCCCCAGGCCCTGGTGCACATGGGCATCGTAGGCCATGTCACCGGTCCGCCATACCGCCCCGACCCCTTGCGCATGCGCGGCAATCAGGATGCCATGCGCCGCACAGCCCGCCGCCAGGCGCTGCTCGGAACCAGGCACCTTGAAGTGATCCTGCACGCGGGCAATCACCACGATCAGCAACGGCGCCCGCAGCGGCATGGCGCGGGCCTTGTCCAGTGCAGCCTGGCTGGCATCGCCCTTGTGCTGCAGTGCTTCGGCGAACAGCTCGCCCAGTTTCTCGCGGCCCTGGCCTTCGATGGTCAGGAACCGCCAAGGCCGCAGCTGGCCGTGGTCCGGGGCACGCAATGCAGCCTGGAACAGCGCTTCACGCTGGGCGGCATTGGGCGCCGGGTCGGTCAGGCGTGGCACGGAAACACGGTTGAGCAATGCGTCGAGAGCCTCCATCGGCTACCCTCCTGGCAGGTGAATGTGGCGCCATTCTAGCGTTTACATCACCAGACCCATAGGTAGAATGGCGCCCTTCCGTTTCGAGTCAGAGCAGATCACATGGCGTTGCCGACCTTAAGGATCATTGGTTTCATCATCGGCATCTTCCTGATTACCCTCGCTGTCAGCATGGCCGTACCCATGGCGACCCTGGTGATCTTCGAACGCACCGGCGACATGCCGTCGTTCCTCTGGTCAAGCCTGATCACCTTTCTTGCCGGCCTGGCCCTGGTGGTCCAGGGCCGCCCCGAGCATGTGCACCTGCGCCCGCGCGACATGTACCTGCTGACGGTCAGCAGCTGGCTGGTGGTGTGCGTGTTCGCCGCCCTGCCCTTCCTGCTGACCCAGCACATCAGCTACACCGACGCCTTCTTCGAAAGCATGTCGGGCATCACCGCTACCGGCGCTACCGTGCTCAGCGGGCTCGACAGCATGTCACCGGGCATCCTGATGTGGCGCTCGATGCTGCACTGGCTTGGCGGCATCGGCTTCATCGGCATGGCGGTAGCGATCCTGCCGCTGTTGCGCATCGGTGGCATGCGCCTGTTCCAGACCGAATCGTCCGACCGCTCGGAGAAGGTCATGCCACGCTCGCACATGGTCGCCAAGTCGATCGTGGGGGTGTACGTCGGTTTCTCGATCCTCGGCGCGCTGGCCTTCTGGTGGGCCGGCATGAGCCCCTTCGATGCGATCAACCACGCCATGTCGGCAATTTCCACCGGCGGTTTTTCCACCTCCGACCAGTCGCTGGCGAAATGGGACATCCCCGCCGTGCACTGGGTCGCGGTGGTAGTGATGATCCTCGGTAGCCTGCCCTTCACGCTGTATGTCGCGACCCTGCGTGGCAACCGCAAGGCGCTGCTTCGCGACCAGCAGGTACAGGGCCTGCTCGGCATGCTGCTGGTCACCTGGCTGGTACTTGGCACCTGGTACTGGGCCACCACCCAGATGCACTGGCTCGACGCCCTGCGCCACGTGGCCCTGAATGTGACCTCGGTGGTCACCACCACCGGCTTCGCCCTGGGCGACTACAGCCTGTGGGGCAACTTCTCGTTGATGCTGTTCTTCTACCTGGGCTTCGTCGGGGGCTGCTCCGGCTCGACCGCGGGCGGCATCAAGATCTTCCGCTTCCAGGTCGCCTACATCCTGCTCAAGGCCAGCCTCAACCAGCTGATCCACCCGCGCGCGGTGATCAAGCAGAAGTACAACGGCCACCGCCTCGACGAAGAGATCGTGCGTTCGATCCTGACCTTCTCGTTCTTCTTCGCCATTACCATCTGCGTGATGGCACTGCTGCTGTCGTTGCTTGGCGTGGACTGGATGACTGCCCTGACCGGTGCTGCCGGCACGGTCTCCGGTGTAGGCCCGGGCCTGGGCGAGGTGATCGGCCCGTCAGGCAACTATGCCAGCCTGCCGGACGCAGCCAAGTGGATCCTCTCCAGCGGCATGCTGCTCGGCCGCCTGGAGATCATCACCGTGCTAGTGCTGTGTATGCCAGCGTTCTGGCGTCACTGAGCCCCGTGGCCGTGGCGCCCAGGCGGGCACGGTACTCGCTGGGCGTGGTATCGAACCAGCGGCGGAACGCCCGGTAGAAGTTGCTGGGGTCGGCGAAACCCAGCAGGTAGGCGGTTTCCAGCAGGGTCATGCCCGGTTGGGCCAGGTACTGTTCGGCCAGTTCGCGACGGGTGTCGTCGAGCAATGCCTGGAAACTGGTGCCTTCTTCCTGCAAGCGCCGCTGCAAGGTGCGCTGCGACAGGTGCAGGGCCTGGGCCAGGGTTTCGCGCTTGGGCTCGCCTTGCGGCAGAATGCGGCACAGCACCTGGCGTACCCGGTGGGTTACCCGGGTTTCGGAAAAGCGCGCCAGGTACTCCCCGGCAAAACGGTCGTGCAGCACCGCCATGGCTTCATTGGCGGTGGGCAACGGCGCCTCCATGTCGGCCCGCTCGAACAGCAGCGCATCGTGCGCCGCAGCGAACACCAGCGGGGCATGAAACGCCGCCTTGTAAGGCTCGACATGCCTGGGTGGCGGGCCCTGCAGCAGCACCCGGCGCGGCTGCACCGGCCGGCCGCTGAGCCATGAGCACAATGCCAGCCCGCAGGCCAGTGACGCTTCGGCACTGTGCCGGGTCGGCGGCAGATGGTCGCCGTGCACGGTGAGGATCAGCGAGTAACCTTCGGGGTCGGCGACGAAGCTCAGGTCGCAACTTTCGGCAATGATGCGCTGGTAACGTACCAGGCGCTCGAAACCCTCGGCCAGGGTGCGGCTGGACATCAACGCATAGCCCGCCACATGGAACGATGCCGGGCGCACCACCCGCGCCATGTTCAGACCAATGGCCTCGTTGCCCGACAGCTCCTCTGCCAGTTGCCACAGGCGGGTCATGGCGTCCTGCGGGAAGCGCGCATCAGGGTCATCCAGGGCCGTGAAGTCCAGCCCCAGCTGCTTGAACATGGCCCGGCAGTCCAGCCCTTCCAGCTCGAGTGCCTTCACGATCCCGGTTGCCCAGCTGGCTGACGTGGTTCTTTCGCTCATGACAGTGCCGACCGCTCCTGCGGTGAACCCCAAGGATACTCGATTGGCGCCCATTGTCACTGGAAGGCGCCGCCTGTCACTCTAGACTCGATTCAGGCTCCACGCCGTGCATCTTGTCCAAAAGTACCTGCCGGAGCAGTGCCATGAACCGCACAGCGCAGTTTCGCAGTTTCGCCGAGTTCTATCCGTACTACCTGGGGGAGCACGGCAACCCCACTTGCCGCCGCCTGCACTTTGTCGGTACCAGCCTGGTGATTGCCCTGCTGGCCTACACCATCGGCAGTGGCAAATGGGCCCTGCTGCTGGCGCTGCCGGTGTTCGGCTACGGCTTTGCCTGGGTCGGGCACTTCTTTTTCGAAAAGAACCGGCCTGCGACCTTCACCCACCCGCTGTACAGCCTGGCCGGGGACTTCGTGATGTTCAGGGATATCCTGCTGGGCAAGATCAGCCTGTAGCTTTGCGGGGGCCTCAGCCTTACGCCGGCTCCCGCAACGCTTCAGCCTGGCGGGCTTCGCGCGCCTGCGCTTCGGCCAACCGGTACAGCTCGATCGTGCCATCCCAATGCTCGATCAGCGCCGTACACGACTCCACCCAATCCCCGCAGTTGAGGTACTCCACCTCCCCCACCCGGCGAATCTCGGCATGGTGGATATGCCCACACACCACGCCATGAAAACCACGACGGGTGCACTCGTGGGCAATGGCATCCTCGAAGTCGCTGATGAAGTTCACTGCGCCTTTCACCTTGTGCTTGAGGTACGCCGACAGTGACCAATAGCCGTAACCATAGCGGGCACGCCAATGGTTGAGCCAGCGGTTGAGCACCAGGGTGAACTCGTAGGCCCGATCGCCGAGAAACGCCAGCCAGCGGTGATAACGGGTAATCACATCGAACTGGTCGCCATGGATCACCAGCAGTCGACGGCCATCGGCGGTCAGGTGCTCGGCCTCGTCCACCAGCTGGATATTGCCCAGCATCAGCCTGGAATAACGGCGCAGGAATTCGTCATGGTTGCCGGTGACGTAGACCACTTCGGTACCGCGCTTGCTCATGGTCAGCAGGCAGCGCAGCACATTGGTGTGGGCCTGCGGCCAGTAGATCCCGCTGCGCAGTTTCCAGCCATCGATGATATCGCCCACCAGGTAGATGCGGTCGGCCTGGTAGCCCTTGAGGAATTGCGCCAGGTGTTCGGCCTGGCAATCACGGGTACCCAGGTGCACATCGGAAATCCACAGGGTACGCACGCGCTGCTTGCGCGAGGGACGGGACAGTTCGGCATGGGTCATGGGCAGGCTCCGGCGCAGTTTGCTGGAGCCTGGCAGGCATGGATGACAGTGCCATGGCGAAACCGTGACGAGTGATGGGCTGCCGGGAATCGGGCACAATGCGGGTCTGCCCCGCCAGGACGTTTCCCATGACCGGCCCGATCCTCTCGTTGCGCCATTACCGCCACAGCCTGATCGCCCACAGCCACGAACACCCGCAGTTGGTGTTCGGCCTGCGCGGCCGCCTGGAGTTCGAAGTCCAGGGGCGTGGCGCCGGGATCGATCGCCAGGGGCTGGTCGTGGTACCGGCAGGCGCTCATCACATCTGCGCCAGCGATCACGGCAGCGATTGCCTGGTGCTGGATGTGCCCGGGGAGCGCTGGTTGCGCGAGCAACTGGGTGAGCATGCCGATGCCAGCCGCCGGCTGCTGGAGCGTCCCGCCGCCCTGGGCCTGAACGAGCGCCAGCAACAGCTGGTGGACTGGCTGGCGGCCAGCCCGGTGCACGATCCGCTGGTTGCCCGGCAAGGCGCCGCGCTGCTACTGGCCAGCCTCAACCCCACGGCGGCTGCCAGCAGCGGTGCTTGCCAGCGGCTGCCGTATGCGGCGTTCGATGCACATATCGAGGAGCATGCCGCTTACCCGTTGCAGGTCGCCGACCTGGCGCGCATCGCCGGGTTGTCCAGTGCTCGCCTGCACGCACGCTTTACTGCCGAATGCGGCATGACGCCAATGGACTACATCCGCCAGCGCCGCTTGCTCAAGGCGCGGCGGCTGATAGTGCAGACCTTGCTGCCGATGGGGGAGATCGCGGCGCAGGTGGGGTACAGCTCGCAGAGCGCGTTTTCGGCGGCGATGTTGCGGGCATTCGGCTGCTCGCCTTTGGCGTTGCGGCGAGAGGCTGGCGACAACGCACACTAGTCTTGCGACAGAACGTGTTGGCCTGAACCTTTACACTTTGCCTGTGCCGGCCTCTTCCGGGTAAGCCCCGCGAAGAGGCCGTTACTGCCAGCAGAGATCTTCAGCAAGGACCCCTCATGAACCACCGCACCGCCCTCGGCGCCCTGCACATTGGCGCGCTGTTCTTCGGCCTGACCGGCGTCTTCGGCAAGCTGGCCGCCAGCGCCAGCCCGGCGATCATCGTGTTCGGCCGCGCCGCCTTCGCCGTGCTCGCCCTGGCCCTGTTCGCCAGCCTGAGCGGCCCGGGCTGGCAACGCCTGAGCGGCCAGGATGTCCGCCGCCTGCTGCTTGGCGGCGTGCTGCTGGCGGGCCACTGGGTCAGCTTTTTCATCGCCGTGAAAGTCGGTGGCGTGGCCATTGCCACCCTCGGTTTTGCCAGCTTCCCGGCTTTTACCGTGATTCTCGAGGGCCTGCTGTTCCGCGAACGGATCCGCCGCAACGAAGCCATGCTGGTGCTGCTGGTAAGCATCGGCCTGATGCTGGTCACCCCGGCATTCGACCTGGCCAGCCAGGCCACCGCTGGCCTGCTCTGGGCGCTGCTGTCGGGGCTGCTGTTCGCCTTGCTGTCGCTCACCAACCGCGCCGGCTCCGGCCGCCTGCCGGCGGTGCAGGCGGCGTTGTGGCAGAACCTGGTGGTGGGCCTGTGCCTGCTGCCGTTCGCCGCACCAGGCCTGGCCGAGGTAGCCAGCCGGGACTGGCTGTGGATCGCCCTGCTCGGCATCTTCTGCACCGGCGTGGCGCACAGCCTGTTCGTCGCCAGCCTGGCGGTGATCAAGGCGCGCACCGCCGCCGTGGTGTTCGGCATGGAGCCGGTCTACGGCATTGCGGTGGCCTGGGTGGTGTTCGCCGAAACCCCGACCCTGCGCATGCTGCTGGGCGGCGCGCTGATCATTCTCGCCATCGTGCTGTCCAGCCGCCTGGCTGCCGAGCAGGCCCCGCGGCAACAGCCTGCCGCCGAGGGCAGCTGATCAGCGGTCGTTGTGCCCCAGGTCACGCTGCGGGTCGATCTGGTCACGCACCCGTTGCTTCAGTACCTTGGCCTCGGGGAAGCCGCCATCGGCCTTGCGCTCCCAGATCTGCACGCCATTGCAGGTGATGCGGAAGATGCCCCCGGTGCCCGGCTCCAACGCCACCCGCCCGAGGTCATCGGCAAAGGTGCTGAGCAGTTCCTGGGCCAGCCAGGCGGCACGCAGCAGCCACTGGCACTGGGTGCAATAGGTGATCACGATTTCAGGTTTGCTGTCGGCCATGGTGAAACGTCTCCAGGTGAGTGGCCGCTTATACTAGCGGTCTTTAGCCCACGGTTTGAGACTCACGATGCGCCGCCTGCTGTTCTGTTTCCTGCTCGCCCTCACCTCGCTCACGGCCTTTGCCAGCGAACCGGCCAGGCCCAAGGTCGGCCTGGTGCTGTCGGGCGGCGCAGCCCGCGGCCTGGCCCACATCGGTGTGCTCAAGGCGCTTGAACAGCAAGGCGTGCGCATCGACGCCATCGCCGGCACCAGCATGGGCGCGGTGATCGGCGGCCTGTACGCCTCGGGCTACAGTGTCGAAGAGCTGGAAAAGCTCGCCACCACCCTCGACTGGCAACAGGCGCTGTCCGATGCCCCGCCACGCAAGGACGTGCCGTTCCGGCGCAAGCAGGACGACCGCGACTTCCTGGTGAAGCAGAAACTCAGCTTTCGCGACGATGGCAGCCTGGGCCTGCCACTGGGCGTGATCCAGGGCCAGAACCTGTCCTTGCTGCTGGAAAGCAAGCTGGCGCACACCGCCGACACCCGTGACTTCGACAAGCTGCCGATTCCTTTCCGGGCAGTGGCAACCGACATCGCCAGTGGCGAGAAAGTGGTGTTCAGCCATGGCCACCTGCCCCAGGTGATCCGCGCCAGCATGTCGATCCCGGCGGTGTTCGCCCCGGTCGAGCTAGATGGCCGGCTGCTGGTGGACGGCGGCATGGTCGACAACATTCCCGTGGACGTGGCCCGCGAAATGGGCGTTGACCTGGCCATCGTGGTCGACATCGGCACCCCGCTGCGTGACCGCAAGCAACTGGCCACGGTGGTCGACGTGCTCAACCAGTCGATCACCCTGATGACCCGGCGCAACTCGGACGAGCAGCTGGCCAGCCTGCACCGCGACGACATTCTCATCCAGCCGCCGCTGGCCGCCTTCGGTGTCACCGACTTCGGCCGCGCCCGGGAGATGATCGACGCCGGCTACCGTGCAACCCGCCTGCTCGATGCTCGCCTCGCCGCCCTGCGCCAGCCCGAGGCCGACAGCAGCCTGGCGGTAGCCCGCTCGCCACGCCAGCGCACCCCGGTGATTACCGCAATCCGGATCGAGAACGACTCCAAGGTCAGCGACGACGTCATCCGTTCGTACATCCGCCAGCCAATCGATGCGCCGCTGGAGCTGGACCGCCTGCAGACCGACATGGGCACGCTGTATGGCCTGGACTACTTCGACCGGGTGCAATATCGCGTGGTACACAAGGGCGACGACAACACCCTGGTGATCAACGCCCGCGGCCGACGCGGTGGCACCGACTACCTGCGCCTGGGCCTCAACCTGTCGGACGACCTGCGCGGCGACAGCGCCTTCAACCTGGGTGCCAGCTACCGGGTCAACGGCATCAACAGCCTCGGCGCCGAATGGCTGACCCGTGGCCAGATCGGCGACCAGCAGGAACTCTATAGCGAGTTCTATCAGCCGCTGGACGTGGGTTCGCGCTATTTCATCGCGCCGTACCTGGACTTCAACTCGCAGAACATCGAAGCGACCCTGGACAACGACCCCGTCGCCGAGTACCGCCTGGAGCGTTACGGCTTTGGCCTGAACGTAGGGCGGCAGATCGGTACCAACGGTGAAGTGCGCCTGGGCGTGGGCAAGGCCTGGGGCGAGGCCGAGGTGCGCATCGGCGACCAGGACCTGCCCAAGGTCAGTTTCAACGAAGGCTTCTACGAGCTGAAATACTCGTTCGACACCCTCGACAACGTGTACTTCCCGCACCGCGGCGAGGACATTGGCCTGACCTTGCGCAAGTACGACAAGTCGCTGGACTCCGACCAGGATTACCGACAGTGGATGTTCAACCTGGACAAAGCCATCAGCAGCGGGCCGAACACCTTCGTGCTGGGCGGGCGCTACGGGCGCACGCTGGATGCCACCGAAGTGGTCACGTCAAGCTTCGTACTGGGAGGGGCAAGGGAGCTGTCAGGGTTCCGCCAGGACTCGGTGTCAGGGCAGAACATGAGCCTGCTGCGCGTGGTCTATTATCGCCGCCTGACACCACGGGCCTACCTGCCGCTGGACTTCCCTTTGTACCTCGGCGGGTCGCTGGAACGTGGGCGGGCGTGGAACAACGACAACGCCTTCGACAGTGGCTACATCAACGCGGCAAGCATCTTCCTGGGGCTGGAGACGCCGTTGGGGCCATTGAATTTCACCTATGGCGCCAACAGCGCGCATGAGCAGGCGGTGTACCTGAACCTGGGGCATACGTTCTGAATTGCCGGGGCCGCAAAGCGGCCCCAAGGCCCCTCAGGATTTCTCCAGGTTGGCCAGGATCCGCGCATGCACCCGCATGCACACCTGCAGGTCGGCCTCGTCCACCCCGGTGAACAACTCCACCCGCAGCTGGTTGGCAATGGTCTCGATCTGGTCGATCAGCGGCTTGGCCGGCGGGCACAGCACGATCTTCTTCGCCCGCCGGTCTTCCAGCACCGCCTGCCGGCGCACCAGCCCCTGTGCTTCCAGGCTGTCGAGCAGGCGCGCCAGGGTCGGGCCTTCGACACCCACGCTCTGGGCCAGCTCGCGCTGGGTCGGGGCGTCTTCGAAACGGGCCAGGTGCAGCAACACCAGCCAGCGCGCCTGGGACAGGTTGAGCCCGGCCAGGCGGCGGTCCAGCTCGGCACGCCAGCCCCGGGACATCTGGGCCAGCTGCATGCCGAAGCGGTGTTGGTTGTCGGTCAGTGGCATAGGCAACTCATTGAACAGATCTAATTATTAGGCAGCTAACCATGGCCCGCCCCACGAGGCAAGGCTCGGGCCCTGGTGAAAGTCCGATTATCGTCAAAAAACATGACCAAGGTCAGCAGATGGCAGCGTTGCCGTCGAGCCGGGTGCCGGTCACAGCTCGAACTCGGCTGCCAGCGCCGCCCGTACGCAATACAGCACGCCTTCTGGCACACGGCCGCCGAACAACGGCGCGATGGCCGATACCGGGGGCAGCTCGCCCTCGCCATCGAGGAAGGCATCCTGCACTTCCATCAACAGGTCTTCCGGCAGGTCCAGCGCCTGCTCCAGGCTCAATTCCTGACGGCCCAGCGCCTCGGCCAGCAGGCTGTAGACGTTCTTCTCGCTGCAATTGAGCTGCCCGGCGATCTGCGCCGGGGTCATGCCGGCACGGGCCAGGCTGACCAGCTCGTGGCGCAGGTCGAGCACCACTTTCGGCGCCTCGGCGGTGCCGCCGCTGTTGTTCAGCACTTCGAGGAAGGCCTGCCCATAGCGCTCCAGCTTGCGCGCCCCCACGCCGCTGACCTGGGCCATGTCGCTGAGGCTGACCGGCTGGCTGCGCAGCATCTCCAGCAAGGTCGAATCGGGGAAGATGACGTAGGGCGGCACGCTGTGCTCTTCGGCCAGCTTGCGCCGCAAGGTGCGCAGCGCCTCCCACAGTTCGCGCTCTTCGGCACGCACCAGCTGGCTGGCCGGGCTGCCGCCGCCGGACGACGAGGCCCTGGCGCTGGTCTGCGGCTTGAGGTCGCGGCGCAGCTGCAAGGTCACCTCGCCACGCAGCAGCGGCCGGCAGCTGTCGGACAGGCGCAGGCCGCCATAGCCTTCCAGGTCGATATCGACCAGGCCACGCGCCACCAACTGACGGAACAGCGAACGCCACTCGACCTCGGCCAGGCCCTTGCCGACGCCAAACACCGAGAGTTTCTCGTGGCCGAAACTGCGTACCTTCTCGGTGTCCTTGCCCAGCAGCACGTCCACCAGGTGGCCGACGCCGTAGCGCTGGCCGGTGCGGAACACCGCCGACAGCGCCTGGCGGGCCGGCTCGGTGGCGTCCCAGGTCTGCACCTGGTCGACACAGTTGTCGCAGTGCCCGCAGGGCTGTTCAAGGACCTCGTCGAAATAGGCCAGCAGCGCCTGGCGCCGGCAGCGGGTTTCTTCGCACAGCGCCAGCATGGCGTCGAGCTTGTGCTGCTCGATGCGCTTGTGGCGTTCGTCACCCTCGGAGTTCTGCAGCATCTGCTTGAGCATCACCATGTCCTGCAGGCCGTAGGCCATCCAGGCATCGGACGGCAGGCCGTCACGCCCGGCCCGGCCAGTCTCCTGGTAGTACGCCTCCAGCGACTTGGGCAGGTCGAGGTGGGCGACGAAGCGCACGTTGGGCTTGTCGATGCCCATGCCGAAGGCAATGGTGGCGACCATGATCAGCCCTTCCTCGTTGAGGAACCGGTGCTGGTTGGCCGCGCGCGTCTCGGCAGGCAGGCCAGCGTGATAGGGCAACGCCGGGAAGCCCTGGTCGCAGAGGAAGGCGGCGGTTTCGTCGACCTTCTTGCGCGACAGGCAATAGACGATGCCGGCGTTGCCCCGACGCTCGCCGAGGAACGCCATCAACTGCTTGCGCGGCGCCTCCTTGGGCACGATGCGGTAGAAGATGTTGGGCCGGTCGAAGCTCGACAGGAAGCGCTCGGCCCCTTGCAGGTGCAGGCGCTGGACGATCTCTTCGCGGGTGCGCATGTCGGCGGTGGCGGTCAGGGCGATGCGCGGCACATGCGGGAACAGCTCGGCCAACTGGCCCAGTTGCAGGTACTCGGGGCGGAAGTCGTGCCCCCATTGCGACACGCAGTGGGCTTCGTCGATGGCGAACAGGGCGATGTCCAGGTCGCGCAGGAAATCGAGCATGCGTGGCTGCACCAGGCGCTCCGGCGCCAGGTACAGCATTTTCACTTCGCCACGACGCAGGCGCCCGGCCAGCTCACGCTGCTGCTCGGGCGTCAGCGTGGAGTTCAGGGCGGCGGCCGGCACGCCCAGTTCATCGAGCGTGGCAACCTGGTCGTCCATCAGCGCGATCAGCGGCGAGACCACCACCGTCAAGCCCGGACGCAGCAACCCCGGTACCTGGAAACACAAGGACTTGCCGCCGCCGGTGGGCATCAGCACCAGGGCATCGCCGCCATTGGCCACGCAGTCGATGATCGCTGCCTGGCGCCCGCGGAAACTGTCGTAGCCGAAGACGTCCTTGAGAACGCGCTGAGCCTGTTCGAGCATGTGCAACTCCACAAATCGCCGTACCATCCTGGACACAGGCTGGACGAAAAACCCGCCCCGCACACGCCAAATGCGTAAGCGGTTTTTGCCAGGCCGCCGGCAAAACCGGCGCCTGGGTGAAAAATCGCGGAGTATACCGCAGCACTGCCCGGCGCAGGGCACACGGTGATAGACGTTGCCTTTCCCCCACCACCGTCGCAAGGTGCTAGAATTCGTTATCGTTTATTCCCCAAGGTAGCCCTGTAATGTCCTTCGCCGAGCAACTGACCCGCCTGCAAGCCTTCCTCGACGCCGACGAGCTGCACGAAGAAGCGCTGGACTATGTCGCCGCCCACGGCTACCTCACCGCCCTGTCGATCAACGCCGAGGAAGTGCCGGAACGCGAGTGGATCGACGCCCTGTTCGCCGAAGAGCCGCATTACGCCAGCGACGCCCAGCGCACCGAAATCGAAGCCACCCTGGTTGCGCTGAAGGCCCATATCGCCCGCCAGCTGGCCAGCGATGACGAATTCGAATTGCCGTGCGAGCTCGACCTGACCGACGAGCCGGACGATTCCGACCTGCGCGGCTGGTGCATCGGCTTCATGGAAGGCGTGTTCCTGCGTGAAGAGGCCTGGTTCGAGAACGCCGAGGAAGAAGTCAGCGAGATGCTGCTGCCGATCATGGTCGGCTCGGGCCTGTTCGACGAGCAACCGGAGTTCGCCGACATCGCCAGCAACGCCAACCTGCAGGACGACATGATCGTACAGATCCCCGAAGCGCTGACCGCGCTGTTCCTGCTGCTGCACGCTCCTGACGAGAAACCGGCGCTGCTCAAGCCTCGCCACCACTGAGTCGCCTGTGCGCTACGTGCTGCTGGCCACTGGCTGGCTCAGCGTTGCGCTGGGGGTGCTGGGGATTTTCCTGCCGGTCTTGCCCACCACCCCGTTCCTGCTGCTGGCGGCGGCCTGCTTTGCCCGCAGCTCGCCGCGCTTTCACCACTGGCTGGTCCACCACCCCAAACTCGGGCCGTGGATTCGCGACTACCTCAGTGGTGAAGGCATTCCCCTCAAGGGCAAGCTCTACGCCATCGGCCTGATGTGGGCCAGCATCGGCCTGTCATGCTACCTGGTCCCCCTGTTCTGGGCCCGCGCTTTCATGCTGGCCAGCGCTGTACTGGTGAGCCTGTATATTCTTGGTCAGAAAACCCTGCACAAGCCAAAGTGACATTTTTTTGTCGCCAAATATCGATTTCGCCTAGCAACCCGCGCGCTTATCCAGAATCGTTCTGGAACCCGCACAAACCCCACTATCCATTGGCTTTTCAGGTCTTCCGGCGCGCTATCAACCTTCGCGACAGGTCCAGTTTTTAGACTTTTCAGCGCTTACATGGCAACTTAATATGAATAAATCTTCTTATCTATCGCGTTGAATGTACTTAGCTGTGTCGTTAAAAACCTGCAACACTATATGCGATAACTTTTTCGTCATTTTTTTGGCGACAGCAGGATCAATTCCAGGATCAGGGAGATGTACCATGCGCGTTTTGAACCCCATCACCAGTGCATTGCTGTTGGCCCTGGCGAGTGCCAACGTACAGGCGATGTCGATCACCGAAGCCGTCCAAAGCGCCGTGGACTACCATCCGCAAATCAGCTCCAACCGCAACAGCAAGCTGTCGGCCGATGAAGACGTGAAATTTGCGCGTGGTGGCTACTACCCTTCCGTGGACCTGGTCGCTGGCTATGGCCGCCAGCGTTCGGACAACACCAGCACGCGTGCCGAGGGTAACCACAACAAGGAAACCCTCAACTACACCCAGTCCGAGCTGCGCCTGCGGCAGATGATCTTCGACGGTTTCAACACCTCGAACGAAGTGGGCCGCACCGAAGCGGTCTCGACCTCTCGCGCCTACTACACCCAGGCCATTGCCCAGGATGTTGCCCTGCGTGCGGTCGAGGTGTACCTGGAGGTGCTCAAGCGCCGTGAACTGGTAACGCTGGCCAAGAACAACCTGCAAGCCCACCTGCGGGTCAACGACCAGATCGGCCTGCGCAACGAGCGCGGCGTCGGCAGCACCGCCGACCTTGACCAGTCCCGCGCACGTCGCGCCCTGGCGGAAAACAACCTGGACACCGCCGAAGTCGACCTGGCCGACGCCGAGGCCAACTTCTTCAGCGTGGTCGGGCGCATGCCGGACGAGCTGGAGGCACCGCAGTCGATCAAGGTGGTAATGCCCGCCAACCTCGAAGAAGCACGCGAGGGCATGCGCCAGAACAACCCGTACATCAAGTCGGCCCAGGCTGATGTCAACGCTGCCGAGAAGCAGTACGAAGTGGCCAAGTCGACTTTCTACCCGCGCTTCGACGCCATCCTGGCCACCGGTGCCAACAACAACACCGGCGGCGAGAAAGGCCATAACAACAACGACTGGCAGGCCGGCGTGGAGATGAACTACAACCTGTTCCGCGGCGGCAGCGACAAGGCTCGCCTGCAGTCCGACGCGCACAAGATCAACCAGGCCCTGGACATCCGCAACAACGCCCTGCGCGAGCTGACCGAGAACCTGAGCCTGGCGTGGAACGCCATGAACAACGCCAGCAAGCAGCTGCCGACCGCACGTGAATACGCCGAAACGACCAAGCGCGTGCGTGCCGCCTACCAGGACCAGTTCGGCCTGGGCCAGCGTACCCTGCTGGACGTACTGGACAGTGAAAACGAGCTGTACAACGCCGACCGCCGCTACACCGAGGTGCGTTACACCGAGGAGTTCTCCCGTTACCGCGTGCTGGCGACCATGGGTGAGCTGCTGAGCAAGCAGCGCATTTCGCTGCCGCCGGAGGCGCTGGCGGCTACTGAAGTGAGCACCGAGGCGCGTTTGCCCGAGATGCGTTGATCGGTTTGCGATTGCCGGGGCCGCTCTGCGGCCCCCAGCCGTCACTCGCCGCCGTGATTACGCTGGAAGGTCTCGACCCCCATCGCCCTGATCTGCCCCTCGATCAATGCCTCGAACGGCGCCAGCAGCGCATCGAAGCTGGCCGGCTGTTCCAGTGCATTCAATGCCCCCACCACCGCCTCGATGGTCGACAACGCCCCCACCTCCGGCGCCTTGCGCAACCGATAGCGCGACGGCGCAACAGCCCCCAGCGTGACCCTCGGCAACGCCTCCAGCAGCGGGTTCAGGTACAACAGCTTGCGCGCCTTGCGCCAGGTACCGTCAGGCACGATCAACAGCAAGGGTTCGTCGTGCGCCTGCTGGTAAGGCGCCAGCACCCGGGCCTGGTCGCCCGGGAACAACAGGGCCGGCCGATAGCCGGGCGTCGCCAGCAATGCGTCCAGGCCCTCGAACACTTCGCCGACCCGCAACTCGGCATTTTTCAGGCCCAGGGCCGCCAGGCGGGCGGTGTTGAGCGCATGGCTGGTTTCACTGCGGTGCTGCAGCAGGATGACGCGGGTGCGGCTGTCGAGTGCCGGAATCAGTGGGCAGAGGCAATGGTCGAGCGGGCGCTGGCAGCGCTCGCAGCGGGGTCTGGGCATGGGGTTCTCCTTGGCGGGAGCAGTTTGCCACAAACCCGGGGCCGACAACGCGGCCCCAGCCAGCTCAGCGGTTGAAGCGTTCCGCCAGGCTGTGCAGGTACTCGGCCATGCGCTCCAGGTCCTGGCTGATTTCCGCGCCCTGCCTGGCCTGCCCGGCGCTCTCGTCGCACAGGTGGGCAATCCGCACGATCTGCTGGTTGATATCCTCGGCCACATGGCTTTGCTGCTCCGACGCAGTCGCCATCTGCTGGCTCATGCCAGTGATCCGGCTGACCGCCTGGGCAATCCCGCTCAGCGCTGCCTGCACCGCCTCGACACTGTGCACGCTGTCACGGGAAATCTGTTCGCCACGGCTGGCAGTGCTCACCGCCCGCTCGGCCCCGGCGCGCAACGAGGCGATGATCTGGTGGATCTCCTCGGTCGAGGCGCGGGTGCGCTGGGCCAGCGAACGCACTTCATCGGCCACCACGGCAAAGCCGCGCCCCTGCTCGCCGGCGCGGGCCGCCTCGATGGCCGCGTTCAGCGCCAGCAGGTTGGTCTGCTCGGCAATCGAGGTAATCACATCGACCACGCTGCCGATCGACTGGGTCTGCTCGGCCAGGGCATTGACCGCCTGGCCGATGTCATTCACCGCATCGCTCATGCTGCCCATGGCCCTCAGGCTCTGCAGCGCCAGCTCGCTGCCCTGCTGCGCCAGCTGGTCGGCATCGCCAGCGGCGTGCGCCGTGCTCTGCACATTGTGGGTGACCTGCTGGATGGTCGCCGCCATCTGCGCGATGGCGGTGGCGGACTGGTCGGTTTCGTTGCGCTGACGGTCGAGCATCTGCGCCTGGGCATCGGACAGGCCAGCCGACTGCGCGGCCCGCGACTTCACCCCGACGCCGGCATCGACCAGGCGGGTCAGGGCTGTTTGCAGGCGCGCCTCTTCACTGATGATGGCCAGGTCAAGCTGGCCTTGCAGGCCTGGGTTGTCGCTGTAGGTCAGCGCCACCAGCGGGCTGGTGAAGGCCTTGGGGTGTTCAGCCAAGGTGCGGCGAATGGCCTGGTTCTGGCGCAGCTCGACCAGGTACCAGGCCAGCAGCAGGCTGGCCATCAGCACGCCCAGCGCCGCATAGGGCGGCAGCCACAGGTAGCCTGCCGCCGACAGCAGGCCAGCCCCGATCAATGGCCAGCCGTGGCCCAGGCCATGCCCCAGGCGGGCCGCCCACGGCACCGGCGCACGGCCGGCACGCAAGCGTGCATACAACGCTTCGGCGCGGCGGATCTGCTCGCGCGTGGGCACCGAGCGCACCGACTCGTAGCCACTGATGCGGCCCTGTTCGTAGATGGCCGTGACATAAGCGCTGACCCAGTAGAAGTCGCCGTTCTTCGCCCGGTTCTTGACCACGCCCATCCACGGCTTGCCCTGCTTGATGGTGTCCCACATATGGCCGAACACGGCCGGCGGCATGTCCGGGTGACGCACCAGGTTATGCGGTTGCCCGACCAGCTCGTCATAGGTGAAACCGCTGATCGCCACGAAAGCGTCGTTGCAATAGGTGATGCGGCTGTTGAGGTCGGTGGTGGAGATCAGGCGTTGGTCGCTGGAGAAGGTTCTTTCGTGCTCAGTGACGGGCAAGTTCATGCGCATCTTGGGCGATCCTTGCAGGATAATTTAGGGAAAAAATCATCAGCGCAAGTTGATATGTAGCAGAGCGCTATCAGTTTAGCGGCCCGCATTTGCAGGAATTTAAGGCGTCCCGACGGAATGTTGTGAACGCCTTGTTCATCAGCCAACGTTGAGCTGGCTTTTCAACAGGTCGCGGAAGGTCTGGATCAGCGGCTCACGGCTGCGTCCGCGGCGGATGATCAACGAAAACGGCGCCTGGTAACCGAAGGTGGAAGGCGACAGCACGCGCAGGTCGCCCTTGTCGACCCAGGCCTGGGCATAGTGCTCGGGCAGGTAGCCGATGTAGGCGCCGGAAAGAATCAGGATCAGTTGCGCTTCCATGCTTTCCACCGTTGCCGCACTGTGCTTGAAGCCGTGCCGGGCCAGCTCGGCCTGGCTCCAGTAGCCGCGCCCGACCATGCGTTGCTGGGTCACCACCTGCTCGGGGATACGCCGCTCGCCATACAGCGGGTGGCGGCTGCTGCAGTACAACCAGTGCTGTTCGCGGTACAGCGGCTGATACAGCAGCCCGCTCATGCGCGAGGAGAACGCCCCGATGGCCAGGTCCAGGCGATTGTCCTGCACGCCCAGCTGCAGTTCGTAAGGGCTGGACACCGACAGGTGCAGGTGCACCGCCGGGTGCTCCTGGCTATAGGCGCCGATCGCTTCGGCCAGCGGCAAGGCGCGGTCACCGACCGTGGAGTCGATCACGCCAAGGTTGAGCGTGCCGCGCAATTCGCCCTTGAGGGCAGCGGCGTACTGTTCGAAACCGTCCAGCTCGGCCAGCAGGCGCAGGGTCTCCTGGTGGAACAGCTCACCCTTGCTGGTGAGGCTGAAGCCGCCACGGCCGCGATGGCACAGGACGATGCCCAGGGCGCCTTCCAGCTGGCTCATGTAGGTGCTGATGGCCGAGGTCGACAGGTTCAGCTCGCGCTGGGCGTTGGCGAAACCCTGGTGGCGCACCACGCTGACGAAGATGCGCAGCAGTTTCAGGTCGGGCAAGGTCGAGGCCATGGGGCAGCAGTTCCACAACAGTGTTTTCGCGCAGTCTAACCGCTGCGCCCGCGTTTAGTTCAGAAATTCCTGAACTAAGTATTTGCCGGCAGCGATTTGTCCCCGGCAGCACCTTCAGCAGACTTGGCCGAAATGTCCCTGCCCGCCGTCAACCAACAGGCGTGCGGCGGCACAGGTTCGAACAAACAGAACAATCGACCGACTGATGAGGCCCACCGTGGACAAGATTCTCCACCAACCACTGGGCGGCAACGAAATGCCGCGTTTCGGCGGCATCGCCACCATGCTTCGCCTTCCCCACCTGCAAACTGCCCAAGGCCTGGACGCTGCGTTCATCGGCGTGCCCCTGGACATCGGCACCTCGCTGCGCTCCGGTACCCGCTTCGGGCCACGGCAGATCCGCGCCGAATCGGTCATGATCCGCCCGTATAACATGGCTACCGGGGCGGCCCCGTTCGACTCGCTGTCGGTGGCCGACATCGGTGACGTGGCGATCAACACCTTCAACCTGCTGGACGCCGTGCGCATCATCGAAGAGGCGTATGACGAGATCCTCGAGCACAATATCATCCCGCTGACCCTGGGTGGCGACCACACCATCACCCTGCCGATCCTGCGCGCACTGCACAAGAAGCACGGCAAGATCGGCCTGGTGCACATCGATGCCCACGCCGACGTCAACGACCACATGTTCGGCGAGAAGATCGCCCACGGCACCACCTTCCGCCGCGCCGTGGAAGAAGGTTTGCTCGATTGCGAACGCGTGGTGCAGATCGGCCTGCGCGCCCAGGGCTACACCGCCGATGACTTCAACTGGAGCCGCCGCCAGGGCTTCCGCGTGGTCCAGGCCGAAGAGTGCTGGCACCAGTCGCTGGTACCGCTGATGGCCGAAGTGCGGGAAAAGGTCGGCGGCGGCCCGGTGTACCTGTCGTTCGACATCGATGGCATCGACCCGGCCTGGGCGCCAGGCACCGGCACCCCGGAAATCGGCGGCTTGACCACCATCCAGGCGATGGAGATCATTCGCGGCTGCCACGGCCTGGACCTGATCGGCTGTGACCTGGTCGAAGTCTCCCCGCCTTACGACACCACCGGCAACACCTCGCTGCTCGGTGCCAACCTGCTGTTCGAGATGCTCTGCGTGCTTCCAGGCGTAGTGCGCCGCTGACCGGATACACGGCGCCTTTGCAGAGGCGGCCGCAGTACTTGCTACACCCCGGCAGGAGCCATGAGGGAGGGCCACTGAGGCCCGCCAACACACGACAGGACCGCCGGGCGCCGTGATCCCGCCCGGGTGGTCGATCTCGCCATAATAAAGATAATCGGGAGACCCCCAATGGCCTTGGACATCATTGTTGTAATGATCTACACCGCCGGCATGCTCGGGCTTGGCTGGTATGGCATGCGCCGCGCGAAAACCCACGAAGACTACCTGGTCGCCGGGCGCAACCTCGGCCCGGTACTGTACATGGGCACCATGGCCACCACCGTGCTCGGTGGCGCTTCCACCGTCGGCACCGTGCGCCTGGGCTATGTGCACGGCATCTCCGGCTTCTGGCTGTGTGCCGCCCTCGGCCTGGGCATCATCGCGCTGAACCTGTTCCTGGCCAAACCCCTGCTGCGCCTGCGCATCTTCACCGTGACCCAGGTCTTGGAGCAGCGCTACAACCCCACCGCACGCCAGGCCAGCGCGGTGATCATGCTGGCTTATGCGCTGATGATCGGGGTGACCTCGACCTTGGCCATGGCCACCGTGTTGCAGGTACTGCTGGACCTGCCGTTCTGGGCTTCACTGCTGCTCGGCGGTGGTGTGGTGGTGCTGTACTCCACCATCGGCGGCATGTGGTCGCTGACCCTCACCGACATCGTGCAGTTCGTGATCAAGACCGTCGGCCTGATGTTCATCCTGCTGCCTGTGTGCCTGTACAAGGCCGGTGGCTGGGACACCCTGGTGGCCAAGCTGCCGGCGGCCAGCTTCCAGCTGACCACCATTGGCTGGGACACCATCATCACCTACTTCCTGATCTACTTCTTCGGCATCCTCATCGGCCAGGACATCTGGCAGCGGGTATTCACTGCCCGTGACGAGAAGGTCTGCCAGCGAGCCGGCACCACCGCGGGTGTGTACTGCGTGCTGTACGGCCTGGCCTGCGCCACCATCGGCATGGCCGCGCATGTGCTGATGCCCGACCTGGCCAACCCGAACAACGCCTTCGCCGAAATGATCAAGACCACCCTGCCCGATGGCATCCGTGGCTTGCTGATGGCGGCAGCGCTGGCTGCCATGATGTCCACCGCCAGCGCCGGCCTGCTGGCCGCGTCGACCACCCTGACCGAAGACCTGTTGCCCAAGCTGCGTGGCGGCAAGCCATCGAGCCTGGCCGTCAGCCGCCTGTTCACCCTGCTCACCGGCCTGGTGGTGCTGGGCATCGCGCTGGTGGTGAACGACGTAATCAGCGCCCTGACCCTGGCCTACAACTTGCTGGTCGGCGGCATGCTGATTCCGCTGATCGGGGCGATCTTCTGGAAGCGCGCCACCACCGCCGGGGCCATCGCCAGCATGTCGCTGGGCTTTGCCACTGCACTGCTGTTCATGTTCCTGGACGGCCTGGAGGCCAACACACCGATCTACTACAGCCTGGTGGTTGGCCTGGTGAGCTTTGTGCTGGTAAGCCTGATGTCGCGCAAACCGATGGCGGCGGTGAAGCTGGCCTGATCGACCGCCTGTACCGGCCCTGGCGTCGGTACAGGCGATAACCAGGGCCCAGATACACCAAGGCCGCTGCACCCGCACAGGTGCAGCGGCCTTTGTCTGTATCAGCGACGACGCGGTTGGCGCTTGCGCTGCTCTTCATCAGTCGGAATCGGTACCGGCTGCAAGGGTGGTGGAATCAGCCCCAAGGCGACAGCCAGGTCATGGAGCCAGTTGGACAGTGGTTTATTCATAATGCCCCCTTGACGGGTCCGCCTCACGGCAATTCAGTCCTGCGATGTTTCATACAGATCATAGTCCCATGTTCTGTATAACGCATGCCTCTCTTCCTACAGATACGGGCCATTTTGACGCGGATCAAGCCGTAACGGCGCATTCCGACGACTGGTTAATCGTTTCGCTTTGTTGCAGGTCGATCCATGCCTGCAAATTCGCCCCACGCATGCCCTGGCGCCACATCAACCAGGTGACCGCCTGATCGAACGGCGCCTGCAAGCGGTGCACTCGCACCCGGTCACGCCCGGGCAGGCTATCGAGCATCGACTGCGCCATCAGCGCCACCCCCGCCCCGGCGATCACGCAGGCCAGCATGCTTTGGTACGACTCGATCTCCATCACCCGGCCCATCGGCGTATGGGCATGGGCATACCAGGCCTCCAGGCGCATGCGGTACGAACAGCCCTGGCGGAAGGTGAACACCGCCTTGCCCGCCACGTCCCGGGCCGTGTGCACCGGCGGGTGCTCGGGGCTGGTGATCAGTACCAGTTGCTCGTCGCACAGCGGCACCCCATCCAGCCCGGCCAGGCTTGGCGGGCCATCCACCAGCGCGGCGTCCAGGCTGTGGTTGAGCAGGCCCTCCAGCAGCTCGCCGCTGGGCGCCGCGCGCACCTGCAGGTTCACCGCCGGATACGCCTGGTGATAACGCGCCAGCAACCCCGGCAGGTGCGTCGCCGCCGTGCTGTACATGGTCCCCAGCACAAAATCCCCGGCTGGCTGGCCGCCGCGCACCGCAGCCTGGGCTTCGTCGCGCAGGGCGGACAGGCGCTGGGCATAGTCCAGCAGCACCTTGCCCGCTGGCGACAGCTGCAAGCGCTGGCGTTCACGCAGGAACAGCTCGACGCCCAGGTGTTCTTCAAGCTGGCGCAAGCGCGTCGACAGGTTCGACGGCACGCGGTGCAGGCGCTCTGCGGCACGGGTGAGCGAGCCCTCCTCGGCCACGGCCTGGAAGATACGCAGCTGGCTGAATTCCACGGCATTCTCCAAAACAGAACAACTTGATCATCATTATTCAATTTTATTGAAAAGAAAACCGCCCTAACCTGCCGGTCATCGCTTACACCGTGCAGGAGACCTGTGATGTCGCCACTCATTCAACTGCTGGCCAGCGCCGTGGCGCTGATGATGGCCATGGGCATTGGCCGTTTCGCCCTGACCCCGCAGCTGCCGCAGCTGATCGCCGAGGGTCAGTTCGACCTGACGGCGGCCGGGCTGGTGGCCGCGGCCAACTACCTGGGCTACTTCCTCGGCGCACTCGATGCGATGTTCGCCCGCTCGCCTGCCCAGGTGCGCCTGCGCCTGCAGGGCGGGCTGTGGCTGTGCGTGGTACTGACCCTGGCCTCCTGGGCTGCCGACGGCTTCTGGGGCCACTTGCTGCTGCGCTTCGGTACTGGCCTGGCCAGCGCCTGGGTGCTGGTGATGATCACCAGCCTCAGCCAGCAACTGGCCAATGCCCATAACCGCCAGCGCCTGGGTGCGCTGGTATTCGCCGGGCCCGGCCTGGGCATCGCGCTGACCGGCTTGCTGGCACTGCTGGCACATCGGCTGGGGTTGGGCTCGGCAGCGCTGTGGCTGATCTATGCCGTGGCGGCGCTGCTGATGCTGCTGGCGATCAGGCCCTGGCTACCCCAGGCACTGCAGGCAGCGCCCGCACCATCTGCGCACCGGGGCCCGTCGCGCCATGCCGGTATCTGCCGCCTGGGGCTGGTGTATGCGCTGTATGGCGTGGGTTACATCCTGCCGGCCACTTTCCTGTCGCAGATGGCCAGTCAGCAGTTTCACGGGCAGTGGCTGGCCGACCTGTTCTGGCCGGCGTTCGGCCTGGCGGCGGCACTCGGTGTGCTGCTGGTGAGCCTGCGCCGCAGCGGGCGCACCTCGACCTGGCTGACCGCCACCCTGTGGTTGCAGGGGTTGGGTGTGCTGGCCTGCCTGATCGGCGGGGGGGGCGGGCTGGCCTTGGGCGTGGTGCTGTGTGGCGCGCCGTTCCTGGCTTGCATGCAGCTGGTGATGCAGCGTTCGCGAGAGCTGGCGCCGCACGCGACGCAGCGCAATGCCGGGTTGCTGACGGCGTGCTTCGCCCTGGGTCAGTTGAGCGGGCCGCTGCTGGCGGCGCTGAGCAGCCATTACAGCGGTGGGCTGCAACCCGCGCTGATGCTGGCGGCGGGAGGGCTGGTGGTGGCCGGTGGGCTGGTGCAACTGGCGGGTAACGCACAGCAGGACAATGCCTGCCAGGCCAGGATCACCTCCTGAATAACGTGTTACCGGTACTGGCCTGTTCGCGGCTTCACCCGCGAACAGGCCGGCAACGGCGACCAATCACCCGACAAGCCGCCGCAGTTGCTGTTTCACCCACGGCTCGGCACTCACCAGCACCACGCCCAGCAGCACCATCAACGCGCCGATCACGAAGTTCATGCTCAACGGCTCGTCCAGCAGCAACACGCCAAAGGTCACCCCAAACAGCGGGGTAATGAACGAAAATACCGCCAGGTTCGACGCCAGGTATTTGCGCAGCAACCAGAACCACGTCAGGTAACTGATGAACGACACCACGATGCCCTGGAACAGCACGCTACCGATTGCCAGCGGGGTCAACACCACCGCACCGATCTGCCCGCTGAGCAAGGCAATCAACAGCAGCCCGGCAAAGCCCACCGCCAGTTGGTAGAACAGGGTCAGGGTGGCGGGCGCTTCCGACAGCCGCGAGCAGCGCACCACCACGGTGGTCGCCCCCCAGGCCAGGCCGGCAATCACGCCAAAGGCATCCCCCAGCAGGGTACGGCCATCCATCTGCTCGAACGACATGCCGCCGGCGAATGCCGTGGCGATGCCGCCGAAGGCCAGCAGAATACCCAGCCATTGCAGCAGCCGCAGGCGCTCGCTGGGCAGGCGGAAATGCAGGCCCAGCGCGGTGAACACTGGCGCGGTATAGAGAAACACCGACATGTGCGCCGCCGAGGTCAGCTTCAACCCCTCGGCAATGAACAGAAACTCCAGGCCGAACAAGCCCCCTGCCAACGCCCCGGCCCGCCAGGTGCTGCCGAGTTGGCCCCAGCCACCACGCCAGCACAGCATCAGCCCTACCAGCACGGCGGCAATGCCGTTGCGCAGCGCCGCCTGCATCACCGGTGCGATATCGACAGCGGCGGTCTTGATCAGCACCTGCTGGCAGCCCCAGATCAGGCACAGCCCCAGCATCACCTGCAAGGCAAAGGCGTCGGGGTTCTTGCGGACCGCGCTCATCGGCGGGCCTTCGGGGTAATCATGGGCATGGGCAAGGGCTCGGCAGTGTTCGGAAGCTACCGATTATCGGGTTTCCAGGGCTGCCCTTGCCAGCCTCAAAACGACCTCAGGCAATCTGCGCCTTCGCCGACACCTGTTCGAAGGTGGTTTCGTCCAGCGCATCCTCCTGCTCGTCGAGCACCTGGCGCGGGTGCTCGAAGCCGGGGATGCTGCTGTCGATCAGGCTCATCAGCCGCGAACCGCGTTCGGTCAGCACGAAATTCTCACCGTTGCCGCCGTCCTCTTCGGGGCGGCTTTCGATGTAGCCACGTTCGAACAGCAGCTTTTCGTATTCGCAGGCACGGGTTTTCAGGTGGTCCAGGTCGCCCACCGGCTCACCCTTGGCGGCCAGTGCCGCAGCGTGCTGCTCGGCATAAGGGCGTGGCGTGAAGCTGTGACCGGCGCCGTTCTGCACTTCGTGCAGCAAGCGTTCGATCAGGTCCCAGTCGTAGGCGATGCTCATGGCTATGGGCTCCTGCTGTGGACGGAAGGGGTACACAGGGTGGGACCTGTCGGCGAGCCGTGGTGTTCCGAAGATCTTGGCGCGGTGAGGTGCCTGCCTTGAAGCGGGAAACAGGCAGAAACCATTTGCTGTTAAGCCATCTGTAGTTTATAAACTACAGTCACTCGATGAAAAAAATCGAATCCAGCAGTTTCAGACATTGGGTGACGGGTCTCCGAGACGTTAATGCCAGGGCCCGAATCATTTCTCGGATCAACCGGCTGATGGAGGGCCTGCCTGGCGACGTATCACCGGTTGGCCACGGCGTCATTGAGCTCAGGGTTCACTATGGGCCTGGTTACCGGGTGTACTTCCATCAGGCTGGCAGCACGTTTGTCATTCTGCTTTGCGGCGGCGACAAAGGCAGCCAACAGCGAGACATCAAGGCAGCCCACCAGATTCTGCGTTCGTGGAGGATGCAAAATGACTGAAACCTTCTCTGAATTCGACCCCGCCCAGTACCTCACTACCCCTGAAGCTATTGCGCAGTTCATGACCGACGCACTCGAGACCGGCGATGCCGGCTATGTCGCAAAGGCTGTAGGCGTGGTGGCACGTGCAAAAGGCATGAGCGAGCTGGCGAAAGAAACCGGCCTGTCGCGCGAGCAGCTCTATCGGTCTTTCAGCGAGCATGGCAACCCGACTCTGAAATCGTTCCTGACTGTGATGAAGGCGCTGGGCATAGACATGACGGCGCAGCCTCACCTCGCGGCCGTCGGTCAAGGCCGTTGAACTAACGGCCAGGCACACACCTCCACCGGGCATCAACACCGCCGGAGGTATAAAGGATGAAACCGCTGCTGCCCATTGCCTGTGCCACGGCCCTGGTCTGCGCCCTGCCCGTCTGGGCCTGCACGCCGGAAGAAGCGACGCAGAAACGTGAAGAGCTGGCCGGGTTGGTTACCCAGCTGACCGAGCAAAACCCGCAGAAGGCCAAGGAGATCAATGACGAGCTGCAAGGGATGGAGCTGGGGACGGCGAGCAAGGACTTGCCCGACAAGTGTCAGCTGATCGACAAGCGGATCAAGGAGCTGAAAGCGGCAGAAAAGAAAGCTGACTGACCGCGTGCGCCCTGTAGTAGCTGCGTCGCGAAAGGGCCGCAAAGCGGCCCTCGGATGGATGCGTCAGTGTGGGAATCTCGGGGCTGCTGCGCAGCCCTTTCGCGACGCAAGGCCGCTCCTGCAAAGAACGCATCAGCCTGTGAGGGACGCCGATTACTCCGCCGCCGCCTTGCGCTTCTTCAGCGGTGCCAGGCCATCGGAGCTGGCCAGCGGTGCATTGGCCTTCGGCTTGGCGCTTGGCTTGCGCTTGGCCGCGGCCTTCTTGTCACCCGACTTCTTCTCGACCTTTTTCTTCTTGCTACCGGCCGCCTTGCCCGAGGCCTTGACCTTCTTCGGCCCGGTGTAGGTACCCTTCACTTCCTTGATCACCCGGCGCTCGAACTGCTGCTTGAGGTAGCGTTCGATGCTCGACATCAGGTTCCAGTCGTTGTGGGTGATCAGCGAGATCGCCAGGCCTTCACCCCCGGCACGGCCAGTACGGCCTACGCGGTGCACATACTCGTCACCGCTGCGCGGCATGTCGAAGTTGATCACCAGGTCCAGCCCGTCGATGTCCAGGCCACGGGCGGCCACGTCGGTGGCCACCAGCACCTTGGAGCTACCCTGCTTGAAGCGGTCCAGGGCCAGCTTGCGGTCTTTCTGGTCTTTCTCGCCGTGCAGCACGAAGGCCTTCACGTCCTTGGCCACCAGGTGACCATAGATGCGATCGGCCAGGGCGCGGGTGTTGGTGAAGATGATCGCCTTGTCGAACGTCTCGTTGGCCAGCAGCCACTGCACGATCTGCTCTTTGTGCTGGTCGTGGTCGGCGGTGATGATCTGCTGGCGGGTGCCTTCGGCCAGCTGCGAGACGCTGTTGAGCATCAGGTGTTCCGGGTCTTTCAGCACCTTGCCGATGATGTCGCGCAGCGCCGCACCGCCGGTGGTGGCCGAGAACAGCAGGGTTTGCTGGCGGTTCTCGCACTCCTTGCACAGGCGCTCCATGTCTTCGGCGAAGCCCATGTCGAGCATGCGGTCGGCTTCGTCGAGGATCAGCACCTGCACATGGGACAGGTCGAGGTTGCCGGCATTCAGCTGCTCGAGCAGGCGGCCGGGGGTGCCGATCAGCACGTCCGGCACCTTGCGCAGCATGGCGGCCTGTTCCTTGAAGTCCTCACCACCGGTGACCAGGCCGGCCTTGATGTAGGTGAACTGCGCGAACAGCTGCACCTGCTTGAGGGTTTGCTGGGCCAGTTCACGGGTCGGCAGCAGGATCAGCGCGCGGATCTCCACACGGCGCTCGCGCAGGTCGACCAGGCGGTTGAGCAGTGGCAGCACGAAGGCGGCGGTCTTGCCGCTGCCGGTCTGTGCGGTCACGCGCAGGTCACGCCCTTGCAGGGCCAGGGGGATGGCCGCGGCCTGCACCGGGGTTGGCTCGACAAAGTTAAGCTCGGCCACGGCTTTAAGCAGGCGTTCGTGCAGGGCGAATTGGGAGAACACGGAGGTAACCTCAGGCAAGTGCGGGAAATTCAGTTGCATAGGGTAACGTTTTCTGCCGCCTTAGCCGAATTTCTTTTGGCAACTTCATCGCCATCCGCGCTCTAATGGCGCTTCGTTTGGCAACAAGACTGTACGCAAGCCCATGGATATCCAACGAATCTGGCGTGACTCCCTCGACCTGTGGGGCACCCTCGACCGCCATCCGATGCTGCACGCGGCCATTGGCCTGGCGGTGCTGCTGCTGATCTCCCTGGTCATCGGCCGCCTGGCGCGCTTTCTGGTGCTGCATGGCGCCCGCCTGCTGGCCCGCCAGCCGGCGCTGAGGTGGCTGGACGACTTGCGCAACAACAAGGTTTTGCACCGCCTGGCCCAGACCACGCCGTCGCTGGTGCTGCAGTTCGGCCTGAAACTGGTGCCGGAGCTGTCCGATACCGCCCAGCACTTCCTCGGCAATGTCGCCCTGGCCTTCACCCTGCTGTTCATGACCCTGGCGCTGTCGTGCCTGCTGGATGCCCTGCTCGACATCTATGCCCGCACCGAACACGCCCGCACCCGCTCGATCAAGGGCTACGTGCAACTGGCCAAGATGATGCTGTGGATCTTCGCCGCCATCGTCATCGTCGCCACCCTGATCGACCGCTCGCCGCTGTTGCTGCTGTCGGGCCTGGGTGCGATGTCGGCGGTGCTGCTGTTGGTGTACAAGGACACCCTGCTGTCGTTCGTCGCCAGCGTGCAGCTGACCAGCAACGACATGCTGCACGTGGGTGACTGGATCGAAATGCCGCAGGTGGGTGCCGATGGCGACGTGGTCGACATTACCCTGCACACGGTGAAGGTGCAGAACTTCGACAAGACCATCGTCTCCATCCCCACCTGGCGCCTGATGAGCGAGTCGTTCCGTAACTACCGCGGCATGCAGCAGTCCGGTGGCCGGCGCATCAAGCGCAGCCTGTTCATCGATGCCGCCGGGGTGCGCTTCCTCACCCGCGAAGAAGAACAGCGCCTGAGCCAAGTGCACCTGCTGGCCGACTACCTGGCCGCCAAGCGCCAGGAGCTGCAGCGCTGGAACGAGGCCATGGGACCCGTAGCCGACTTGTCGGCCAACCGCCGCAAGCTCACCAACATCGGCACCTTCCGCGCCTTTGCTTTGGCCTACCTGAAGAACCACCCCAACGTGCACCCGAACATGACCTGCATGGTGCGGCAGATGCAGACCACCGCCGAGGGCGTGCCGCTGGAAATCTACTGCTTTACCACGACCACGGTGTGGGCGGATTACGAGCGGATCCAGGGGGATATCTTCGATTACTTGCTGGCGGTGTTGCCGGAGTTCGGGCTGAGCTTGTACCAGCAGCCGAGTGGCAATGACATGCGGGTGGGGCTGGCGGGGCGTGCGACGCCAGAGCCAATGCCGCGCCGCCTTGAAGAAATGAACAAGGTTTGAGAGTGCCGGGGCTGCTTTGCAGCCCCTTCCCTTCTTGAGGCCGCTGAGAGTGGCGCGGCTGGACTGCGGTTTTCAGCGCTCTTCATTGTAGTGGTCAACTAATCCCGGACACCGGATTAAGTTTTTCCTCGGCAATCGCCGGCGGTAATCCACCGTTGAACTGATGCGGTCGCTCCCAGTTGTAGCGCTGCATCAGAAACCTGCCGATGTCCGGCTGTGCCTGCGCAGCACTCATGTAGCCCACACTCGGCACCCACTCCGTTTTCAGGCTGGGGAACAAACGCTCCATTGGCGCATTGTCCAGGCAATTACCTCTGCGGCTCATGCTCTGCCTGAAGCGGTAACGCCACAACCGCTGACGAAAAGCTCGGCTGCCATACTGGCTGCCCTGATCACTGTGAAACAGTACATTCTGCGGCCGCCCGCGGTGCTCGTACGCCATGTCCAGCGCCTTGATGACCAATTCGCTGTCCGGTTTGGGTGAAAATGCCCAGCCCACCATGCGACGTGCAAACAGGTCGATAACTGCCCCCACATAGTGCCACTGGCCTTGAGCCCACACATACGTGATGTCGCCGCACCATACTTGATTCAGTGCCGTAACATCGAATGCGCGCTCCAGCACGTTCGGGATGTCAGGGCGCTCTACTGTGGCCTTCTTGTAGGCATGGGAACCCGGTTGCCTGCTGATCAGCTTCATTTCGCGCATCAACTTGCGCACCTTGAAGCGGCCGATCTGAATGCCTTCTTCGCGCATCATGCACATGATGGTTCGACTACCTGCGGCACTACGGCTCTGTGTAAATAGCTCGTTAACCCGAACGCGCAGTGCCAGTCGCGCAACGTCCGGAGATCGCCGTTTATGGCAATGCGCGTAGTAACACGAGCGAGTGACTTCAAATACCGAGCAAAGTAATTCGACAGGCTCCTCGCGGCGGAGCTGATCAATCAACGCGAGCGCTCGTGTTCCTCGGCCATCAAGAGCGCGGTAGCCTTTTTTAAAATCGATTTCTCCCGTTCCAGCCAGTTGATCCGAGCTTCCAACTCTTGGATCTTCTGCTGCTCGGGGGTCAGCGCCTTGCTCGTTGGCGTAGCACCGCCACGTTCTGACTGGAGTTGATTCACCTAGCGGCGCAGCGCCGATTCAACCAAGTCGAGCGACCGAGCGGCTTCAGTAAGGCTATAGCCCTGGTCGAGCATCAGGCTGGCTGCCTCGCGCTTGAATTCGGGGGTGAGAGTACGTCGTTGTCTGCTCATCGAACACCTCTGTGTGGCGACCATTTTTCGCCTAAAAAGGTGTTCGGGGTTAGTAGACCACTACAAACTGACTTCTCACTCGTGCTATAAGCGGGCTGCGCTAACACGCGACGCGCCATGCCCGGCGCACCAACAAAAACGGCGCCCGAAGGCGCCGTCGCGGATAGATAGATCAGCCTACCGATTTCAATTGGGGACGCCCTTCCAGGCGCTCCAGCATGGTCGAGCAATACCAGTCGTCAAACTGGCAGACACCGTTCTCAGCGTTTTCGGAGAAAGGCCCTGGTTCGTAAGCCGGCGAAGAAACACCCGCAAAGGTGCCTTCAACTAGGCGACGATCCTGATCGTTGGTCGCCAACCAGACCTTGGTGAGGCGATCCAGGTCATAGTCGACACCTTCTACAGCAGACTCAGGCACCAGCCATTTGGTGGTCACCAGGGTTTCGCCAGGGCCGATCGGCAGAACACGGAAGCTCAATGCGTGGTCGCCGAGGAAGTGGTTCCAAGTCGACGGGTAGTTGAAGTAGAGCAGCGCACCGATGTCCGGCTCACCGCTCTTGTCCAGCCGGCCCGCCACGGCAGGCTTGCCATCCATCGTGTAGCTGACCGCGCCGGCGGAAAGCGGGATGCGAGTCATACGGAAGCGACCCATCGGATCCATGTTCAGGCGGCTTGGCATACCAGCCGCTTCGCAGCGATCCCAGTGGGCGACGAGCTCCGGATCGTCATCACCGCCAACCCCTGCTACCGACAGGTTCTCAACAAACGAGTTGAGCAACTCTGGGTGCGTACCGTCGCAGTGGTAGCACTCACGATTGTTTTCGAATACCAGCTTCCAGTTGCCCTTTTCGATCAGGTTCGATTCGAAGGCGACCTTGCAGTTTTCCAAGAAGTGCGGCGCGATAAACGGGGTCACGGCAGCACGGAAGCTAGAGAAGTCGGGCGCGACTTCAGCGACGCACACATAGATGTAGGTGTGAACTACCTCAACATGAACGGTCTTCAGGCCGTAGCTCGACCGATCGAAGTCATTGCCCATGTTGCCTGCATAGATCAGATTGCCGTCGAGCTCGAACGTCCATTTATGGTATGGGCAGACCAGCTTTGCCACCTTGCCGCTCGCATGTTCGCAGACCTTGGCGCCACGGTGGCGGCAGGCGTTGTGGAAGGCTCGAACTTCTCCATCCTTGCCACGTACCACGGCTACGGGGTAATCGCCGATCTGGAGGGTGAAATACTGGCCCGTTTTGGGGATTTCAAAGGTGTGCCCAGCAAATACCCAATCTTTATGCCAGATGTGCTCAAGATCCTGACGATAAACCTCGGGATCGAAATAAAGCTCACGTGGTAACACATGGCGAGGCTTACGTTGCTTGATCAGGCCAATGACGGATTCGTTGCTGTTCATTATTATCCTCCATGCACCATGCCATTCCCGGCAGGCACAAACGACTGAAACATTGTTCTTGTAAATAGTCTTACGCGGAGCCCAAGCAAAGACATAGCGCCCCGTTGATAAACGGATTATTGGTAGCCAAGCTTTCGCATAGAGTAAATCCCTGCTCAACAACTGCTCAAGCTACATTTTCTGACTGGAATCGATAATGTCAGGTTATGCATTTCGCGCCTGAACCTTCCACCATGAAAACTTAGTCATTATCCAATCCCTGACTCTCGCACATGCATCTTTAGCAATAGTATCTTCACGACACGCCAGGTAGTGGAGACTGTTGCGCAGAGTCACCTGTTCTTTGACAGGCTTCACCAACCGACCAGACTCTACCATGTGCGCCACCAAGTGATTCCAACCCAACGAAACACCCTGATTTGAAAGCACCATATTAATAATCAGATTGTAATCATTTGCATGGAAAATCGGCGGACTCTCGGAACTTCTTTCGTCGATATCAATATTCTGAAACGCCAGCCATACACTCCAGTCGACATGTTCAGCCACCCCCGACCTGCCGTAAGGACTTAAATCCAGAAGCTCAGCACTGCGCAAACCTTCCATTGTGGTTATTTCAGGATGGCACTTGAGATACTCAGGAGAACACACCGGATAAATCACGTCATGACAGAGCGGATAGACTTTATACCCATCGCCTACATTTACGAATTTCGATATGACGATATCAGGCTCGACACCAGGTTCTCGAGCATGAAAATTCTGAGTAGTAATCAAGTTAAGCTCAATATCCGGATTCTTTGAACGAAAATCCTGGATATGATTCGAAAGCCAAAGTGCGGAGAATGCAGGGGAACAGGATATTGTCAGGACGTGCTTATCAATAGGCGCATTCCTGATACGCTCTGCAGCCTGAGCGATATTGACGAACGAAATTTGCGAAGCGTCGAAAAACACAGCCCCCGCCGGCGTGAGCTCAACGGCACGCCCTACCCGAACGAACAAGGGTGCGTTGAGGTACTCCTCAAGCTCGCGGATCTGACGACTAATAGCGGCCTGTGATACGCACAAAGCTTCCGCTGCGCGGGTAAAGCTTTCGTATTTTGCTGCTGCCACAAAGGCTTTCACCGCTCTGAGGGAAGGCATTTTGAGGAGCAGCGTATCTGGATCCACATGCTTGTGCGACATTCTTCGTACCGCTCCTCAAACTACGATAAATTGACATTTGACCATCCTACGCGCGGGCCGTGCAACGTTCAGCGGTAAAAAAATTACCAGCGACATAACTTCAGGTTATACGAGAAACCCTCAAAAACTTACTAGACATTTCTCAATCCTCAATCGTATTTTAGAAAACAGCCATCAAGAGCACTCCGCGCATTCAAACACCCCTAACAGAAAGCGATTTCATTGCCATGAACAAATTCATCGTCAGCCAGACATCACGCAACAGCATGCAATTTAAAATCGCGCTAGTTACACTTTGAGGTTTTGACATCGCATCATTGAGTGCAACCCTAGAATCCATTATAGCCGCTAAAAAAAGATTTGGAGCACACCTCATTTCCCACATGACAGTGGGCCTAAGTTCGTCCTGCTCAAGCAGTACGAGCATTTCGATCACACCTGATTTGATCCTATGCGATACGCAACTGAAGGGATATGAGGTCATTATCCTGATGGGTGGCTCGGAGGCCCGATTAAACTTAGACCCGAGACTCATGGGGCAGCTCTGTGAGACGGCCAAGGCGAATCGCCTGTTAGGTGGAGTATGGAATGGTGCATATCATCTGGCAGCAGCTGGGTTAACCGATGAATGCATAGTCAGCGGAGATGGCAGGTTCACTATTGAGCCACCTCTCTACGAACGCAAGTCAACTGCATCCTGGCGGTTTGACGGACGGCGAATGACAAGCCGTGATGCTTCCAGTGCAGTTTTCATGATGGACGCGCTATGGGAACATTTAGAGAAGAGACTTAGTCGAAACTTAGCCAGAGCGTAATCGGCGAGTCCAGCCTTGCGTTTACTACACAGCGTGATTAAGCCTTTGAGCTGAGCGCATTGACCATCCTCCATTGAAAACAGGACTGATAACGACACGTTATCCAAAAAAGCCTAGAAAAGTAGTTGGACGTGGTCATAGTGCAGTCATAAGCTAGCACTCAATCTGATGAATTAGTTTCATCGACTGTAGAGCACGTCAATACAATAGTAAATCAAGCATTTGGCTTGGGCTGCTAGGTGCCCCAATGAAAACAATTACAAGAGAATTTAGCCGTACATTTGCCGAGCGCAACTTGGGTTTCATCACTCAAGAGCGAGGCAATCGTGCCCCCTCCCGAGTGGGCTTCCTTTTGCTCGAAAACTTCTCCTTGCCATGCTTTACCCAGGCGTTAGATGTACTGGTCACAGCAAATCTTATTTCTCAGGGCGCGGTACGCATACACACGTTCAGCCACAACCACGCTGAAGTCATGAGCGACTTGGGTATCCCCATCCGTCCCGATACCCCCCTCACAGACCTTCGTCTATCCGACCTCGACCTTATTATTATATGCGGCGGCCTTCGGGTTGCCCGCTCGTTGCCTGGTTGGCTATCGTCACTACTTAAAAAGATCTCCAAGCTTCCTATCGCTCTCGGCGGCCTATGGAATGGCGCGTGGTACCTTGGCGCTGCCGGGCTGCTTGATGGCTATCGCTGCGCTATACATGCGGAGCAACGCACTGCCTTGGCTGAACGGGCGCCCTACGCCCATGTATCTCAAGAACCATTGGAACTCGACCGAAACCGTATGACGTCGGCTACTCCAAGTGGCGCGTTTGACATGATGATTCGCTGGCTGGGTTATGGCGTACGTGCCGAATTGGCTAATGCCGTCTTGGATACCCTTGACTCTGATCAAAGCAAACATCGGTCTTTTCAAAAACCTCAGCATCCCAAGGTAAGCAAGCCCTTGCGTGAGATTATCACGCTGATGGAGTCGAATCTTGAGGAACCGCTTAGTCAAGTGCAGCTTGCCCAGCTCGTAGGCCTTTCTGTCCGGCAAATACAACGACTATTCAAATATCAACTGAGCACTACCGCTCAGAAGTATTACTTTCAACTCAGAATCACGGAAGCTCGCCGGCTCATACAAAATTCCAACACCTCGATCTTTGATGTGTCGATTGCATGCGGTTTTGTCTCATGCACGCATTTCAGCAGGTCATACAGAGCTTTTTTTGGGCACCCACCTTCTAAAGAGATCCGCTATGAGATGTAGCGAGCAGACCTGCGTCGTCAAGGGAGTGGCATGCCGCACGGCCATCTGGTCGAGATCGCGCTATCAATATCGTCAGTGTTTTGCTCAAGCCTACATCTCAGGATCACCACAATGACAAAAATCACTTCTTTACCAGCCGATGACAACACCTGCGGATGGTACCACTTGAGCAAAGGGCGTCTTGTCCAGCCCCCACACCAGGGCACCTCCAGCGTGCGGTGGGCCATCGTTGGCGCGGGCTTTACCGGTCTTGCCGTTGCGCGACAACTCGCGCTGCACTTCCCCGACGATCAGATCGCACTTATCGAGGCTCAAGAGGTTGGGCTGGGCTCTTCGGGTCGAAATGCAGGCTTTGCCATTGATCTGCCGCATGACATCGGGGCGGATGACTACATCGGGGATATCGATGTGGCGAAGACGACCATGACGATCAACCAGTTCGGTCAGAATGCTCTGAAGGAACTGGTTAGCCAGTTCAACATCGACTGTCAGATGACGCACTGCGGCAAATATCAAGCCGCCGTGGAGTCCCGAGGTATTGCTGTATTGAACGCATACCGCAGCGGCCTGGATAAGCTCGGACAGCCCTACGAGATGATTGAAGCAGACGAGTTGCCCGAGCACATCGGTACCCGCTTCTACCGCAAGGCACTCTTCACCCCGGGCACCTCCCTTATTCAGCCTTCAGCGCTCGTGAAAGGCTTGGCAGACTCACTCCCTGCCAATGTCGTGCTGTATGAAAACACTCCCATTACAGATGTCGAATACGGGGAAAAAGTCGTCCTTCGCCATCAGAACGGCTCCATCACAGCTAACAAACTGATCCTCAGCAACAACGCGTTTGGCATGCATTTCGGCTTCTTGAAAGGCCGCATGCTACCGGTATTCACATACGGCAGCCTCACCCGTCCGTTGTCCGATGAAGAGCAGGCGGCGCTAGGAGGCAAACCGTTTTGGGGAGTGATCCCAGCGGATCCGTTCGGTACGACTGTCAGGCGGACACCCGACAATCGCATCCTGATTCGCAATAGTTTCAGCTTCAACGCCGATGGCAGGAGCAACAGTAAGTACGCTGCGCGGTTCGTCAAAAGGCATCGCGAGTCGTTCGCGCGCCGGTTCCCGATGCTTCCTAACGTCAACCTCGAATATACCTGGGGCGGCGCCCTCGCATTGTCTCGGAACCATGAGGGGTACTTTGGACAGTTGGCCCCGAACGTTTATGGGGTTCTGTGCTGCAACGGCCTAGGCGTAACGCGTGGAACCGCTACGGGAAAACTGATGGCTGACTGGCTTGCTGGTGAAAGTAACGAACTAATCGAGTTTTTGCTGAGATCCCCCGGCCCATGCGCAAACCCACCCGAGCCATTGGTCTCGATGGGCGTGAACCTGAACCTAATGTGGGGGCAATACAAAGCGGGCGTTGAAGCATAAGCGGAGATTCAAAGTACAGGCCTAGCTCCATAACAAGAATAATTAAACCATCGCTCACTGAATTTTTGAGATGGTTCCCGACCCCTTTTTTCGCGGAGTCGCGCTGCCAACATTCAAAATGTCTTTTATCAGGAGAGAACAATGACAAGTCCTAGTACCTCAATCGAGGATTTACCGCTTAACCGGTTCCACAAGTTACTGACGCTCCGTTCTGGTGGCGGCTCGTTTGTGGACGGTTACGTTCTGAGTATCATCGGTGTGGCTTTGGCTCACATTACGATATCGCTTTCTCTGGACAGCTTCTGGGAAGGCCTCATCGCCGCATCTGCATTGATTGGCATCTTTTTCGGCGGGTTCCTTGGCGGCTGGTTGACTGATCGGCTAGGCCGCAAGCGGTTGTTTTTTGTAGGGCCCACCCTTTTTATTCTCGCCTCCATCGCTCAGTTCTGGGCCAATTCAGCTGAAGCGATTTTTATTCTGCGCCTCGTCATCGGCATCGCTGTAGGCATTGAGTACCCCGTCGCAACATCGCTGCTGGTGGAATTCATGCCAAAAAAGTATCGCGGCCCACGCCTCGCGATGCTGACGATCCTTTGGTTTGCAGGCGCTGCGGCTGCCTACATCGTAGGTGAGCTGTTATTGCGCACAGGTGGTGAGGAAGCCTGGCGTTGGGTGTTGGCCAGTTCAGCGATCATCGGCCTAGCCCTGTTCATCGTCCGCGTAGGCACACCTGAGTCGCCACGGTGGCTGCTGAGCAAGGGACGCGATCATGAAGCCGAACAGGTCGTAAAAAGTGTTTACGGCCACGATTTCTGCTTGAAGAACCTTCCAGAAGAAAGCCCAAACTACAAGATCAATGTATGGAGCCTGATCTATTCGGGCTATTCCAAGCGGATGCTATTCATCATCGTCTTCTGGACGTGCTGCATTGTGCCCCTCTTTGCCGTCTATGCCTTTGCTCCCAAAGTGCTTGCAGCGATGCAAGTCAAAGGCGATAGCGCTTCAATTGGGTCGATTTTGATCACCCTCTTCTTCGTTGTAGGGTGCGTGGTTTCAACCAAGCTGATCAACGTGGTGGGGCGCCGCAATTTGCTGCTCTGCAGTTTCGCGGTATCGGGCCTCGCCTTGCTGGGCCTGGGAGCGTCCGATGACAACGCCGGAGCCTGGATCCTGGCGTTCTTCGCCATCTATGCGCTGTTCATCGGGGGTGCACAGGTTCTCACGCTTGTGTATCCGAACGAGATTTTCCCGACCGAGATTCGCGCCTTCGCGGTCGGCGCAGGCACCTCGATCTCTCGCATTGGCGCAGCAGTGGGAACCTACCTGGTACCCATGTCCCTGGCTTCGCTTGGCATCGCACAGACCATGTACGTGGCCGCAGGCATCACCTTTTTCGGCCTGCTCCTGTCTTGGATGCTGGCCCCAGAAACACGCTCGCTGAACCTCCAACAGGCAGCATCGCTTGGCTAAATGAAATCAGTGCCTGGCGGGGAAGTCGGGCATTGAGTGTTATGTGGTGATAATAATCGGAGCAGCATCATGAAATTCGAAGGTATCTACACACCTGCAGTGACCCCACTCGCCGCGGACGGCTCGATCGACAAGGCGGCTTTCGCTGAGGTACTCGAATACCTGGTCGATTCAAGGGTTCACGGCATCATTATTGGCGGTTCGACCGGCGAGTATTATGCCCACACCACCCAAGAGCGTATCGATCTGGCCGCCCAGGCCAAGGACGTGCTCAATGGCCGCCTGCCGCTGATCGTCGGCACCGGCGGCATCCGCACCGAAGACGCCGTGGCTTTCGCTCAACACGCCAAGGAAATCAAGGCCGACGCACTGCTGGTAGGCACTCCGCCGTACGCACTGCCCACTCAGCAGGAGATTGCCCTGCACGTCAAAGCGGTCGACGCCGCCGCAGGCCTGCCGATCATGCTCTACAACTATCCAGGGCGCATGAGCGTGAGCATGGGCGAGGAGTTCTTCGACGCCGTTGCCGACGTGAAGAACATCGTCGCCATCAAGGAAAGCTCCGGTGACATGGCCCAGCTGCACCGCCTGGCCATCAAGCGCCCGAACATCCAGCTGTCCTGCGGTTGGGACGATCAGGCCTTGGAATTCTTCGCCTGGGGCGCCAAGAGCTGGGTCTGCGCCGGTTCCAACTTCATCCCGCGTGAGCACGTCGCCCTGTACGAAGCCTGTGTGATCGAGAAGGACTTCGTTAAAGGTCGCAAAATCATGGCCGCGATGATGCCGCTGATGGACTTCCTCGAAGGCGGCAAGTTTGTCCAGTCGATCAAGTACGGAGTCGCCCTCAACGGCCTGAGCACGGGTGGCGTGCGCAAGCCGCTCTACGACCTGGACGCTGCAGAGAAAGCAGAGTTGCAGCGCGTGGTCAGCGAACTGAAAGCCACCATCGCCCAGATCAAATAAGGAGGCTGGAAAAATGGCTGAATTGCTGAGCAAGGCACAATATGCGGCCATCGCCGCCGACCTGCAGCTGCGCACCCAGGCGTTCATCGACGGTGAGTTCCGCGATGCCATTTCCGGTCGCACCTTCGTCACTACCAACCCGGCCACCGGCAAGCAGCTGGCCGAGATCGCCGCCTGCGACGTCAACGACGTCAACGTGGCGGTGGCTGCGGCCAAGCGCGTGTTCGAAGAAGGCACTTGGTCGAAGATGCAACCGAACGACCGCAAGCACGTGCTGCAAAAGTTCGCCCAGCTGCTCGAAGACAACGCCCACGAGCTGGCGGTGCTTGAAGCCCTGGACAGCGGCAAGCCAGTCAGCGAGTGCCAGACGGTGGACGTGCCGGAAACCATCCACACCATTCGCTGGCACGCCGAGCTCATCGACAAGATCTACGACGCCACTGCCCCGACCGGCAATGCTGCCGTGACCATGGTGGTGCGTGAAGCCATCGGTGTGGTCGGCCTGGTGCTGCCATGGAACTTCCCACTGCTGATGCTGGCCTGGAAAATCGCCCCATCGCTGGCGGCCGGTTGCTCGATCGTGGTCAAGCCGGCCAAGGAAACCACCCTCAGCGCCCTGCGCGTGGCCGAACTGGCGCATGAGGCGGGCATTCCTGCGGGCGTGTTCAACCTGGTGCCAGGCGGTGGCCGTGAAGTCGGCGAAGCCATCGGTCGCCACATGGACATCCCGATGGTCAGCTTCACCGGTTCCACCGACACCGGCCGGCTGTTCCTGAAATACGCCGCAGAGTCCAACCTCAAGCGCATCGTCCTGGAGCTGGGTGGCAAGAACCCCGCAGTAGTGATGAATGACTGCGAAGACCTGGATGAAGTGGCCCAGTTCGTTACCGCCGGTGCGTTCTGGAATATGGGCGAGAACTGCTCGGCCTCCTCCCGCCTGATCGTCCACAAGGACGTCAAGGACGAGCTGCTGAGCCTGATCGCCAAGCACCTGAAGGACTGGAAGCTGGGCGACCCGCTCGACCCGGACAACCGCTTGGGCGCCATGGTCAGCAAGTCGCACTTTGAGAAGGTCAAATCGTATCTGGAATACGCTGCCGAGCAGAACCTCAGCATTGTTCAAGGCGGCGAAACCGAGGAAGGCGTGTTCGTGCAGCCGACCATCGTCGACAATGTTGGCCGCGACAACAAGCTGTTCGTCGAGGAAATCTTTGGCCCGGTGCTGAGCGTGACCAGCTTCGAGACCATCGACGAGGCGATCGAGCTGGCCAACGATACCGTTTACGGGCTGGCCGCTTCGGCCTACACCGGCAGCTTGCGCAATGCGCTGCGCCTGTCGCGAGAAATCCGCGCCGGCGTTGTCACCGTGAACTGCTTCGGCGAGGGCGATGTCACCACACCGTTCGGTGGCTACAAGGAGTCTGGCTTTGGTGGACGCGACAAGTCCATCTGGGCCCACGACCAGTACACGGAGCTGAAGACCATCTGGATCAACGCTTCGTAAAAGAGCAGTACCGGTGCTGTTCTGACGGAGTTCGGCACCCCAAGGGCCACTGCCTCATGTGGGCAGTGGCCCTTCCCTTACTGTTCGTTTAGTTACCTGCGACCGCTTAGGTGAACAAGGCATTCAAATTCGACCGCTGAGTCGAATGCCCACCAGCGCTTGAGAAAACTGCTAAACGCCGGCTGAAGCAGCCCGCGCTCAAATCATCCAACGATAAAAACAATGCGGAGATGTATTTGTGTCCAACCACGTAACACAGCCTGCGAAGGCCATGTCCGATAAACAGCGTAAGTTCATCATCAAACTGACCACCCTGATTTCGGGCGGCATGCTGATTGATGGTTTCATTCTCGGCGCCATCGGCATCGTCATGCCGGCGATCACAAACGACTTGGAGCTCTCGCTTGCCTGGCAAGGCTTGATCGGGGCATCCGCGCTCATTGGCATCTTCCTGGGAGGCCCCCTGGGCGGTTACCTGGCTGACAAGATTGGCCGCAAGCCCATGTTCACGATTGACCTGACGATCTTTCTGGTAGGGTCGATCTTACAATTTTTTGTCACTGAGGCTTGGCAGCTCTTCGCCGTCCGCCTGCTGATGGGGGTTGCCATCGGCGCTGATTACGCCATCGGCTGGCCACTGCTGGCAGAGTTCGCACCCGCGCGTCTGCGTGGCAAGCTCCTTTGCGTTCAAGAGGTCGGCTGGTATGTGGGCTATCTCGCTTCGTATGCCATTGGCTGGGCCCTTACGATCTCCGACACTGCGAACTGGAACGTTATCCTGGGACTAAGCACCATCCCGACCGTAATCGTTCTGCTCGCTCGTCTGGGCACGCCAGAGTCTCCGCGTTGGCTAATGAGCAAAGGGCGAACAGAAGAGGCCCTCGCGCTTGCCGATGAGTACATGTCGCCTGATGAGCGAGCTGACTTGGGTAAGAAGTACGAAGGCAAGAAGCTCGGGTTCGCCAGCCTGTTCTCTCCTGACTACGCCAAGGCAACGATATTCGTCTCGGTATTCTGGATCTGCCTCGTGACCCCCTACTTTGCCATCGGTACTTTCGTACCTACCGTGCTGGAGCACCTGGGGCTTGAAGACGGTCTTACCGGAGGCCTGGCTATCAATGCGATCGCGGTGGGTGGCACCCTGATTGCGGTGGCGCTGATCGAAAAAGTGGGACGCCGCAAATTGGCGATCCCGCCTTTCGCCATCGCCACAGTCGCCTTGTTCATCGTCGCACTCTTCTGGAACGTGTCGCCGGTGGTCACAGTTGTCTGTTTCCTTACCTTCTCGTTGGCAAACGCTGTTTCGACGACCCTCACCGGCGTCTACCCGGGTGAAGTATTCCCAACAGAGATTCGCGGTGTAGGGGTTGGTTTCGCTACGGCTGCTTCACGCGTTGGCGCAGCGGCAGGCACCTTCCTGCTACCGATCAGCATGGAAACCTACGGAGTCACGACCACGGTGCTGATCGCCGGCGGCGTCAGTCTCTTCGGTTTGATCGTTACTTACTTCCTCGCACCCGAGACCAAGGGCAAGCTGCTCAGCGAAACTTCCGCTCCATGTGCAAAGCGTCCACCTGTCAAGGCAGGCCAGCTCCAGCCCAAAAATTTGTAAGTCATTCTTCGCAAAAGTCGCCCAGGCTGGACACGGTCAAAACGTCTTCAGAATGGACACTAAGGCCGGTGAAGCAGTAATACGGCCTTAACGAGTTAGCTAGGCCTGAGCGGACAAAGATCCTTGAGATCATCCGTCTATGTCTACTGAAAGAGCAGCAACGGTGGGGCTCTGACGGAGCACCACCATACCCGCCCCGCCCCACGCAGGCGGTGGCGGGCCCTCCAAACCAGGGCCATGTAAGCCACCCAGTGATTCGGCGTTAAAGGCTGACGCACACGTCTAGAGTTATGCTTCTCAAAGCCCGCCTGAGTGATAACCCCACGTTATGCGTTTCGGTCGATAAATGTTGATGGTCGTTGAGGCCGGATGCGCATAAATTCTAGGAAAGCCCATCTGGGGCCACAAGAATAAAAAACCCAGGAAGCCGCCATGTCTAAGCCACCCCTTTGGTACTGCCTCCCCGAATCTATACGCCCTTCGAATCCCGAAGCCACCGTATCCCCTAAAACGAAATTAGGAGGGAAGTCATGACCAATACCGACGAAATTCTTTCGATCAAAAATATCTATAAAGTTTTTGGATCGCATCCGGCTGAAGCTATGCAGTTGGTCGAGGCAGGGTTTGGCAAGAAAGAAGTCTTCGAAAAAACGGGCCAAGTTATCGGAGTATTTGACGCTACCTTTTCAGTGAAGCGTGGCGAAATCTTTGTAATCATGGGTCTGTCAGGGTCTGGCAAATCCACGATGGTTAGACTATTCAATCGTCTGATTGAACCTACCTCCGGAAAAATTTATCTGAACGGTCGAGAAATTACAGGCCTTACTGATAAAGAGCTCTTGGATGTACGCCGTAAAGAAATGGGCATGGTCTTCCAGTCTTTCGCATTGATGCCTCACATGAGTGTTCTCGAAAACACCGCCTTTGGTTTAGAAATCGCTGGTGTAAACGAGTCGGAGCGCCAGAGACGTGCCAAGGAGGCACTCCAACAGGTTGGACTTTCCGGACAAGAACACAGTTACCCTCACCAGCTTTCCGGCGGCATGCAACAGCGTGTTGGCTTAGCAAGGGCGCTGGCTAACGATCCAACCATTCTCTTGATGGACGAAGCCTTTTCAGCGCTTGATCCGCTCATCCGTAGTGAGATGCAGGGTGAACTGATTAAATTGCAGGCTGAGCAGAAGCGAACGATCATCTTCATTTCTCATGATATCGAAGAGGCGATTCGCATCGGGCATCGTATCGCAATCATGGAAGGTGGGCGTGTTATCCAGATCGGCACGCCTCAAGAACTTATCAGCCAGCCAGCCAACGACTACGTGAGAACATTTTTCAAAGGATTTGATAGTTCCAAGATCCTCAAAGCGGGTGATTTGGCCCGCCTTGACCCTGATTCTACTTGCCACGTAGAAGCGCCCAAGTCATTTAAACCGGGCATCGGCTTTGGGTACCTTTTGAATGATCAAGGCCAGTTGGTTAGCGTTGTAGACGATAGTTCAACAACTCACTATTCCCAGCATGAGCAGCAGCCCGTGTACTTGGATACCCCCCTGCATGAGGTACTAAGTATCGCGGCCACGTTACCATACCCTGTGCCAGTTCTGGATCGAAATGGATCCTTGAAGGGAACGCTTTCAAAAAATCAGCTCCTGCAGACTTTGGGCAGCCACTGAATTAATCGATCAAAAATGTAAGCTCGCAATTGCTACAACTGCGAAGTGCGTTATGAGGATTGTCGAAATGTCTGACTTTAGTTTTCTGGATCCCTTCCAGGCCACCGTTATCCCTCTCGGCGATTGGGTAACGAGCACCCTGAATTTCCTTGTGCACAACTTTAGGGATTTTTTCAGGGCAATTCGATGGCCAATCGATCATGTGCTGAACGGCATTGAATGGTGTCTACAGAGCATACCTCCTACCATCGGTATTCTCCTGTCTAGCCTGCTAGGTTGGCAGCTGGCAGGACAGCGGATGGCTTTGCTTTGCTTTGTAACCCTGACGTTACTCGGACTCATCGGTGTCTGGTCGGAGTCGATGACGACCCTCGCCCTGGTTCTAACTTCAGTATTTTTCTGTGCCGTTATTGGCATTCCGCTTGGGATATTGTGTGCCCGAAGCGACCGACTTGAGCGTGTAGTCAGGCCAGTGCTTGACGCCATGCAAACCTTGCCAGCTTTCGTTTATCTTGTCCCTGTGGTCATGTTGTTTGGCATCGGTAACGTTCCTGGCGTTCTAGTAACTATCGTATTTGCACTACCTCCGCTGGTGCGCCTGACGAACCTAGGTATTCGCCAAGTACCCGACGACAAAATCGAAGCAGCCCGCGCGTTCGGCTGCACGCCCCGGCAAATGCTGGTTCGCGTACAGTTGCCTTTGGCCACCTCCACCATCATGGCCGGGCTCAATCAGACATTGATGCTTTCCCTTTCGATGGTAGTAATCGCATCCATGATTTCTGTGGGTGGTTTAGGGCAAATGGTACTTAGAGGGATTGGTCGCCTCGACATGGGCCTCGCCACGGTGGGAGGCGTTGGCCTGGTGTTGCTAGCCATTTTCCTGGATCGTCTTACCCAAGCTATGGGGGCCCGTACCAATTCAGATCCTAGCCTGAAATGGTATCAAACCGGCCCAATCGGCGTTGTACTTAGATTTTTTGGCAAACGGAAATCGACTGCGCATCATAAAACTGCCTAAGCGTTGAAACGTACGGTCTCGGTTAAGGAGTCATAATGTTTACAATTACTGTTCCCCACCGCGTTCTGCAATTTGCAACTGCGCTTTTCTTCGGAGCTGCTGCAATCGGCGCCAGTGCCGCCTCAGTCTCCCCCGGCGATGGCGTGAAAGTCACTCCTATTTTCCCATCGATTGCCGAGGAACGCTTTCGAGGCGAGATCGCCGTGCAAGGCTTACGCGAACTCGGGTACAAAGTTCAAGAGCCCAAAGAAACAGATTACGGCGTAATGATGATGGCACTCGCCAACGGTGACGCTGATTTCACTGTGCATCTTTGGGACAAGCTGCACGATAAATTTTACACGCAAGCCGGTGGCGACGATGTGATGGTCAAGACTGGCCAAATCATGCCTGGTGTTCTTCAAGGCTATCTAATCGACAAAAAGACGGCACAAGCGCACAACATCAAATACATCACCGATCTGAAGAAACCCGAGATTGCAAAGCTGTTCGACGCTGACGGCGATGGAAAAGCAGACCTGACCGGCTGTAATCCAGGGTGGGGTTGTGAACTGATCATTGACCACCAAATGAAGGCATACGGGCTTGAGAAAACTGTCCATGTAAACCAAGGTTCCTATTTCGCACTGATGGCAGACACCATTACTCGGTACAAAGAAGGGAAGCCGATCCTCTACTTCACATGGGTACCGCAATGGATCGCGAATGTTCTTGTGGAGGATAAAGATGTTGTATGGCTGGAGGTTCCGAAAACTGACCTTCCTGGCGGGAACAATGACGTTGACACTACCTACAATGGGAAAAACCTCGGGTTTGCTGTAGACACCGTGCGCGCGGTACTGAACAAAGACTTTGCTGAAAAAAATCCAGCTGCACTGAAGTTCTTGTCTGTCATGACCATCAGCACCGCAGATGAAAGTGCCCAGAACATGAAAATGCAACAAGGCGAGAAAAGTCCTGAAGCCATCCGTGGTCATGCCACCCAGTGGATAGCTGCACATCGGCAACAGTTTGACGAATGGCTCCAAGCTGCCCGTGCCGCCGCTACACAAGCCAACAAGTGATACACATCTGGAGGCAGCCTGGCTGCCTTCAGTTTCCGCTATGCCCAGAACCCTTGATCGTTTATGTGCGAACCACGCGCATTGCTTGGAGACGGTGATGTCGGCACCCTTTTCGATTTCCCCTGATAAAAGACGCATTGACCCTGCTCGGCAGCGGGCCGCAGCCCTGAAGGCAGACGGCTCTGTCGACGATAACGACCGGACTGAGATCGGCCCCACGCCTCTGGCTTTTGCCGAATGGCGTGCGCTGGGCCTGGAAGCGCCAAATCTGCCAAGGATGCGTGAGTACCGACTACAGCGCATTCGTGAACAACTTGTCGCGCGTGACCTGGGCGGGATATTGCTGTTTGATCCACTCAATATCCGTTATGCCACCGACACTACAAACATGCAGCTGTGGACGACCCATAACCCGGCGCGTGCCTGTTTCATTGCAGCAAGTGGCCATGTCGTGCTCTGGGATTTCCATGGCTGTGATCACCTCAGCGCTCATCTGCCGCTGGTGAGCGAACTTCGCAGCGGGGCTTCTTTCTTCTACTTTGAAACAGGCGATCGCACGGATGAACATGCCCGACGATTTGCAATGCAGCTCGACGACATCCTGCGTCAGCATGCAGGATCGAACCGCCGCCTCGCAGTAGACCGGATTGAATTGGCTGGTGTCCGGGCATTGGACGCGTTGGGGATTCAGCTGTTCAGCGGCCAGGAAGCCACTGAGTTAGCTCGGGTGATCAAAGGCCCCGATGAAATCAAAGCCATGCGCTGCGCAGTGGCCGCTTGCGAAGCCGCCGTGGCGGAAATGCATCAGGCAATGCGCGCGGGGATGACAGAGAACGATGTCTGGGCGGTGCTACATGCAGGCAATATACGTCGCGGAGGTGAATGGATCGAAACTCGGATTCTAAGCTCTGGGCCGCGCACCAACCCATGGTTCCAAGAGTCGGGGCCGCGAGTATTGAGCGATGGTGACTTGCTGTCTTTCGACACAGACCTGATCGGCGTGTATGGCATGTGTGTCGACATGTCACGTAGCTGGATCTGCGGAGGTTTGCCACCTACCGCTGAGCAGAAACGGTTGTATCGGATCGCCCACGATCACATCACTCAAAACATCGAGATGATTAAGCCGGGTGTCAAATTCACCGAGCTCACTGCCAACGGCCATCGACTTCCTGAGTCTTGCCGAGAGCAACGTTACGGCGTCATGTTCCATGGCGTCGGGCTTTGTGACGAATATCCGTGCATTCGGTATCCCGAAGACCTGGAGTCGTATGGCTACGAAGGCGTGCTGGAACCGGGCATGGCCCTTTGCGTGGAGGCCTATATTGGCGAGGTGGGTGGACGCGATGGTATCAAGTTGGAGAACCAGTTATTGGTGACAGAGACCGGCTACGAACTCTTGACGCGTTACCCTTTCGACAACAGCTTCCTGCGCGACTAGCCCTGCCGCTCTGCGATCGCTATATGACATGCTATCGCAGAGCCCTTGCCCGACACCGGGATCAAGATCATCACGTTTTACAGACAGCAGCGTGCTGCTCTCAGCTACAAACGAAGCAGCTGGCTACTAGCTGCGTAACCACTCCGCAAGACCCAGGATCGTTTTCGTAGTATCGCGCCCCTGGGGCACTACCAGGTAATAAGCTTCCTGGGGCTTTATCACGAAATCCGTCAATCGCACCAACTCGCCCGATGCCAATAGATGGTCGAGCATCCGCCCCCAGCCCAAGGCAACCCCATGCCCGTGAAGTGCTGCTTGGATCGTATCTGTGTACAGCTGGCAGTGCAGCCGATAGTGAAGCTTGGGTGGAGTTACACCCAACGCGCGGAACCATGTTGGCCACGTCATCCACCCCTCAGTAGTGGCCTCCGCATCGAGCAGATCAGCACTGTAGAGCTCCTCCACTTTCGATGGCACTGAATTTCGAGCTAGCCAGGCAGGAGAGCACACTGGAAAAACCTCTTCATCAAACAGATGCAGAGCGCTGCCGTCTGCCCATTTACCGTTGCCATAACGCACCATCAAGTCAACGTCATGGCTTCGCAGATCACCGGTAAACATCTGTGTGGCGAGGCGCAAACGTATATGTGGCATGGCAGCTTGGAGGCTGTTCAAACGTGGCATAACGCGCAGATGCGAGAAAGTCGCAGTGGTACTGAGCACTAATTGCTGCTCATCATTACCCCCTGAGAGACGATCGAACACCGCCGCAACCTTCTGCAGTGATTCAGACATCACAGCAAACAATGTCTGGCCCTCACTGGTCAGTCGAACGCCTCGGTGGAGACGTTGCAAGAGTTGAACGCCGATGCTGTCCTCAAGGATTCGAATCTGTTTGCTCACAGCTGCTTGAGTCACCCCTAACTCCCGAGCGGCCAAGGTAATGCTGCCGTTACGGGCAACCGCTTCGAATTCTAGGAGCGCGGTCATAGACGGAATGATCCGCCGGTAGCCGCGGTGAGCGCTGCCATCCTCTTTTTGTGTCATGCAACGTCCCGACATGATTCGACGCTCAAATCAGCGCCGCAGCGAACATTGGCAGAAAACTTCGCTGGATGACAGAGCTGCTTTTGCTTGGCTCCGCTGCAGCCCCCCCTCAACTTGAGGGGCACGCATCAGATTCAGCGAGGAAGCTTCCAAGGCACAGGGTTATGCAATGTTGATCGCCCAGAACGATCTGACCAGCAGCGGAGAGACCGGCGAACCGTATAGCGATGAACACCCTGTCCGCCAAGGAGCGTTCCCATGCCGCCTTATCCAAGCGGCGTGGCCACCCTCCTCCCCTTCCAAAAGTAAAATATTTAACATTTCTTTAATGTCAGTTTGTCCAGCGATCATAGGGCGGAAGTTTCCCGCTCGACAAGAGGAGTCAATGCATCACGCAGCGCACCTAACTTATCATCATGCAGGCGCGCAAGCGGACGACGTGGACTACCTGCGCCGTAGCCCGATAAGAGCACCAGATACAGTAACATTTTCTCACGGCAAAGCATTCGGTTTTGTTATGAAAAGATGAGTTGCGTGCCTGGAAGTTTCTGCTATGGGAGCGCCTGACGCTACCGAAAGCATGCAATTAAATTGCTTTCGCTGCAGCGTTGGAGTGCCCCGGAATCAGGCGCGAGTCGTCTGCCTTATCCCTGAGGCTGATGCAGCCGAAGAACCGGTGATTAAGCTTCTGGTATGACACCATTTTGAATCCTAATGACACCCGTACAGCAAACGCATTGCTAGAATACGATATTTACAGTACTGTCAATCAAGCTTCTAGCCGGCTATAACGGCTATGGGAGTATCCTTCGCTTGATTAAAACATTGCGCCAGAGATCTCTATCCCCATGCATAAGCCGCCAGCCCAACGCCAAGCAAGGCGAGTGGGTTTTATTCTGCTCCCAGGTTTCGCGCTGACCTCCTTCTCTCTTGCGGTCGAGGCGCTCAGCGTTTCCAACCATCTACTGGGGTACACCGCTTATGACTATAACGTCTATAGTGGCGGCCTAGACCCGAACGCGAACGAAGTGCTTACTTCAAATTACATCCCCATCAAAGTTTCAAGCGACCTGGGGGATATCGAGGGGTGCAATCTATTATTCGTATGTGCATACAAGCAAGCTGCATATCATGACAACCCTGCATTACTTGCCAAGCTGCGCACACTAAAAAAGACTGGCTGCAGGCTTGCGTCTCTTTCCAGCGGCAGTTTTATTCTGGCCAAAGCTGGGCTATTGCGGGGTAGGGTTTGTACATTGTTTAGTGAACAAATGTCTGCCTTCAAGGAACTCTATCCATCCACTATCGTTTCAGAAAGTATCTTCACTGTAAATGATGGAATCTTCACTTGCCAGGGCGGCACCACGGCTCTGGATATGTTGCTGTACATAATCAGTCAGGATCACGGTGCCGATTTTGCGCTTAGTGTGTCTCGCCAATTCTGCCAAGACAGGATCAGAAGCCACGATGAAGTGCAGGCAGCACGTCGCTATCTCGAACTGAGAATGAAGTCACCGAGCCTTGGCTCGGCCATAGAAATGATGGAGGCCAATGTTGAAACGCCTTTTACCATTGAGGTTCTAGCACACAAGATCGGTACCACCGTGAGGACGTTGGAACAAACATTTCGTACCCACGAGAACACCACGCCGATCAATTACTATCTGCAGATGCGTCTGCGACATGCCAAAACGATGATCGAAGACACTTCCCTGGCGATAGCCAACATTGCCCAAGCAACCGGATTTTCCTCGCAGAGCTACTTCACCAAGCGCTTTCGTGAGGTGTATGGAGTCTCCCCGGGTCGCTTACGCAGCGAGAAAAAATTATAATTTTCTTCGCCTTTGTTATAGCTCGTCGGTACGCTTAAGCAGAAGCTAACGGTCAAACCCACCCCAATTAGATGAGGTTAATACCGTGATGCAAACCATCGAAAGCTGCTTGGCTAGCAAATCTACTTCATTTCATGAGATTCCTATTGTTGACATAGCTCCTTTGCTAGACGGTAGCGACGTTAGCTCGGTCGCGAGAAAAATCGGTGACATATGTCAAAAGGTCGGTTTTTTGTACATCAAGAACCATGGCGTCCCCTCATCCCTAGTCGAGGACGTATACCGACTTTCAAAAGATTTCTTCAGCCAGCCTTTCGACGTCAAAAACCAGCTGAACATTGTGAAATCCGGGCCGACATTGCGTGGCTACATCCCGATGTATGGGGAGAATGTCGATCCTAAAAATACTAAAGACTTTAAAGAGTGCTTCGATTTTGCCAAGTCAGAGGAAATGGTTTCGCCATTTTTTGGGCCGAACCTTATGCCCGACTCGCCCCAAGCGTTCACGCAAATTATGGAGCGTTATCATTCAGAGATGCTGAAACTGGCGCGTAAGCTCATCAGCGCTATTGCCCTGAGCCTTGACCTTCCAGCGGACTATTTCGAGAAGCTGCAGCAAAAACCCATTACTATTCAGCGTCTGCTTCATTACCCTCCGCAATTCGGAAAGATCACCTTAAAAGAAATAGGTATTGGTGCGCATACCGATTACGGTTTTCTGACCATTTTGTCACAGGACGAGAACGGCGGACTGCAAGTTCAGAACCGAGAGGGCGAGTGGGTCAGCGCCCCACCCGTGCCAGACACTTTCATTGTAAATATTGGTGACCTGGTTCAAACCTTAACCAATGATCGCTACATTTCCACAATGCACCGGGTCATCAATACCAGCGGCGTGGATCGTTACTCGTTGCCATTCTTCATTGATCTGGACTTCGATGCAGTGGTCGACGTGGTGCCAACCTGTGTCAGTGACACAGCTCCTAAAAAATACGCTCCCTATACCAGTGGCGCGCATAAGTACAAACGATTCGTCGATAGCTACACCCACCTGCAGGCGACAGTTGCTGGCGTGTAACGAGACCTCAAACAGAACGCCATGATTAACACACTAAGCCAGGGCTATCCCTGGCTTTCAATTTCAGTTCACTCAGGAGCCAGGACTAATAATTGTAATTTCCAAGCAAAATGGAAATGCTGACCCAGCCGATTTGGGCTGCCTTATACACTTGGCTAAATACGACGACAGCAAGCATTACACAGACATTCAGGTAATGTCGGAAGGCGAGCGCCAAAGTTTCGCACGCAATTACGAAATTTCGCTTCCCCAGGTTGCAAGCTGTGAAGAAAAACCTCTACTCCTAGTGGGTGAGCTTTGCGAGTACGCTGCGCCTAGCATCCCAAGCGGCCACACTGCACTAGGTTCAGACAGTCGCATTTTCCGCGAAGCGGCTCAGCAAGCGCAGCGCGCAGGCGTGAGGATGGAAGCCCGCAGGGCCAAGACCAGGTTCTGTGGGCTTGGTTCACGACAGCCGTGCCACAGGCCACGCCCTATACCTACCGATTACAGAGTGCTTGAGCTACGACCCCGCTGCAAGTTTTTGGGTGAACTTCCAATCTGCCTGGATGGCCGTGAATGCTCTTGTCACTCGGCTCAGCAGCTGTCCATATTTGCCTAAAAAATTCCAGACAGCACCTTTTTCTCCTCTTGCCCGGTTTTACTGGCTGAGATGCTCCGAACATGACCTGCATGGTGCGGCAGATGCAGACCACCGCCGAGGGTGTGTCGCTGGAAATCTACTGCTTTACCACGACCACAGTATGGACGGATTACGAGCGGATCCAGGGGGATATCTTCGATTACTTGCTGGCGGTGTTGCCGGAGTTTGGGCTGAGCTTGTACCAGCAGCCAAGTGGCAATGACATGCGGGTGGGGTTGGCGGGGCGTGCGACGCCAGAGCCAATGCCGCGCCGCCTTGAAGAAATGAACGAGGTTTGAGAGTGCCGGGGCTGCTTTGCAGCCCCTGCCCTTTTCAAGGCCGCATCAGGGAAGCACATTCCTTGTTGCCAACAGTGGCTTGTTCTCACGGCCATGGACCATGCAATACAACGCCCCAGCCAGGATCAACCCCATCGCCCAGCTAATGTCCGCCCCCAGCCACTCAGCCACGAAGCCCGTATAGAACGACAGCTTCATGAACGGGATGGTACCGATGATCGACACCGCATACACCGCCAGGCTCCGCCGATTGAAGCAGCCGTAACGCCCCTTGGCGTCATACAGCGCCCCAACATCATAGTCGCCACGGCACACCCAGTAGTAATCCACCAGGTTGATCGCGCTCCATGGGATCAGCAGGTACAGCTGGCCGATCAGGATGTCGGCAAAGAACGTATCGAAATTGTACTGGGTGGCGATGGCGATCACCGTTGCCGCTGCGGTCAGGCCGGCCATTACCAGGGCCTTGGCCGTCGCAGTCACGCGGCGGATGGTCTTGAACGCGCCAAAGATCGTGACCGACGACATGTAGGCGCTGTACAGGCACAGGACGTTGTACTGGATCACCCCCAGCGCGATCACTGCCAGCGCCAACGGCGCCCACGGGCCAAACAGGGCGGCGATGGCTGTGGCCGGGTCATGGCCCAGTGCCGAGGGCAGTTCCACCGCCACCAGCGCGCCCAGTGCCATCATGGCGAAGGAGCCCAGCGCACAACCGCAGTAGGTGGCCCAGAACGTCGCGCGCGGGTTGACGTTGGCCGGGAGGTAACGCGAGTAGTCGGCCACATAGGGGCCATAGCCCAGCGTCCACGAGGCCGACTGGGCCACGATCAGGTTGAATGCGGTGAACGAAAAGCCGGTACTCACCGCCGTCGTGGTCGCCATGTCGCCAGGGTGCAGCAGGATCAGCACCAGGGCGCCGACGAACACCAGCGTGGACAACAGGCTCATCCAGGCCCCCAGGCGGTGGATGAGTTCGTAGCCGACAAAGCCGATGACAAAGGTCAGTACCCCGACCACCACGATGGCCTGGTCATCGCTCATCGGCACCAGGGCCTGCAGGGCATTGCGCATCAGCACGCCGCTGGCGGCGAGGAACAGGACGGCGGCGGTGACCATCACCAACAGCGGAAGCGCCGCACCGTGGACGCCGAACTGGGCCCGGCTCTGGATCATCTGTGGCACGCCCAGGTGCGGGCCCTGGGCAGAGTGCGCGGCCATGAACACGGTGCCGATCAGGTTGCCGACCAACAGGCCGAGCAAGGTCCAGCCCAGGCTCAGCCCCGAGGCGACGCCCAAGGTGCCGACCATCAGGGCGGTGATCTGGAAGTTGGAGCTGAACCAGATGGTGAACAACCGTTTGGGCGTACCATAACGCTCAGCGTGTGGGACAAATTCGATACTTCGCGTTTCTAGCTTCACGCCGGTCTCCGGTTTTTATTTTTTTGATTATCGGGTAGCCACCGACGGCTTTCGCGTTCAGTAACGAACGCGTCATAGCTAGCTGCGCCATGCCTTGCCCGATAGCGGCAGGCTACCCAGGCGGCTCATCCACACCGACGCCAGGATCACCGCCCCGCCGAGCAACAGCCGGCCCAATGGCTCGTGCTGGTTCCAGATCAGCAGGTTCAGCAGCAACCCAACCGGCACATGCAGGTTGTTCATCACCGCCAGCGTCGCGCCGGAAACCAGGCAGGCGCCCTTGTTCCACCAGTACAGGCCTAGTGCCGTCGGGCACAGGCCGAGGAACAGCAACACCAGCCACTGCACGTCGGTGCTCGGCAGGTGCTGGGCGTTGCCGAACAGCAGGAACGCTGGCAACACCACGATCAGCGCGCCCAGGTAGAAGTAGCCAAAGCGCTTGTAGTGCGGCAGGTCACTGGGGTGGCGTGCGACCAGGTGGCGGTACAGCACCTGGCCGGCGGCGTAGGTGAAGTTGGCCAGTTGCAGCAGCAGGAAGCCGATGAAGAACTCGCCGCTGATGGTATCGAAGCGGATCACCGCAGCACCGGCCACCGCCACCAGCGCTGCCGCCAGGGCCCAGGGGTTGAAGCGGCGGTTCATGGCATCTTCGATCAGGGTCACGTGCAATGGCGTGAGGATGGTGAACAGCAGCACCTCCGGGACGGTAAGCACGCGGAAGCTGAGGTACAGGCAGACGTAGGTGATGCCGTACTGCAGCGCGCCGATCAGCAGCATCGAGCGCATGAAGCGCGGTTCGACCTGGCGCCAGCGGGTCAGTGGCAGGAACACCAGGCCAGCCAGCACCACGCGCGCGAGCACGGCGAAGTAGCTGTCGACGTGCCCGGCCAGGTACTCGCCGATCAGGCTGAAGGAAAACGCCTGGATCAGCGCGACGATTATCAGGTAGCCCATGGGTGCCTCTCGGGGATCAAGGGCGCGACCTTAGCGGGTTGCGGGGGATGAGTTCAACCATGAGCAATGTAAGGACGGCAGCGCACGCGGTCTTTGTAGGAGCGGCCTTGTGTCGCGAAAGGGGTGCGAAGCAGCCCCAGGATCTCAGCACAGCAGCACAAATCGCCGGGGCTGCTTCGCAGCCCTTTCGCGACACAAGGCCGCTCCTACACAGAGCCACAGCAGAGCGCATGTGCACAGACATAAAAAAGCCCGGCCAATGGCCGGGCAGGTACACCCAAAGGAGCAAAACCAGGTGTCAGGGTTGGGAATTCGTTGCGCCTCAGGCCACCGCTGCCAGCCGGGCCTTGGCCTGGTTCACGCCTTTCTCGTGGAACTCGCCGCTCATGTTCAGGCCTTCGGCGTGGATGAAGTCGACCTCGTGAATACCGATGAAGGCCATGACCTGGCGCAGGTACGGTTCCTGGTGGTCGCTGCTGGCGCCGGCGTGGATGCCGCCACGGGCCGTCAGGACAATGGCACGCTTGCCAGTCAGCAAGCCCTGTGGGCCGGTGGGGGTGTACTTGAAGGTGATGCCGGCACGCAGCACGTGGTCCAGCCAGGCCTTCAGCGTGCTGGGGATGGTGAAGTTGTACATCGGCGCAGCCATCACCAGCACGTCGGCGGCGAGCAGTTCTTCGGTCAGCTCGTTGGAGCGGGCCAGGGCCTCCAGCTCGGCGGCACTGCGCTGCTCTTCGGGTTTCATCCAGCCACCCAGCAGGTTGGCGTCCAGGTGCGGCACCGGGTTCACCGCCAGGTCACGCACGCTGATCTGGTCGGCCGGGTGGGCGGCCTGCCATTGCTGGATGAAATCACCGGTCAGCTGGCGGGAAACGGAATCCTGCTGGCGGGCGCTGCTTTCGATGATCAGTACGCGGGACATGGGGTGCCTCCATCGGCAAAAAGGGTTGCGATTCGATGGAGGGGAGATTAAGGCTTGACCTATCGATAAAAAAGCGTAAAAAGTGGGTTCAATCAATCGATTTATCAGTTTATTCCGCGCTGCAGTTCAAGGCGATCCGCAGCTTGATGATCTGCCGGTTGAACTTGGCGGTGACATCGACGCTTTTACCGGCCGGTACGTTTACCCGCCGCACCCGTGGTGCCTCCGGGCCATTGCGGAAGGTGACCTTGCAGGCTGCCGGCACTTGCCCATAGTTGTTCAGGGTGATGGCGCCAATGTCGTAAGCCGTGTCGTAGGCGGTGTAGTCGAGCTTGACCCCGGTCAGTTCCTTCTCCACATCGATGGGATAAGCCATGGCCCCGAGGGGCAGGCACATCAGTATTGCCGCACAACATTTCTTCATGGGCCGCTCTCCTTGAAAGAGCGCAGCTTAGGACAACAGGAGCGAAACATGAAAGCGCCGCGCGTAACCCTTGACCAGTGGCGAACCCTGCAGGCAGTGGTCGATCACGGCGGGTTTGCCCAGGCCGCCGAGGCACTGCACCGCTCACAGTCGTCGGTCAGCTACACCGTGGCGCGCATGCAGGAGCAACTGGGCGTGCCGCTGCTGCGTATCGATGGCCGCAAGGCCGTGCTCACCGAGGCCGGCAATGTGCTGCTGCGCCGCTCGCGCCACCTGGTCAAGCAGGCCAGCCAGCTCGAAGACCTCGCCCACCACATGGAACAGGGCTGGGAGGCCGAGGTGCGCCTGGTGGTCGACGCCGCCTACCCCAGCGCCCGCCTGGTGCGCGCCCTGGCTGCGTTCATGCCGCAGAGCCGTGGCTGCCGGGTGCGCCTGCGTGAAGAAGTACTGTCCGGGGTCGAGGAAGTAATGCACGAAGGCATCGCCGACCTGGCCATCAGCAGCTACAGCATCGGCGGCTACCTGGGTGCCGAACTGAGCGCGGTGGAGTTCGTCGCCGTCGCCCACCCGGAACACAGCCTGCACCGCCTGGGCCGCGAGCTCACCTTCCAGGACCTGGAAAGCCAGTTGCAGGTGGTGATCCGCGACTCCGGCCGCGCCCAGCCGCGCGACGTCGGCTGGCTCGGTGCCGAACAGCGCTGGACGGTCGGCAGCCTGGGCACCGCCGCCACCTTCGTCAGCAGTGGCCTGGGCTTTGCCTGGCTGCCCCGGCACATGATCGAGCGCGAGCTGCGCGAAGGCGTGCTCAAGCCATTGCCGCTGGACCAGGGTGGCAGCCGCCACCCACTGTTCTACCTTTATTCCAGCAAAGAGAAGACCCTGGGCCCGGCGACGCAGATCCTCATCGACCTGCTGCGCAATTTCGACACCGCGCCACTGGACGTGCCCTTCGCAGCCCCCGCACAAGCCTGAGAGGACCGCGCCCATGGCCTATTTCGAACACGAAGGATGCGCACTGCATTACCAGGTTCATGGCCACGGCCAACCGCTGGTGCTGTTGCATGGCCTGGGCTCCAGCTGCCAGGACTGGGAGATGCAGGTGCCGGCACTCAGCCGCCACTACCAGGTCATCCTGATGGACATTCGCGGCCATGGCCGTTCCGACAAGCCCCGCGACGGCTACCAGATCGCCACCTTCAGTGCCGACCTGCTGGCCCTGCTCGAACACCTGCATACCGGCCCGGTGCACTTCGTCGGCCTGTCCATGGGCGGCATGGTCGGCTTCCAGTTCGCCGTCGACCATCCGCAATGGCTGCGCAGCCTGTGCATAGTCAACAGCGCCCCCGAGGTCAAGCGCCGCACCCGCAGTGACTGGGCCTGGTGGTTGAAGCGCTGGGGCCTGGCGCGCCTGCTCAGTGTCGAGACCGTCGGCAAGGGCCTGGCCGAACGGCTGTTCCCCAAGCCCGAGCAGGCCGAACTGCGTCAGGAAATGGCCAGGCGCTGGGCACGCAACGACAAACGCGCCTACCTCAAGAGCTTCGACGCCATCGTCGACTGGGGCGTGCAGGAACGCATCGGGCAGATTCACTGTCCTACCCTGGTGATCGCCGCCGACCACGATTACACGCCGATACAACTGAAACAACGCTACGTCGCCCTGATGCCCCACGCCAGGCTGGTGGTCATCGACGATTCCCGGCACGCTACGCCCCTCGACCAACCCGAGGTCTTCAACCAGACCCTGCTGCAATTCCTTGCAGCCGCTTCCACCTCTCAAGGATCTTTGAGCCCATGCTGAAAAAACTTCTGCTCACCGCCTGCTCGGTCGCCTTCGCCACAAGCATCATGGCCTCCGACAAGACCCCGCACGTCGTGCTGGACACCAGCTTCGGCTTGGTTGAAATCGAGCTGAATGCCGAGAAGGCGCCGATCAGTACCAAGAACTTCCTCAGCTATGTCGACAGCGGCTTCTACAACAACACCATCTTCCACCGCGTGATCCCGGGCTTCATGGTCCAGGGCGGCGGCTTCACCGAGCAGATGGTGCAGAAACCCACCAAGGACCCGATCAGGAACGAAGCCAGCAACGGCCTGCAGAACACCCGCGGCACCCTGTCGATGGCGCGCACCTCGGACCCGAACTCGGCCACCAGCCAGTTCTTCATCAACGTTGCCGACAACGACTTCCTCAACCCGGGCCGTGACGCCGGTTATGCCGTGTTCGGCAAGGTGACCAAGGGTATGGAAGTGGTCGACAAGATCGTCAAATCGCCGACCACCATCAAGAAAGGCATGGGCGATGTACCGGCCGACCCGGTGTACATCAAGTCGGCCAAGCGCATCGACTGACCACAGGCTGCACAGGGATGTGAAACCGCCTGGGGTCGGATGGAACAGGAGTGTCGTCACCCATGCTGTACCGCCGTTTCGAACAACTGATCGACATTTTTCGCGACGCGCCGAGCGAAGCGCCCCCCAGCCGGGTATGGCCGTTCTACCTGTATTACCTGCGCCAGGTCTGGCCGAGCTTCCTGGCCCTGCTGGTGGTCGGCCTGTTCGCCTCGCTGATCGAGGTGGCGATGTTCAGCTACCTCAGCCGCATCATCGACCTGGCCCAGGGCACGCCCAACGCCAACTTCTTCAGTGAGCACAGTGGCGAGCTGGTCTGGATGCTGGTGGTGATCCTGCTGCTGCGGCCGTTGTTCTTCGGCCTGCACGACCTGCTGGTGCACCAGACCATCACCCCCGGCATGACCAGCCTGATCCGCTGGCAGAACCACACCTACGTGCTCAAGCAGAGCCTGAACTTCTTCCAGAGCGACTTCGCCGGGCGTATCGCCCAGCGCATCATGCAGACCGGCAACTCGCTGCGCGACTCCGCCGTGCAGGCGGTGGATGCGCTATGGCATGTGCTGATCTACGCCATCACTTCGCTGGTGCTGTTCGCCGAAGCCGACTGGCGCCTGATGCTGCCCCTGCTGCTGTGGATCGTCGGCTATATCGCCGCGCTGTTCTACTTCGTGCCCAGGGTGAAGGAACGTTCGGTCGTTTCCTCCGACGCGCGCTCCAAGCTGATGGGCCGTATCGTCGATGGCTACACCAACATCGCCACCCTCAAGCTGTTCGCCCACACCGACCACGAACAGCAATACGCCCGTGAAGCAATCCGCGAACAGACCGAGAAAACCCAGCTGGCGGCGCGCGTGGTCACCAGCATGGACGTGGTCATCACCACCCTCAACGGCCTGCTGGTGGTCACCACCACAGGCCTGGCCCTGTGGCTGTGGAGCCAGTCGCTGATCACGGTCGGCGCCATCGCCCTCGCCACCGGCCTGGTGATCCGCATCGTCAACATGTCGGGCTGGATCATGTGGGTGGTCAACGGCATCTTCGAGAACATCGGCATGGTCCAGGACGGCCTGCAGACCATCGCCCAGCCGGTTACCGTCACCGACCCGCCCGACGCACCGGCGCTGCGGGTCAGCCGCGGCGCGGTACGCTTCGATGACGTGGATTTCCACTATGGCCAGGCGGCCAACGTGATCGAAGGGCTGAACCTGGACATTCGCCCGGGCGAGAAGATCGGCCTGATCGGGCCGTCCGGGGCGGGCAAGTCGACCCTGGTCAACCTGCTGCTGCGGCTGTACGACGTGCAGGGCGGGCGCATCCTCATCGACGGCCAGGACATCGCCCAGGTCAGCCAGGCCAGCCTGCGCGCGCAGATTGGCATGATCACCCAGGACACCTCGCTGCTGCACCGCTCGATTCGCGACAACCTGCTGTACGGCCGCCCGGGTGCCAGCGAGGCCGAATTGCTCGAAGCGGTGCGCCGGGCGCGGGCTGACGAGTTCATCCCGCAGCTGTCGGATGCACTGGGCCGCACCGGCTTCGATGCCCACGTGGGCGAGCGTGGGGTCAAGCTGTCGGGCGGGCAGCGCCAGCGCATCGCCATTGCCCGGGTGCTGTTGAAGAATGCACCGATCCTGATCATGGACGAGGCGACCTCGGCGCTGGACTCGGAAGTCGAGGCCGCCATCCAGGAAAGCCTGGAGACGCTGATGCAGGGCAAGACGGTGATCGCCATTGCCCACCGGCTGTCGACCATCGCGCGGATGGACCGGCTGGTGGTGCTGGACCAGGGGCGGATCGTCGAGAGTGGCAGCCACAGTGAACTGCTCGCGCAGCAAGGCCTGTATGCCCGCTTGTGGCATCACCAGACCGGGGGCTTTGTCGGGGTCGACTGACTCCTGCACCGGCCTCTTCGCGGGTAAACTCGCTCCCACAGGGACCGCACAAATTTCATGGTCTGTGCAGTACCTGTGGGAGCGGGTTCATCCGCGAAATGGCCGGCACAGGCAATATGAATGGATCAGTCCCGGCGATAGGGCAGCAGCCCCCGGGCCTCCTCGGCATACGCCCGCACCCCTTCCCGCTCCTGCGCCAGGAAATCTTCCACCGCCCGGCGCAGCCCTGGGTGCAGCAGGTAGTGCCACGACCGCGTCAGCACCGGTTCGAACCCGCGTATCAGCTTGTGCTCGCCCTGTGCTCCGGCATCGAAACGCTGCAGGCCCTCGGCGATGGCAAAGTCCATGCCCTGGTAGAAACAGGTCTCGAAATGCAGCCGGTCGAACTCATCCAGGCAGCCCCAGTAACGCCCGAACAAGCTGTCGCCGCCGACCAGGCTCAAGGCCATCGCCACGTCCCGCCCGGCTTGCCGCGCCATCACCACGCGCAGTGCCTCGGGCATGCGCTCGGCCAGCAAGCTGAAGAACTCGCGCGTCAGGTAAGGCGCACGCCGGCGCACTGCGTAGGTGTTGGCGTAGCAGCGGTAGACGAAGTCCCACTGCGCCTGGTCCAGCTCCGCGCCGTGGTACCAGCGAAAATCGATGCCCTGCCCGGCTACCTGCTCACGCTCCTTGCGCATTTGCTTGCGCTTGCGTGAGCTGAGGCTGTCGAGGAAGTCCTGGAAGTCACGGTAGCCATGATTGCGCCAGTGGAATTGGCAACCCAGCCGCTCCATCCAGCCCGGCATCCCGGCCATCTGCGCATCCAGCTGCGGATCGGTGAAGTTGATGTGCGCCCCGGACAACCCGCCCTTGCCCAGGTACTCCGGCAACGCCTGCAGCATCAGCAGGCCGTCGGCAGGGTCGCCGGCCAGCAGGCGCGGCCCGCTGACCGGGCTGAACGGCACGGCACCGAGCAGCTTGGGGTAATAGGCGATGCCGGCCCGCTCACAGGCATCGGCCCAACCATGGTCGAACACGTACTCGCCAAACGAATGCCACTTGCGGTACGCCGGCAGCAGCGCCCGCACCTGCCCGTCACGCTCCAGCACCAGGTGCTCGGCGGCCCAGCCGGTGTTGCGCGCGACGCTGCCGCTGTCCTCCATGGCACTGAGAAAGGCATGGCGCAGGAACGGATGGCCGGGCGGCACCAGGGCATCCCAGGTAGCCGCCGGCAGGTCACGCAGATGAGCAAGGCTGTACAGGCTGGTCACGGTTTCGACTCGCTGTTTCAAGGTACCCAGTATCCCCAAGGAAGGCTCGCCACTCAATTCACCCAGGCCGTGGCGATCCTTTTATTCTCAATTACTTAACCGCAGTGCCACTAATTCGACATTAATCTGTCATTCGCCCCCGCAATACTTGCGCCTGTTTTCCGGAACCCCAGAACCTGTCTATTCAGGCCCTTTCCGAAGACATGCCAATACAGGGGGCGGGCGCCTGAGCTCCCCCATCTTATTCAACAGGGAGAACCTTATGCGTCTTGTTTCTACACTTACCGGAGTGAGCCTCACCGGCATGATGCTGGCTCTGAGTACTCCGGCCAGTGCAGCTGTCGACGCCAAGCTGCTCGAAATGCTCCGCGCCAACGGCTCGATCAACCAGGCGCAGTACAACGAACTGCAGGCAGACCTGGCTCAGGAAACCAAGGAAAAGGCCGCTCAGAAAGCTCAGTCCGACCGGATGAGCTCCTTTGAACAGAAAGTGGCATGGGCCGCCAAGACCCAGGTCAAGGGTGACTTGCGCCTGCGTTACGAAGACGTCAACGTCGACAACCCGAACAGCAGCAGCGGCAACCAGGACCGCCAGCGCGTGCGGGCCCGTGTCGGCTTCTACAGCGAAATCAACCCGCAGGTGGACGCGGGCATCCGTATCGCCACCGGCAGCAGCGCCGACCGCCGCTCGACCAACCAGAGCTTCGACAACTACTTCGACAAGAAGTCGCTGTGGGTCGACCAGGCCTACCTCGACTGGCACCCGACCGCCGTCCCCAACCTGCACCTGATTGGCGGCAAGATGGCACAGCCGTGGGTAAGCATGGGCGACATCATCTGGGATAGCGACATCAACCCGGAAGGCGTGGCCGCTACCTACAAGACCGACCTGGGTGGCGCCGAAGTGTTCGCCAGCGCCGGCCAGTACACGCTCAAGGACAACGTCGATGGCGACGGTGTGCAGTACAAGCATGATGCACAGGTCTATCACGGCCAACTGGGCGCCAGGTTCGCCCCGGCAGACGCGCTCAAGCTGACCGTGGGTGCCAGTATCTATGGCTACGACAACGACAAGGAAGCCACCATCCTGCAGTCGTTCGGCAACACCACCAACGAGTTCAACCTGGTGGAAGGCTTCGGCCAGCTGGACTTCACCGGCTTTGCCATCCCGCTGTCGGCTTACGGCCAGTATGTGAAGAACACCGAAAGCACCGACGGCGAAGACCAGGCCTGGTTGGCGGGCCTGAAAACCAAGGTTGGCGCCTGGAGCCTGGACTACAACTACCGCGACGTGCAGCGTAACGCCGTGGTCAGCCTGTTCACCGACTCGGACTTTGGCAACGGCTTTACCGGTTCGCGCGGGCACAAGTTCAAGGTCGGCTATGAAATCGACAAGAACTTCTCGCTGGGCGCTGCCTACCTGATGGCCAAGACCGACCTGTCGCAATTGCCCAACAGCGATGCCGATGTCGATACCCTGCAGGTCGACCTGGAAGCCAAGTTCTAAGCAACACCGATTGCGCTTCACCTGAAGCGGGAAATGCCGACCCCATCCGGCATTTCCCGCTTTTTTTTGCCTGGCAGAAATGCGCCGGCCTCTTCGCGGGTAAACCCGCTCCCACAGGTACCGTGCAGTGCTCAAAAGCTGTGCCGAACCTGTGGGAGCGGGTTTACCCGCGAAGAGGCCGGAACGGGCGCCCGATGAATCAGCGCTTGCGCAGGATCACGCTACCGATCGAATACCCCGCACCAAACGAGCTCAACACGCCAAGCGAACCCTTGGCTAGGTCATCCTGGTACAGGTGGAAGGCAATCACCGAGCCCGCCGAGCTGGTGTTGGCATAACGGTCGAGAATCACCGGTGCGTCTTCCTCGGCTACCTCACGCCCCAGCAGTTTCTTGACGATCAGCTGGTTCATGCTGAGGTTGGCCTGGTGCAGCCAGAAGCGCTTCACATCGCTCGGCTGCAGCCCGTTTTCCTGCAGGTGTTCACCGATCAGTTCGGCCACCTTCGGGCACACTTCGCGGAACACCTTGCGGCCTTCCTGGATGAACAGTTTGTCCGCTGCACCCTCTCCCTCTTCCGCCGCGCGGTTGAGGAAGCCGAAGTTGTTGCGGATGTTGTTGGAGAACTCGGTCCACAGCTTGCTGCTGACAACCTCGAACTGGTGCGCCGAGGTCGCCTGGTCGGCACGCTCGAGCAGCACTGCTGTAGCGGCATCGCCAAAAATGAAGTGGCTGTCGCGGTCACGGAAGTTCAGGTGCCCGGTGCACACCTCCGGGTTGACCATCAGCACCGCACGGGCCTGGCCCAGGGCCACGCTGTTGGCAGCGGTCTGGATGCCGAAGGTGGCCGATGAGCAGGCCACGTTCATGTCGAAGGCAAACCCCTGGATGCCCAATGCCTGTTGCACTTCGATGGCGATGGCCGGGTACGGACGCTGCAGGTTGGAACAGGCGACGATCACCCCGTCGACATCGGCGGCGCTGCGGCCGGCGCGCTCCAGGGCCTGGCGAGCGGCGGCCACGGCCATTTCGCACAGTACCGATGGCTCGTCATTGGAGCGCTCCGGCAAGCGTGGCTTCATGCGCTGTGGGTCGAGGATGCCGGCCTTGTCCATGACGAAGCGGCTCTTGATGCCTGAGGCCTTTTCGATGAAGGCGGCGTCGGACAACGGCGCCGCTTCGATCTCACCACGCTCGATGGCCGCGGCGTTGTCCTGGTTGAACTGCTGCGCCCAGCTGTTGAAGGAGGCTACCAGTTCTTCGTTGGAGATGCTCTGGGCCGGGGTGTACAGGCCGGTGCCGCTGATCACGACGTTATGCACGGTCGTTCCTCTGGTAAAAGGCCAGCGCCACGGGGCGCGGGCTGGAATATGGCAAGTTAATGGCACTTTAGTGCCAATTCAAAGGCAAAGCTGCTCCCTGGTGTACTGCGCCTGTGGCAGCGGGTTCGCCCGCGGGGGGTCGCAACGCGACCCCAAATTGCCCTAATAGTGCCACAAACAGGGAAGTTTAGCCCTCCACCTGGCTCCACTGTTTGCTCAAACGTTTGTCGGAAATCGGCACCTTGGTGCCCAACTGCTGGGCGAACAGCGATACCCGATATTCTTCCAGCCACCAGCGGTAGACGGTCAGCTGCTCGTCGCGCTTGCCCTCCTGGGCATGCTTGTCGGCACGCGCCTTGTACTGCGCCCACAGGTTGCCCAGCTCGCCGCTCCACACCCGGTCCTTCTGCACCTGCGCGCCCAGCTTCTCCAGGCGCAGCTCCACCGCCTTGAGGTAGCGCGGCAATTCCTTGAACCAGGCTGCGGGGGTTTCGCGCACGAAGCCGGGGTACACCAGGTTGCCCAGCTGTTGCTTGATGTCGTTCAGCGCCACCGCCTGGCTCAGGTCGATCTTGCCCTTGAAACGCTTCTGCAAGCCATGCCACAGCTTCAGCACTTCCAGGGTCTGGCGGGCCAGACGCTCGGCATGTTCGGCCCAGCTGCCGCGCTTGCGTTCCGCCAGCCCGGCCAATGCAGCACCGTCGCGCGGCAGCGGCTGTTCGCCGTCGAGGATGCAGCTGTCCAGGCTGGCCAGCAGAATATCTTCGACCAATGCCTCGACGCGGCCCAGTTCGCGATACAACAGGCCCAGTTCGGTCAGCCCCGGCAGCTTGCCACGCAGGAACTTGGCCGGCTCGGCCAACTGCTGCAGCAGCAGGCGTTGCAAAGCGCGGCGGTGCTGGAACTCGGCTTCGGCCTGGGTCGAGAAACGCCCTTCGCGGACGCTGCCGTTATCTTCCACCAACGCCGGGTACACGGTCATCGACAGGCCAGCAATGTTCTGCTGGGCAGTCTGCTTGACCTCGCTGAAGGCCTTGGCCTGCACCGGCTGTTCGCTGCTGGCGTCGCGCGGCACGGCCAGCGCAGCCTGGCTGGCAGCGGCAAAGCGCGCGGTCAGCTCGGCCAGGTCGCGGCCTTCACCCAGGAACTTGCCCTGCCCATCGACCACTTCGATGTTCATGCGCAGGTGGCCTTCGACCAGGTTGACCGACTCGTCCCAGGCCTCGTCGGGCACCCGCGCACCGGTCATGCGCAGCAGCTCCTGGCCCAGGGCCTGCGGCAGCGCTCCCTGGCCGAAGGTCATGCGCGCCAACGAGGCCTTGACGAAGTCCGGCACCGGCACGAAGTTCTTGCGCAGGGCCTTGGGCAGGTTGCGTACCAACGCCACGCACTTGGCTTCCAGCAGGCCCGGCACCAGCCACTCCAGGCGCTCGCCCGGCAGGCTCGGCAGCAGCGGTGCCGGCACCCGCACGGTCACACCATCACGAGGATGGCCGGGCTCGAAGTGGTAGCTCAGCGGCAGGCGCAGGTCACCCAGCTGCAGGCTGTCGGGGTACTGCGCGGCGGTCACTTCGCTGGCTTCGCGGGCCAGCACGTCCTCCTCGCGCATGATCAGCAGGTTGGCGTCCTTCTGGCTGCCCATGCGGTACCAGCTGTCGAAGGTCGCGGTCTGGTGGATTTCCGCCGGCAGGCGCGCTTCGTAGAAGGCATACAGGGTTTCTTCGTCGGCGAGGATGTCGCGACGGCGCGCCTTGGCCTCCAGTTCGTCGAGCTGTTCGAGCAGGCGCTTGTTGGCCGCCAGGCACTTGGCCCGCGACTGGATTTCGCCGCCGACCAGGCCTTCGCGGATGAACAGCTCGCGCGAGGTGACCGGGTCGATCGGGCCGAAATGCACCGGCCGGCGGCCGACCAGGATCAGGCCGTACAGGGTGATCTGCTCATAGGCCACCACCTGCCCGCGCTTTTTCTCCCAGTGCGGTTCGAAGTGGTTCTTCTTGACCAGGTGGCCGGCCAGCGGCTCGATCCAGTCCGGCTCGATCTTGGCCACCATGCGCGCATACAGCTTGGTGGTCTCGACCAGTTCGGCAGCCATTACCCACTGCGGGCGCTTGCGCCCCAGGCCCGAGGACGGGTGGACCCAGAAGCGTCGCTGGCGCGCCCCCTGGTAGTCGCCCTCCTCGGTCTTCTGGCCGATCTGGCTGAGCAGCCCGCTGAGAATGGCCTTGTGCATTTTCGGGTAGTCGGACGGCTCCTTGTTCACCGTCAACTGCAGGTCGCGGCAGATCAGCGCCAGCTGGCGATGGGCATCGCGCCATTCGCGCAGACGCAGGTAATTGAGGAAGTTCTTGCGGCACCAGTTGCGCAGCGGGTTGGCGGTCAGCGCCTGGCGTTGCTCTTCGAAGCCTCGCCAGAGGTTGACCAGCGCAGCGAAATCGGAGTCCACGTCCTTCCATTGCGCGTGCGCCTGGTCGGCGGCCTGCTGGCGCTCCGGCGGCCGTTCGCGCGGGTCCTGCACCGACAGCGCGCTGGTCACGATCAGCACTTCCTGCAGGCTGCCCAGGCGCGCGCCTTCGAGCAGCATGCGGCCCAGCCGCGGGTCGATCGGCAGGCGCGCCAACTGGCGGCCGATCGGGGTCAGCTGGTTCTCGCGGTTGACCGCCGACAGCTCCTGCAGCAGGTTGAAACCGTCGCTGATGGCCTTGCCATCCGGCGGCTCGATGAACGGGAAGGCATCGATCGCCCCCAGGCGCAGGTGGAGCATCTGCAGGATCACCGCCGCCAGGTTGGTGCGCAGGATCTCCGGGTCGGTGAACGCCGGCCGGCTGTTGAAATCCTCTTCGCTGTACAGACGCACGCAGATGCCCGGTTCGACCCGGCCACAGCGGCCTTTACGCTGGTTGGCACTGGCCTGCGACACGGCCTCGATCGGCAGGCGCTGGACCTTGGCGCGGTAGCTGTAGCGGCTGATGCGGGCGGTGCCGGTGTCGATCACGTAACGGATGCCCGGCACGGTCAGCGAGGTTTCCGCGACGTTGGTGGCCAGTACTACGCGACGCCCGCTGTGCGGCTGGAAGATGCGCTGCTGCTCGGCCGGCGACAGGCGTGCGTACAGCGGCAGGATCTCGGTATGGCGCAGTTGCGCCTTGCGCAGGATCTCGGCGGCATCGCGGATTTCCCGCTCGCCCGGCAGGAAGATCAGCACGTCGCCCGGCCCCTTGCCGAGGCTGCGCTCGTGCTGCGCCAGCTCGTCCAGGGTAGCGAGGATGGCCTGGTCGACGGTGAGGTCGTCCTCGATCTGGTTGCCTTCTTCGTCCTGCTCGCTGGTCAGCGGGCGGTACCAGGTTTCCACCGGGAAGGTGCGCCCGGACACCTCGATGATCGGCGCACCGTCGAAGTGCCTGGAGAACCGCTCCAGGTCGATGGTCGCCGAGGTGATGATCAGCTTCAGGTCGGGGCGGCGGTGCAGCAGGGTCTTCAGGTAGCCGAGCAGGAAGTCGATGTTCAGGCTGCGTTCGTGGGCTTCGTCGACGATGATCGTGTCGTAGCGTTCGAGAAAGCGGTCGTGCTGGGTTTCGGCCAGCAGGATACCGTCGGTCATCAGCTTGACCAGGGTGTTGGCGTCGCTCTGGTCCTCGAAGCGCACCTGGTAGCCGACCAACCCGCCCAGCGGCGTGCCCAGCTCTTCGGCGACCCGCGCCGCCACACTGCGCGCGGCGATCCGGCGTGGCTGGGTGTGGGCGATCATGCCATGGCTGCCACGGCCCAGTTCCAGGCAGATCTTCGGCAACTGGGTGGTCTTGCCGGAACCGGTTTCGCCGGCAATCACCAGCACCTGGTGTTCGGCCAGGGCCTTCTTGATTTCGTCACGCTTGGCGGCGATCGGCAGGCTGTCGTCGTAGCGCACGGTAGGCACGCTCTGCTGGCGCGCGGTGACCTGGGCGCAGGAGGCCTGGACCTTCTCCACCCATTGCGCCAGCTTCGCCTCGTCGGGGCGCTTGCGCAGTTCGTGCAATTGCCGGCGCAGGCGATGGCGGTCGGCGAGCATGGCGTGGTCGAGGTTTTGCAGCAGTTTGTCGATGGCGTGGTCAGTCATGGGGCTTTTGAGTGATGCAGGTGAGCCTGCTTTTTCATGATCGGCATTCGAAGGATGCGCGATTGTCGCAGATTTGCCGGTTTTCTGCTGCCTGTGCCGGCCTATTCGCGGGCTTGCCCGCTCCCACAGGATTGCATCAAGGCTGAATGTTGCGCGGTCCCTGTGGGAGCGGGCGAGCCCGCGAATAGGCCGGCACAGGCAGCCAAATGTTTAACCTAGTGCGATGTAAAGGTTGCCATTCACTGCTTTAATCAACCTTAGCCCGCATGTGAGTATCCAAGGCATGACTCCCGTCCAGCCCATCGCCCCACCCTCGCCCCGCCCTTCGCTGCCGAAGGCCAGGCGCCGTGCCGGTGAGAATCCGCTGGTCCACATCATCCTCGCCTTCTGGGCCCTGTGGCACTGCCGTCACGCCCGCCCACCGGATGGCTCGCGCACGCCTTCATGACCGAACCCGGACTTGGTCCGGCCGTTTGACTCGACTGGGCCGCCTGCCTGTGCGGTGGCCCCGTGCGCCCATGAGCGAATCCATCATGCACTTTGCACCTGTAGAGCAGGCCAGGCGTTTCCTGGCCGACAACCCCGATATCGAGCTGTTCGAACTGTTCATCCTCGACGCCAACGGCGTCCCGCGCGGCAAGCTGCTGCACCGCGACGAGCTGCTGGCCGTGTACCAGAGCGGCCGGCCGCTGCCCAGCACCATCCTTGGCCTGACCCTGAACGGCGACGATGTGGAAAACTCTGGCCTGGTGTGGGACGTGGGCGATATCGACTGCCGCGCCTACCCATTGGAAGGCAGCCTGGTGCGCCTGCCCTGGCGGCGGGTGCCGACTGCCGCGGTACAGGTGAGCATGCACCCGAGCGAAGGCCTGCCCGCCAGTATCGCCGACCCACGCCATGTGCTGCTGCGCACCATCGACGCGCTGAAGGCCGACGGCTACCACCCGGTGATGGCCTGCGAACTGGAGTTCTACCTGCTCGACCAGCAGCGTGACGCCCTGGGCCGTCCGCAACCGGCGCTGGACAACGATGGCGGCCGCCCACGCAGCACCCAGGTCTATGGCCTGCGCGAACTGGAGCAGATCGAGCCGTTCCTCGCCGACCTCTACGCCGCCTGCAAGGCCCAGGGCATCCCGGCCCGCACGGCGATCTCGGAATATGCCCCCGGCCAGGTGGAAATCACCCTCGAGCACGGCGACGCGCTGCAGGCGATGGACCAGGCCGTGCGCTACAAACGCCTGGTAAAAGGTGTGGCCCATGCCCACGGCATGCAGGCCTGCTTCATGGCCAAGCCGTTCGCGCACCTGGCCGGCACCGGCATGCACATGCACCTGAGCCTGGCCGACGACGCCGGCACCAACCTGTTCGCCAGCGACGACAAGGCCGGCACCCCGCTGCTGCGCCAGGCCGTGGCCGGCATGTTGCACCACCTGCGCGACTCGCTGTTGCTGTTCTGCCCCAATGCCAACTCGTTCCGCCGCTTCCAGGCCAACAGCTACGCGCCACTGGCGCCCACCTGGGGCGTGGACAACCGCACCGTGAGCCTGCGCGTACCGGGTGGCCCGGCCAACAGCCGGCATGTGGAGCACCGCATCTGCGGCGCCGACGCCAACCCCTACCTGGCAGCAGCGGCGATCCTCGCCGCCAGCCACCGCGGCATCCGCGAACAACTTGACCCTGGCGCGCCGGTGGAAGGCAACGGCTATGCCCAGGCCAGCGAACACCTGCCCACCGACTGGCTGACCGCGCTCGATGCCCTGCAGCATTCCGGCTGGGCCCGCGAGGCCTTTGGCGAGGCATTCCTGGGCGTATACCTGAAGGTCAAGCGCGCCGAGTACCGCCAGTTCATGGCCGAAGTCAGCGAACAGGACTGGCGCTGGTACCTGCACCAGGCCTGAGCCCCGAACAACAAGGAACACCCATGAATGCAGCATTGAACCAAGGCCCGGCGCAGCGCGCGCCGTCCTACTACAGCGCCACCCTCAACGACCACACCGAGTATCCGCAGCTCAAAGGCACGGTGCAGGTGGACGTGGCGATCATCGGCGGCGGCTTCACCGGCGTGGCCACGGCGGTGGAACTGGCCGAGCGTGGCCTGAAGGTGGCCATCGTCGAAACCAACCGCATTGGCTGGGGCGCCAGCGGGCGCAATGGCGGCCAGGTCACGGGCAGCCTGTCGGGCGACGAAGCCATGCGCACGCAGATGCGCAACCGCCTGGGGGCCGAAGTCGACGATTTCATCTGGCATCTGCGCTGGCGCGGGCACCAGCTGATCGAACAGCGCGTGGCGCGCTATGGCATCGACTGCGACCTCAAGCGCGGCCACCTGCATGCGGCGATGAAACCCGCGCACATGGATGAGCTGCGCGCATTCGAGGCCGAGGCCCGGCGCCGCGGCATGGGCGAGCAGGTGCAGTTGCTGGACCGCAACGGCGTCGCTGAACACCTGCAGAGCCCGCTGTACCTGGGCGCGTTGAAGAACCTGCGCAACCTGCACCTGCACCCGCTCAACCTGTGCCTGGGCGAAGCCCGCGCCGCCCATGGCCTGGGGGCGCTGATCTTCGAGAACTCCGAGGTGCTGGACATCGTCCACGGCCCGCGCCCGGCCGTGGTCACTGCCCACGGTCGGGTCGAGGCGCGCCAGGTGATGCTGGCCGGCGACGTGTATCACAAGCTGGAGAAACGCCAGCTCAAGGGCAAGATCTTCCCGGCCATGGGCGGCATCGTCACCACCGCACCGCTGGGGCAGCTGGCCGAGCAGATCAACCCGCAGGACCTGGCGGTCTACGACTGCCGCTTCGTCCTCGACTACTACCGCCTGACCGCAGACAAGCGCCTGCTGTTTGGCGGTGGCGCGAACTATTCCGGCCGTGACTCACGCGACATCGAGGGCGAACTGCGCCCGTGCATCGAACGCACCTTCCCGGCGTTGAAGGGCGTGCCGATCGAGTTCCAGTGGAGTTGCGCGATGGGCATCGTGGTCAACCGTATCCCGCAGCTGGGCAAGCTGTCGGACAACGTGTGGTATTGCCAGGGCTATTCGGGGCACGGCATTGCCACCAGCCACATCATGGGCGAGATCATGGCCGAGGCGTTGACCGGGACGCTGGAGAAGTTCGACACCTTTGCCCAGTGCCGGCATGTGCGGGTGCCGATGGGCGATTTGCTGGGGAATCCGCTGTTGGCGGCCGGGATGTGGTACTACCAGATGCTGGAAAAACTGCGCTGAAGCATTCGCGGGCACGCCCGCTCCCACAGGTACCACGCAGCCCTCTGACTCGGCGCAATACCTGTGGGAGCGGGCGTGCCCGCGAATGCTTCAGCAAGGTCGATCAGGCGATCTTCTTCAAGCCCTGCTTCTTCAGCTCTTCGTCACGCAACTCACGGCGCAGGATCTTGCCCACGTTGGTCGTCGGCAGCGCGTCGCGGAACTCGATCTGGCGCGGTACCTTGTAGCCGGTAACGTTGGCGCGCATGTGCTCCATTACCTGCTCCTTGGTCACGGTCATGCCCGGCTTGACCACGACGAACACCTTGATCACCTCGCCCGACTTCTCGTCCGGCACACCGATGGCCGCGCACTGCAATACGCCCGGCAGAGCCGCCAGCACATCTTCCAGTTCGTTGGGGTACACATTGAAACCCGAAACCAGGATCATGTCCTTCTTGCGGTCAACGATGCGCATGTAGCCGTCCGGCTGGATCACTGCGATATCGCCGGTCTTCAGCCAGCCCTCACTGTCGAGGATCTCGGCCGTGGCGTCCTCGCGCTGCCAGTAGCCCTTCATCACCTGCGGGCCCTTGATGCACAGCTCGCCCACCTCGCCCAACGGCAGTTCGTGGCCCGCGTCATCGATCACCTTGCACAGGGTCGAGGGTACCGGGATACCGATAGTGCCGACCTGGTTGGCTTCCGACGGGTTCACTGCGGCCACCGGGCTGGTCTCGGTCATGCCGTAACCTTCGCAGATGGCGCAGCCGGTCACGGTTTTCCAGCGTTCGGCCACGCTCAGTTGCAGGGCCATGCCGCCGGACAGGGTGATCTTCAGCGCGGAGAAGTCCAAGGCACGGAAGGCCTCGTTGTTGCACAGGGCAACGAACAGCGTGTTGAGGCCGACGAAACCGCTGAACTTCCACTTGCCCAGCTCCTTGACCATTGCCGGCAGGTCACGCGGGTTGCTGATCAGCACGTTGTGGTTACCGATCAGCATCATTGCCATGCAATGGAAGGTAAAGGCGTAGATGTGGTACAGCGGCAACGGCGTGATGAGGATTTCGCAACCTTCGTGCAGGTTCGCGCCCATCAGCGCCCGGCACTGCAGCATGTTGGCCACCAGGTTGCGGTGGGTCAGCATCGCGCCCTTGGCCACGCCGGTGGTGCCACCGGTGTACTGCAGCACCGCCACGTCGTTGGCCTGCGGGTTGGCCTCGGTCACCGGCTGGCCCTTGCCCAGCGCCAGTGCGTCGTTGAAGCGTACGGCACGCGGCAGGTGGTAGGCCGGCACCATCTTCTTCACGTACTTGATCACGCTGTTGATCAGCAGGCGCTTGAGTGGCGGCAGCAGGTCGGCCACTTCGGTGACGATGACATGCCTGACCTGGGTCTTGGGCACCACCTTCTCAGCCAGGTGGGCCATGTTGGCCAGGCACACCAGGGCCTTGGCCCCGGAGTCGTTGAACTGGTGTTCCATCTCCCGCGCGGTGTACAGCGGGTTGGTGTTGACCACGACCAGCCCGGCGCGCATGGCGCCGAACACCGCTACCGGGTATTGCAGGACATTGGGCAGCTGCACGGCAATGCGGTCACCCGGCTTGAGGTCGGTATGCTGTTGCAGCCAGGCGGCAAACGCCCCGGACAGCGCATAGAGCTCGCCATAGGTGATAGTCTTGCCCAGGTTGCTAAAGGCCGGTTTGTCGGCAAAGCGTTGGCAGGATTGCTTGAGTACCGCCTGGATATTGGGGAATTCGTCAGGATTGATTTCCGCCGTAATCCCGGCTGGGTACTTATCCTTCCAAAAATGTTCGATCATGGAAGCCCACTCCTTCAGCAACAGCGAAGTTCGATTCACGCGTCGATGCGCTTATTATTGATATGGGATGACGGCTCGTTGCAAACCGGATCATCTGAAAGCGGGCCGAGAGTAACAGCTTTACCTGGGGTCGCCTAGGGGCCAAAGCGGGCCTTACGGTCACAAAAATGACTCAATGAACAATACAAGTCATTTTTAGAGTATTTAGCCAAGATGTCGCAGATCGGGCTATAAATAGCCTGTTAGAGCGCTTTCACGGCATTCGCGGGCTTGCCCGCTCCCACAGGGGCCTCACAGTCCTTGGAATGCTGTGCAGTACCTGCGGGAGCGGGCGAGCCCGCGAACAAGCCAACCTGGTATCAAGCTATATCACGCAACTCCCGCCGCAGAATCTTGCCCACCGGCGTCATCGGCAACGAGTCGCGCAACACGATGTGCTTGGGCACCTTGTAGCCAGTGAAGTTGGCCTTGCAGTACGCCTTCAGTTCATCCACGCTCAGCCCGCCCTCGCGCGGCACCACGAACAGCTTCACCGCCTCGCCGGAATGCTCGTCCGGCACGCCGATGGCTGCGCAGTTGGCTACCTTGGGGTGGCCCATGACCACGTCCTCGATCTCGTTGGGGTACACGTTGAACCCGGAGACGATGATCATGTCCTTCTTGCGGTCGACGATGCGGGTGAAGCCGTCCGGGTCGATCACCGCAATATCGCCGGTCCTGAACCAGCCGTCTGCGTCCAGGGCCTGCGCCGTGGCCTCGGGCTGCTGCCAATAGCCCTTCATCACCTGCGGGCCCTTGATGCAAAGCTCGCCGCGCTCGCCCAGCGGCAGCTCGTTGCCGTCATCGTCGATCACCTTGAAGGCGGTGCCCACCACCGGGATGCCCACCGTGCCCAGGCGCGCCAGCTGGCCATAGGGGTTGGTGCTGGCCACCGGCGAGGTTTCGGTCAGGCCGTAGCCTTCGACGATGCGGCAGCCGGTCAGGCTTTCCCAGCGCTCGGCAGTGGCCTTGACCAGCGCGGTGCCGCCCGAGTTGGTGACCTTCAGCGCCGAGAAGTCGAGCTGGCGGAAGCCCGGGTGGTTCATCAGCGCGACGAACAGGGTATTCAGGCCCAGCAGGGCCGTGAACCGCCACTTGCCCAGCTCCTTGATGAAGCCGGGAATATCCCGCGGGTTGGTGATCAGCACGTTGTGGTTGCCGGTCACCATCATGCACATGCAGTTCGCGGTAAAGGCATAGATGTGGTACAGCGGCAGCGGTGCGATCATCACTTCCTGGCCTTCCTTGATCAGCTTCTGCCCGTCCGGCCCGTGCTGCGAGAAACAGGCCAGCACCTGCAGCATGTTGGCCACCAGGTTGCCGTGAGTGAGCATGGCGCCCTTGGCCAGCCCCGTGGTGCCGCCGGTGTATTGCAGCACGGCAATGTCGCCCAGGCTCAGCGGCACCGGCTTGGCGGACAATTCGCGGCCCTGGCGCAACACCTGTTTGAACGACACCGCCTGCGGCAGCCGGTAGGCCGGGACCATTTTCTTCAGCTTGTCGACCACGGTGTTGACCAACCAGCCCTTGGCAGCGGGCAGCAGGTCACCCATCTTCGCCTCGATCAGGTACTCGATGCCGGTATCGGGCAGCACTTCCTGCACGCGCCTGCCGAACATGTTCAGGTACACCAGCGCACGCGCGCCGCTGTCCTTGAACTGGTGGCGCATCTCGCGTTCGGTGTACAGCGGGTTGGTGTTGACCACGATCAGGCCCGCACGCAGGGCGCCGAACACCGCGATGGGGTACTGCAGCACGTTGGGCAACTGCACCGCGATGCGGTCACCCGGCTTGAGGTCGGTATGCTGCTGCAACCAGGCGGCGAAGGCCGCCGAATGGCGCTCCAGGTCCGCGTAGCTGAGGGTCACGCCCAGGTTGCTGAAGGCCGGGCGGTCGGCAAAGCGCTTGCAGGAGCGCTCGAACACCTCGATGACCGAGGCGTAGGCATTGATGTCAATGGTGGAAGGCACGCCCGCCGGGCGCTTGTCGTTCCAGAATTCGGCTTGCATTTATTATTGTTCCTCTGCCGGGACCCACTGTGTGTCCTGTCATCCTTTTACCTGCCCGCCCGAAAGCGAAAAGGCGTTGAACCGACGTTAGCAGGTAAGCCCAAGGTGGCATATACGCCAAGTGCCGCCATTAACATTGTGAATCTTATTTGTGCCCTTCCTGCAATCCGGCCGGTTGTGCATACACTGTTCGGGTAACCGTGCGCACAAGGACCCGCCATGCCTCACGACGCCTTCTGGCTGCCTGCCAGCGAGCACTGCAGCCTGTACGTACACCAATGGCTGCCGGCCTCGCCGGTCAAGGCCGTGGTGCTGCTGGCCCACGGCATGGCCGAGCATGCCGGGCGCTACCAGCCGCTGGGCCAGGCTTTGAGCGAGGCGGGCTTTGCCCTGTTCGGCGCCGACCAGCGCGGCCATGGGCGCACCGCCGAACTGGGCAGCCTCGGCCTGTTCGCCCGCCAGCATGGCTGGAATGCCGTGGTCAACGACCTTGGCCTGCTGGCCCAGCACATCGGCCAGCAGTACCCGTGCACACCGCTGTTCCTGTTCGGCCACAGCATGGGCAGCTACATCGCCCAGGCCTACCTGCTGCACCACAGCGGCAGCCTGCATGGGGCGATCCTCAGTGGCTCCAACTACCAACCGGCGATGCTGTACCGTGTGGCGCGGCTGATTGCCCGGCTGGAAGCCTGGCGCCAGGGGCCGCTGGGCAAGAGCGCGCTGATCGAATGGTTGTCGTTCGGCTCGTTCAACAAGGCCTTCAAGCCCAACCGCACGGCATTCGACTGGCTCAGCCGCGACCCGGCGCAGGTCGACCTGTACGTCAACGACCCGTTGTGCGGCTTCCGCTGCAGCAACCAATTGTGGCTCGACTTGCTGCAAGGCTTGGCGCAGATCAGCCAGCCGGGTAACCTCGCGCAGATCGATCCGAACCTGCCGCTGCTGGTGATCGGCGGTGAATGTGATCCGGTCAGTGCCGGCAAGCGTCTCACCCACCTGGCCGACGCCCTGCGCGCGACCGGCAATCGACATGTACAGCTGCGCGTCTACCCCGAGGCGCGGCATGAAGTGCTCAACGAACTCAATCGAGACGAGGTCACTGGCGATATTCTCGCCTGGCTCGAACAGGCGCTGGCCCTTGGCCGGCCTGCCCGCAGCGAATGATAGGCGCCCTCGCCCGCCCTTTAAGGAAGCCCCGATGACCCAGGTCACCAACACGCCCTACGAAGCCCTCGAAGTCGGCCAGAAGGCCGAATACAAGAAGTCCGTTGCAGAACGTGATATCCAGCTGTTCGCCGCGATGTCCGGTGACCACAACCCGGTGCACCTGGATGCCGAATTCGCCGCCAAAAGCATGTTCCGCGAGCGCATCGCCCACGGCATGTTCAGCGGCGCGCTGATCAGCGCCGCCGTGGCCTGCACCTTGCCTGGCCCTGGCACCATCTACCTGGGCCAGAAAATGAGCTTCCAGAAGCCGGTGAAGATTGGTGACAGCCTGACCGTGCGCCTGGAAATTCTCGAGAAACTGCCCAAGTTCAAGGTGCGTATCGCCACCAATGTGTACAACCAGAACGATGAGCTGGTGGTCGAGGGTGAAGCCGAGATCCTGGCGCCGCGCAAACAGCAGACCGTGGAACTGGTGTCGCCGCCGAACTTCGTGGCGAGCTGAAGCCTGCTGTAGCCAGCACCTGCCTGTTCGCGACCGCGCCCGCGAGCAGGCAGCTGCAGCAAACATCATTCGCTAGCCTGTAACCGCCGTTCGATGTGCCTGCGCTCCGGCGCCTGCCGGGTCAGCGCCAGCGCTTGCCGCCAGGCCGCACGCGCTTGCGCCACGTGCCCCAGCTGGTAATGCAGCTCGGCCCGCGCCGCATGTGCCAGGTGGTAATCCAGCAGTTCCCCGCGCGCCAGAATCCCTTCGATTTCCCGCAGGCCGACCTCCGGCCCGTCCCGCTTCGCCAGCGCCACCGCCCGGTTCAGCGCCACCACAGGCGACGGCCAGTGCCGCTGCAGCACGTCATACAGCCCGACAATCTCGGCCCAGTCGGTGGCCTCGGCGGTGTCCGCTTCGGCATGCACCGCCGCAATCGCCGCCTGTACGGTATAGGCACCGAACCCCCGGCTTTGCAGGGCCTGGCGCACCAGTTCGCAGCCTTCGGCAATGCGTTGCCGGTCCCACAGGCTGCGGTCCTGCTGTTCCAGCACCACCAGGTTGCCCTGGCCATCGGTACGTGCTCGCTGCCGGGACGCCTGCAGCAACATCAGGGCCAACAGGCCGACCGCCTCCGGGTCGGGCAACAACTGCACCAGCAGCCGCGCCAGGCGTATGGCCTCGTCAGTCAGGTCCTGCTGCAACAGCGCCTCGCCCGACGACGCCGAATAACCTTCGTTGAACACCAGGTAAATCACCCGCAGCACGCTGCCCAGGCGCTCGGGCAGCTCGTTCAGCTCCGGCACCTGGTAAGGGATGCCGGCATCGCGGATCTTGGCCTTGGCACGCACGATGCGCTGGGCAATGGTCGCCGGGCTTTGCAGAAAGGCGCGGGCGATCTGCTCGGTGGTCAGGTCGCAGACTTCGCGCAACGTCAGCGGCACCTGGGCATCAGCCGACAACGCCGGGTGACAGCAGGTAAAGATCAGCCGCAGGCGGTCGTCCGCCAGCAGTTCTTCTTCGCTGGGGTCCTGCGCCTGGCCTGCGAGCAACAGGCTCAGGTCTGCCTGGGAACGGTCGAACCGGGCACGCCGGCGCAGCGCATCGATGGCCTTGAAGCGCCCGGTGGAGACCAGCCACGCCCGCGGGTTGGCCGGTATGCCGTCGCGCTGCCAGCGCTCGACCGCGATGAAGAAGGCATCGTGCATGGCCTCCTCGGCCAGGTCGAAATCGCCCAGCAGGCGGATCAGCGTCGCCAAGATGCGGCGCGACTCATGCCGGTAGACCGCCTCGACCTCGGCGCGCACCTGCGCCAGGGCCTGCATCAGTCAGGCATCCGCTGGGTCACCACCTCCACCAGCCGGTCCAGGCTTTCTCCCCAGCCCTGGTGGAAGCCCATCTCCTCATGGGTTCGGCAGTCGGCGGCGCTCCAGTGCCAGGCACGGGCGGTGTAGCGGGTCTTGCCCTGCTCTTCGTCAAAACTGATCACGGCGGTCATGAAGGCTCTGTTCGAGGGCACCCAGCCCAGGCCGAAGGCATCGGTGAACACCAACCGGCGCGGCGCGGCAATTTCCAGGAACACACCCTGGTTCGGGTATTCGCTGCCATCCGGTGCACGCATCAGGGTGCGGAACAGGCCGCCGGGCCACAACTGCATTTCGCACTCCGGGGTGGTCATGCCGTGCGGGCCCCACCACTGCATCAGCCACTCGGGTTCGGTCCAGGCGCGGAACACCTTGGCCGGTGGCGCGTCGATCAGGCGGCTGATGGACAACTCGTGTTGTGCTTGCGCAGGCAGTGCAAGGCTCATGCTGGGTTCTCCGTTGTTGTCAGGGTTGCAGTTCACGCACTGGCCGCACCTCGACACTGCCGACCCGGGCGGCGGGAATACCCTTGGCGATGTTCAGGGCCTCGTTCAGGTCGCGGGCTTCCACCAGGTAGAAGCCGGCCAGTTGCTCCTTGGTCTCGGCAAACGGGCCATCGGTCAGGCTCATCTGGCCGTTGCGCATGCGTACCGTGGTGGCAGTCTGCACCGACTTCAGCGCCTCGGCCGCCAGCATTCGCCCGGAGCCCTGGATGGATTCGGCGTACGCCAGGCATTCGGCGTCTTCCGGGCTGTCGGGCAGGCTGTGCAGCAGCCCCTCGTCACAATAGACCAGCACAGGTATTTCATGGTCGCCTCCAGGGCATTGGCAACGTACGTTTGGCGATAACGGCTCAGGGTTTGAGATCGAACAGCGCTTTCTGGGTCTGCATGTCGAACGGTGCCGACCAGTGTTCGTGGATGACCTGCCACTGGCCGCCTTGACGACGATAGCCTACGGTGGCGCGCATGAAGCCGCACTGGCTGTCGTTGTCCGCCGGGCCACAGCGGTTCAGCCAGTGGGCCAGGGCCAGGTCGCCAGCGGCCTGCACGGTGAGTTCGGCGAGTTCGAAGACCATCGGGCCGGGACACAAGCCCATGCACATTTCCCAATGTGCCTGGTAGGTGGCCTTGCCTTTGAATTGCAGCGCCTGGATGGCATCGAAGGCAACGATGTCCTCGGCATAGGGGGCGATGATGTTGGGGATGTCACGGTCGCGCACGGCCTGCATCCAGCGCTCGATCAGTTGGCGAATCTCGGTTTCGGCTGCGGTGCTCATCGGGAATTCCTCCGACAGGTCAGGGATGGTGGCCACGCCAGCGGCGCGCCTTCACCCATGGTCGAACGGGGCGCGGAGGAATCGACAAGGCCGCGCAGTATTTCCGACATCAAGGCTGGCAGTGATCCGAACCTGCCTAAACGAACTCCCGATACCCCGACACAATCACGTACACCGCGAAATAGCAGAAGATCGCCGCCGACAGCAGGTATGACCAGGTCAACAGGCGGTCACCCAGCAAGCGCCCGCCATGGCTGGCAATGCCACACAAGCCGATGCACCACACCAGCCCGGCGGCGAAGAAGCCGCCGAGAAACAGCCCGGCATCCAGCAGGCTGCCGCCGCCGGAACGGGAGATCAGCACGCCCCCCACCGCGGCGAACCACAGGATGGCGCTGGGCGACGACATGGCCAGGAAGATACCGCGCAGGAATTCGCGCCACCCCGACTCCACCACCACCTCGGCCCGCGTTTCCATGCGCCCGCCGCGCCATGCGGCCAGCAGCATCTTCAGCGCGAACCACACCAGCAGCACCGAGCCACCCAGCCACAGCGCCCAGCGCACGCTTTCGAACTGCAGCAGCACGGTCATTCCGGCCAATGCGGCAATGGCATACAGCAGGTCGCCGACGCAGGTGCCGAGGCCCAGCCAGAAACCCTGGAGGAAACCGCGCTGCATGGCCAGGGTAATCATGGCGATATTGGCGATGCCGATATCCAGGCACAGGGAAAGACTGAGGAGAAAACCATTGGAGAAAGGCATGCAAGGCTCGGCTACGGCTCAGGAAGGCGGCCTGAGGGTGCCATGAGTGCACAGCGGATGGGAAGTGGCGGGTTCAGGCCATGGCGGCTTGCTCGAAGACTTCGTCCGCCCACTGGTTCAAGCTTTTGCCGGCAGCGCGTGCAGCGATACTCGCCGCGGCATGCACTTCGGGGCGGATGCGCAACATGATTTTGCCAGAGGCAGGTTTTTCCGGCGTTATGCCCTGCTCTGCACAATCGGCCAGGTAGTCCTCCAACGCATCGTGGAAAGCCTCATGCAGCTCCGGCACCGACCTCGCGTGAAAACTGATGATGTCACGCATACCAAGCACACGGCCGACGAAGATGTCGTCACGCTCGTCATACTCGATACGGGCAGCGTAGCCTTTATAGCGCATGCAACTCATATCCTGACTCCTGCCCGCAAGAGGAATTCGCGAGCCTCTTCAATTTGATACCGCTTGGCTTCTTTACCAGGATGAGGCCGGTGGCATCGCCAGCATTGGCCACCCAGCACAAGCTTGACCCTGGATCCTTGCCGCTCCAGTACCTGGCCACCCAAGTGGAGCGTCAACGCCTCGATTTCGGAAAAAGCCAACGACGCCGTAGTCGGCGTGCGGAAAATGGCATCTAGAATCTTGCGGTATCGAGTGTTCATCGAAAAATGCTATCAAAACAAGATAGCACTTTTTCCTGGATATTCATTCAGGATTTTTCTATTGCTCGAAAAGCATGCGCGGCTGGCCCCGGGGCAGATCGCCGCAGGGGCCACCCATCAGGCAACGACCTGATCAACCCTGCTGGCAACCTTCACCCATGGCGCGGTACTGGATGGTATGCACCTGCCCCTGGTGATCCTCGTAGGTCATGGTCGCCGGGACCACTTCGCACACGTTGGGGATGGTCGACAGATTGATCACCCGCTTGATATCCAGATTCATGGAGTAGTCGTACTGTTGGGCCACGGGCTCGCTGTTGACGGGTTTGGCCTCATCGGCGAAGGCGAACGAGGACATACCGACCAGTGCAAGAATCAGTAATGGTTTCATGTGAGTCTGCCTTTCAAGCGTTCAAGCTGATCGATTGACTTCTATTGCCGTAACGGCGCGGAGAAGTTGCCATCTACGTTGGTGATGGCACGAAGTACCGATCCCGCTTCGTACTGCCAGGTGGGATGGGTGAAAGTCTACTCCCGGCCTTGAATAGTTGAACCCCACAGTCGGATATTCACCCTTGCCGGATTTGCAACAATCTGCGACAAAAGGGACCGCAAACCCTCAGGCCAGCGCTTTGGCCAACTTTCAGGGCAGGACTCGCCATTTCACAGGATCTTCGGTTTTCGCAACTGGCGGCCACCGAGCGCCGGCTGTTGGACCATTTCTATCGCCAGCACGGCTCGCGCATGCGTGCGGCGGGCGAAGGGCAACTGTGGGTGGCGCGGGCACCGGGCATCATCGCCGGCTTGAGCCTGAGCGCGGTGGGCGACGGTTGCTGGCTGACCGGGTTGTTCGTCGACCCGCAGCGGCGCAGCCAGGGGGTAGCCGGGCGCCTGGTCGAGGCAGCACTGGCGCAAGCTGACGGGCCGACCTGGCTGTTCTGCCACCCGGACCTTGCCGCCTTCTATCAACGGCTGGGGTTCGATACGGCCGGGTACTTGCCGGAGGCCCTGGCTGGCCGCCTGCAGCGCTACCAGCGCAGCAAACGCCTGATAGCGCTGCAGCGGGGTCAGTCGTCGCTGGCGTCCAGCCCGGGGAACAGCACTTCGGTGTAGCCGAACCGGGAGAAGTCCTGGATGCGTGACGGGTACAGCCGGCCGATCAGGTGATCACACTCGTGTTGCACCACCCGGGCATGGAAGCCTTCGGCGAAGCGCTCGATCGGCTTGCCCTGGGGGTCGAGGCCGGTGTAGCAGATATGCTTGAAGCGCGGCACCACGCCGCGCAGGCCAGGTACCGACAGGCACCCTTCCCAACCGTCCTCCAGCTCGGTGGAGGTTGGCGTGATCACCGGGTTGAGCAGGATGGTCTGCGGCACCGGTTCGGCATCCGGGTAACGCTCGCTGCGCTCGAAGCCAAAGATCACCAGTTGCAGGTCGATGCCGACCTGCGGCGCCGCCAGGCCCACGCCGCCCACGTGATGCATGGTTTCGAACATGTCATCGATCAACTGTTGCAGCTCGGCGCTGCCGAACAGGTGTTGCGGTACTGGCGGGGCGATGCGCAGCAGGCGTTCGTCGCCCATCTTGAGAATGTCGCGGATCATCGGGGGTTCGGCTCGGAAGGTTGCTGGTCGCTCGGTATCGGGTGTTGATGGCCGAGCACGCTGATGGTGGCGTGGGGTTTGTGCTCGGCAGCTTCCTTTTCGCCGGGGTTCTTGCCCTCGCTGGACATATGCTCGATCACGGCGTTCATTTCCGCGCCCAGCAGCAACACGGCAGCGGAAATGTAGAAATACAACAACAGCACGATGATTGCACCAATGCTGCCATACATGGCGTTGTAGTCGGCAAAGGTCTTCACGTAATAGGCAAAGCCCAGCGACGCCACGATCCATACCACCACGGCCAATACCGAGCCCGGCGTGATGAAACGAAATTCCTGTTTCACATCCGGCATCACGTAGTAGATCACCGCCACTGCGACCATCAGCAGAATGACGATCACCGGCCAGCGCAGCACGGTCCACAAGGTGACGATGAACTCCTGCATGCCAACCTGCGCGGCGATCCATTCCATGACCTGCGGGCCCAGCACCATCAGCGCCGCAGCTACCAGCAGCATGCCGGCCAAGCCTACCGTGTAGAAAACCGACAGCGGTATGCGCTTCCACGCCGGGCGCCCCTCCGGCACGTCGTAGGCGGCGTTCATCGCGCTCATCATCAGCCGCACACCGGCCGAGGCGGTCCACAGGGCAATCACGATACCTACCGACAACAACCCGCCCTTGGACTGTTGCAACTGGTCGATTACCGGGTTGACCTGCTCGAGTGCCTGGGGTGGCAGCACCAGTTCCGACTGCAGGCGCAGCCAGGAGAAGAAGTCCGGCAGGTGCAGGAAGCCGATCAGCGCTATCAGGAACAGCAGGAAGGGGAACAGCGAAAACAGCGCCTGGTAAGCCAGTGCCGAAGCGTAGGTGGACATCTCGTCGTCAAGGAATTCCTTGACGGTACGTACCAGCACGCGGTGCAAGGGCAGACCGCGCAGGTCGGGGAAAATCATAGCGTCTCCTTTCGCCGCTTGATCGGTTCAATGAACAAGTCTAATAGACCCTGTCGGCGCTGTGCTGCTCCGGGCGATACTGCAAGAATTTTCCTACACCAGTCAGCCTCTTCGCGGGCCTGCGCGAAGAGGCTGCTTCGCGGTTCACATCAAGGCTTTTTCACTGCATCCTTCACATTGCCCTTGATCTGTTGCCCCTCGCCTTTCAGTTCCTGCGCCTCGCCCTCGGCCCGCAGCCGGTCATTGTCGGTGGCTTTGCCAACCCCCTGCTTGACGTTACCGATGGCTTCGTTGGCCAACCCCTTTGCTTTGTCTTTGGTTCCGCTCATGGCAAAAACTCCTGTAACGGGAGACACGTGGACCGTGTCGACAGTCGGTGGACCCGGGCCCTTCGCCAAGAGTTTCACCGGATCACCCGGCTATGAGCCAAGCGGCATCATTGCAGGCTGGCAGACGGCAAACCTTGCCGCGCCCGGTGCCACCCCTCACAATGCAGGCCTTCATAGCGTCAACCCGCAGGAACCTGCATGAAACTCGATAAACCCGCCGCCATCGCCAGGCGCAACCAGGCGCTGGCCCGGCCGGTGCTGACCAGCGCCAATACCCTGTTCGCCATTCTCGACCGCAAGCGCAACCTGTGGTGGTTCGAGGTGCCGGTGGCGCTGCTGCGCAAGGGCCAGCCCGACTGGGTCAACCTGCTGCTGCACACGCCCGACAGCGACGAGCTGCAGCACCTGAAGGTGCCGACCAACTTCCTGCGCGCCCACCAGGAGCAGATGGAAGTGCGCAACCCCGGCAAGCGCCGCTCGACCATCAGCCTGGCGCTCAGCGCCGACCGCGATTCGCTGCTGCGCGACACCCGCCCGGGTGGCGAGCAGCTGGACTTCCGTACCTTCGTGCAGGCCTGATCAGGCCTTCTCGATCCGATCGTCATGGATGACGATACGGCCCTGCTTGAACAGGCCGCCAATGGCCTTCTTGAAGTTGCCCTTGCTGACATTGAACAGCTTGCTGATCAGCGCCGGGTCGCTCTTGTCGCACACCCCCAGCACCCCGCCTTCGGCCTCCAGGCGGGCCATGATCTGCTCCTGCAGGCTGTCGGCCAGGGCCGCGCCCACCGGTTGCAGGCTGAGGGCAATCTTGCCATCGTGGCGCACTTCCTTGATGAAGCCCTTTTCGTGCATGCCGGAACGCAGGAACTTGAACACCTCGTTCTTGTGGATCAGGCCCCAGTGGCGGTTATTGATGATGGCCTTGAAGCCCATCGGCGTTTCGCCGGCCACCAGCAGCTCGACCGGCTGGCCGACCTGGTAGTCCGCCGGGGTGCGGTCGAGGTAGCGGTCCAGGCGCGAGGTGGCGGTGATGCGGCGGGTGCGCTTGTCGAGGTACACGTGCACCACGCAGTAATCGCCGATCTTCAACGGCCGCGCTTCTTCCGAGTACGGCATCAGCAGGTCCTTGGACAGGCCCCAGTCGAGGAAGATGCCGGCGCCGTTGATGTCCTTGACCTTGAGGCTGGCGAATTCGCCGACCTGCACCTTGGGCTTTTCGGTGGTGGCGATCAGCTGGTCTTCGCTGTCCAGGTAGATGAACACGTTCAGCCAGTCATCGACTTCGGTTTCGGCGTTTTTCGGGATGTAGCGCGCGGGCAGCAGGATCTCGCCGTCGGCACCGCCATCCAGGTACAGGCCGAAGTCCACGTGTTTCACGATTTGCAAACTGTTGTAACGCCCAAGCAGAGCCATTTCCGATGATCCTCAAGACAAGGCGGCTATTCTACACCTGAAGCCAGCGTGCCGCCCGACCGCTGATGCAGTGGAACCGTCAGCCGCCCCCTTGCGTCTACCGTCTGGCCAGCCTCAGCAAGGAACAGCCCATGCCGCTACGCCTGTCCAGAGCCCTGCTCATCGCCATCGGCCTGGTCATGACCATGGCCGCCTGCAGCCGCATCGACCTGGCCTACCGCAACCTCGACCGCCTGGTGCCCTGGTCGCTGGGTGATTACCTGGACATGAACCGAGAGCAGAAGGCCATGCTCGACGACCGCCTGCGCGAGCACCTGGCCTGGCATTGCCAGACGCAGTTGCCCGGCTACCTCGACTGGCTGGACCGCATACGCGACATGGTGGCTGACGACCAGGTGACGGACCAGGCCCTGCAGCAACGCACCCGCGAAGCGCGCGAGGCGATAGGCCGGGTGGCCGAGGAAATCACCCCGTCGGCCACTGAACTGCTGCGCGGCATGAGTGATGCGCAGGTGGCGGAAATGCGCGAGGCCTTCCGCGACGACATCGCCGAACGGCAGAAACAGTATGTCGATACGCCGCTGTCGAAACAGATTGCGCACCGTGCCGAACGCATGGAAAAACGCCTCACGCCCTGGTTTGGCGAGCTGACCCCGGTGCAAAGGCAACGCGTGCAGGCCTGGTCCGAGGCGCTGGGCGACCAGAACCGCGCATGGATCGCCAACCGCGCCCACTGGCAGCAGCAACTGCTGCTGGCCATGAACCAGCGTAACGACGCCAGCTTCGAACCGCGCCTGGCGACCTTGCTGCAACGCAAGGAAAGCTTGTGGACGCCGGAGTATCGCGCAGCATTCCAGAATACCGAGCGCCAGGCGCGTAGCCTGCTGGTCGACCTGGTGCAACAGAGCACCCCGCAGCAGCGGCGATTGCTGCTGGAACGGCTGGGCCAGGTGCGCACGAAATTCAGTGAATTGAAGTGCTTGAAGGGGGGGCGGTGAAAAGCAGGCCCGGCCTCTTCGCGGGTAAACCCGCTCCCACAGATACGGCACAGTATGCGAAACCAGTGGGGTGCCTGTGGGAGCGGGTTTACCCGCGAAGAGGCCGGGCCTGCTAAAGCACAGTCACCGCCCCTTGCGCCGATACGGGAACACATCGATCACCTTGCCGTCGCGTATCGCCGCCTGCAGCCGCTGCCAGTAATCCGCGTCGTACAGCTCTCCATGCAGGCGGCTGAACAGCCGGCGCTGGCCGATATCGGCAAACAAAAACGGCGGAAACTCTTCGGGGAACACATCATGCGGCCCGATCGAGTACCACGGCTCGCCCGACAGCTCGTCTTCCGGGTAACGCGGCGGCGGGATGTGGCGGAAGTTCACCTCGGTCAGAAAGCTGATTTCGTCATAGTCGTAGAACACCACCCGGCCATGCCGGGTAACGCCGAAATTCTTCAGCAGCATGTCGCCAGGGAAGATGTTCGCCGCCGCCAACTGCTTGATGGCCAGGCCATAATCCTCCAGCGCCTCCAGCACCTGGGCCTCGCTGGCCTGCTCCAGGTACAGGTTCAATGGCGTCATGCGCCGCTCGGTCCAGCAGTGGCGAATCAGCACCGTGTCGCCTTCCAGCGCCACGGTCGAGGGTGCCACCTCCAGCAGCTCGGCCAGGCACTCCGGCTCGAACTTGCTGCGCGGGAAGCGAAAATCGGCAAATTCCTGGGTATCGGCCATACGCCCCACCCGATCGACGCTCTTCACCAGCCGGTACTTGTCGATCACCGTGGCGCGGTCGACCGTCTTCGACGGCGAAAAACGGTCCTTGATGATCTTGAACACGGTGTTGAAGCCCGGCAGGGTGAACACGCTCATGACCATGCCACGTACCCCGGGGGCCATGACGAAACGGTCGTCGCTGCTGGCCAGGTGGTTGATCAGCGCGCGGTAGAACTCCGACTTGCCGTGCTTGTAGAACCCGATCGAGGTGTACAGCTCGGCAATGTGCTTGCCCGGCAGAATGCGCTTGAGGAAGTTGACGAACTCCGCCGGCACCGGCACATCGACCATGAAGTACGAGCGGGTGAAGGAAAAGATGATCGACACCTCGGCCTCGTCGGTGATCAGCGCATCGGCCTCGATGCCGTGCCCTTCGCGGTGCAGCAGCGGAATCACCAGCGGCCACTGCTCGTCGCTGTTGTATAGCCGGCCGACCAGGTATGCCCCCTTGTTGCGGTACAGCACCGGCACGAACAGCTCCAGGGCCAGGGCCGGGTCCTTGCAGACCCAGTCCGGCAGGCAGTCGCGCAACTGCTCCTCCAGGCGTGCCAGGTCGCCTTCCAGGTCGCCATACGGCACATCGAACGGGTAATCGGCAAAGACCGCCCGCAGCAAGCCTTGCAAACCCTCGTCAGGCCGATAGGTGCGGGTTTGCGCGGCACGTTCGCGACCGCGCATCGACGGCCGGGTGGTGTGGATGAACATGCAGCCGTCGCTGATCAGGTCGTGGCTGAACAGGCTGCAGAACAGCGAGTTGTACCAGGTCTCGGCCAGCTCGTCGTCCAGCCGCGGGTCGATCAGGTGGATGTAGGCGTCCTTCACCAGCGGCCATTGCGCCACGTCCAGCAGCACATCCTCGGCAAACCCTTCCCTGAGCCAGCCGTTGACTTCGGCGACCTTGTCTTCGTAGAGGTTGATGCGGGCAGCAGCGGCACGCTGGATTTCCTGCCAGCGCGCCTGCTCGAAGCGCTTGCGGGCACCCAGGGTGATACGCCGGAAGTGGTCGCGGTAGTCGTCGAAACCGGCGAGGATCATCCGGGCGATGTCGACGGCGGGCCAGGGTTGGGGCATGCGAAGACCTCGGTGCGGTGTTGAGTTACAGAGCTTAGTCGCCTCTTGGTTTTTGCGGAGCCTGTGCCGGCCTCTTCGCGGGCTCGCCCGCTCCCACAGGATTACCACAGGGCCGAGCATTGCAGAGAACCTGTGGGAGCGGGCATGCCCGCGAAGAGGCCAGCATAGGTTTACACCGCAAGAAAGCACAAGAATCCCCCCGCCCCGTGGCGTACACTCGCGCCCCTGCCCTGCCCCCGGAGACCGTCGTGAGCCCCATCGCCCTAGCCCGCCTGCTGACCCTTGCCGCCGTCTGGGGGGCGAGTTTCCTGTTCATGCGCATCATCGCCCCGGAACTTGGCACAGTACCGACCGCGTTTTTCCGCGTGTCCATCGCCTGCCTGGGCCTGGTCGCGCTGCTTGCCGCCGCCCGGGTGCGCTGGGATTTCCAGGGCAAGCTCGGCGCCTGCCTGGTGCTGGGCATGATCAACTCCGGCATTCCGGCCACCTTCTATTCCGTTGCCGCCCAGGTGTTGCCGGCCGGCTATTCGGCCATCTTCAACGCCACCACGCCGCTGATGGGCGTGCTTGTCGGCGCGCTGTTCTTCCGCGAGCCGATGACCCTGGCCAAGCTGTGCGGCATCTTCCTCGGCCTGTTCGGCGTCGGCATCCTCAGCGGCGCCGGCCCGGTCGCCCTTGACCTGGCCCTGCTGCAGGGCGCCCTGGCCTGCCTGGCAGCCACCACCTGCTACGGCTTTGCCGGTTTCCTCGCCCGCCGCTGGGTCAGCGGCCTGGACAGCCGCCTGTCAGCCCTGGGCAGCATGCTCGGCGCGACCCTGATGCTCAGCCCGCTGTTCGCCTGGAGCGCACTGAGCCAGCCCCCGGCCAGCTGGGGCGGCTGGCAGGTATGGCTGTCGCTGCTGGGCCTGGGCTTGCTGTGTACGGCATTCGCCTACATCCTGTACTTCCGCCTGCTGGAAGAGATCGGCCCGGTCAAGGCCAGCACCGTGACCTTCCTGATTCCGGTGTTCGGCGTAGTGTGGGGGGCGTGGCTGCTGGATGAACCGCTGTCGATGGCGCACCTGTACGGCGGCCTGCTGATCGCTGCGGCGTTGTGGCTGGTACTGCGCCCGGCGCGCAGGTGAAGCGGAGCAGACCGTGAACAGCGCATACAGGAAGGTCTTGTTCCGCCTGGAACAGGACGCCAACGGCTATCCACCGGCCTCGGTCGAGGGGCTGTGGGCCAAGGCCGTGGAGGGTGGCTATGCCGTCGACAACATTCCCTTCCATGTCTACGGCATTGCCCCGGGCGACGTGATCGCCACCCGTGAAGAAGCCGGCGAAACCTGGTTTGCCGAACTGCGCCGCAGCAGCGGCAGTTCGGTGTTCCGGGTTATCGTCAGGCCCCCGGAAACCTTGGACCAGGTACGCGCGGCGCTACAAGACTTCGGCTGCAACTGCGAGACCGAACAGGCGGTGAAGATGCTGGCGCTCGAGGTTCCGCCGCAGCGTTCGCTCGATACCCTGCTCTACTACCTGCTCACCCAGCGCGACGCCGGCCTGCTGGACTTCGAGGAAGGCGTGCTGCGCCACGCCATCCCCGAAGAATTCCGCTAACGCCTACGCCTCGGCCAGGCGCGCGGCAGGCTTGCGAAACACGAACAGCAGGCCCACCACGATCAGCGCCATGCCCAGCAGGCCGAGCGGTGCCAGGCGGTTACCGAAGATCAGCAAGTCCATCACCGCAGTCACCGCAGGTACCAGGTAGAACAGGCTGGTGACATTCACCAGGTTGCCCTTGGCGATCAGCCGATACAGCAACAAGGTCGCCAGCAGCGAGACCACCAGGCCCATCCACAGCAACGCACCGACGAAGCCGCCGCTCCACTGCACATGCAGTGGCTGCAGCGGCGCGAACAGTGCGCACATGGCAAAGCCGGCCAGGTACTGCAGCGGCAGGGTGCCCATCGGGTTCTCGGTGATACGCTTCTGCAGGATCGAGCCAAAGGTCATGCAGGCCAGTGCCAGCAGGGCGAACAGCATCCCGGCCAGCGACACCCCACCCAGGTTGATGCCCTGGTAGACCACCATTATCAAGCCAGCCAATCCCAGCACCAGGCCGAACATTCGGCTCCACGAGCGCTGGCGCTCCATCAGCACCACCGTCAGGATCGGCTGTACCCCCATCACCGTGGCCATGATGCCGGGGGTGACCTGGGTGTCGAGCGCCAGCAGGTAAAAGATCTGGTAGGCGCCGAGCAGCACGCAGCCGGTGCCCAGGGCCCGCAGCACGGCCCCGCGACTGCGCGGCCAGCGCAGCCCCAGCAGTGGCCCGACCAGCAGCATGCCGGCCAGGGCCAGCGCCGAGCGCAGCAGCAGGAAGGCGAACGGGCTGGCCTGCGTCAGGCCCAGCTTGGAAACGATCGCCCCGCTGCTCCACAGCAGGACGAACAGGCAGGTAGTGGCCGCCGAGGCCACCGAGGTTTTGCTAAAGACAGACATGAATTGCCACCTGATATAAGGCAGATAAGCCAGACGGACGACGTGCGCTTCAGCGTGGGAAGCCGCCGACCGTGTTCAGTAGGTTGCGTGTGCGAAGGGCAGCGGCCAGAAGCCGATCAGCCCAGCACGACCACGCAGCGAGGCGGAGCTAAGCCGCCCACGACGCCACTGACAGGTGGTGGTGGATAGTGACTGATCATGACCGGCTGCTGGCTGCCACGCACGACCATGCCCGCGACTGGCGCGATGGCAAAGCAAGTGGTGGAAGGGCTGGCTGGCATGAGCAGGTCTTCGGGAAGAGGACAATGGGCTGGACTATAGCCCGGGGTTTGTCGGCTGGCAACCACCCCCGCCGCCCACGTTCCTACAACGACTGGTTAATTTTTCACCGCTCCGGCTCGTCTGAATGCGAAACGCAGCCCGCATTCACCCGTTCCGAGGACCGCTGATGAACCTATCCACCTGGCTCTGCCGGCCAGCCGAGATCACCTGCCTGCTGCTGCTCAGCGCCCATGCCCACGCCGCCAAACCCGGCGACGTGTTCAAGGACTGCAAGGACTGCCCGGAAATGGTCGTGCTGCCCGCCGGCAGCTACCAGATGGGCGCCCCCGACGACGAAGTCGGTCGCCAGCCCGACGAGGGCCCGCTGCACACCGTGACCTTCGCCCAACCCTTCGCCATGAGCCGCTACCAGGTCACTGCCGGCGAACTGGACGCCTACATCAAGGCCACCGGCACCGTGATCAAGAGCGGCGACGACCGCCCCGGCCGCTGGTGCGAAGCAGGCAAACCCAGCTACCCGCAAGGCCCCCGCCAACCGGCGGTGTGCGTGGACTACGCCGAAGTGCAGGGCTACGCCCGCTGGCTGGCGAAAACCACCGGCAAGCCCTACCGCATGGTCAGCGAGGCCGAACGCGAATACGCCGCCCGCGCCGGCTCTACCGGCCCGTTCCCCTTCCCCTTCGACGAACCGGGCAAGTACGAGATCAGCAAGCACGCCAACACCTACGGCCCCAAGGATGGTTACGCCTTCACCGCCCCGGTGGGCAGTTACCCGGCCAATGCCTTCGGCCTGTACGACATGCACGGTAACGTCTACGAATGGGTCGCCGACTGCTACCACGACAGCTACGTTGGCGCCCCTGCCGACGGCAGCGCCTGGGTTCAGGACCCCCAGTGCATCCGCGCGCACATGCGTGGCAACGACTGGGGCGAGCCGCCGATCTTCTCCCGCTCGGCCAACCGCAATGACCGCCTCAAGACCACCCGCGGCGACTTCCTCGGTTTTCGCGTAGCACGTGACTTGTGAAGTTGTGACGCGGTTGGCGCAGCAGCCCCTGAAAAAATCGTCAATAAGAATCGTTCCGGTTTTTCCCAGGTGCTGCGTCCTATTGCTGACATAGATAAAACCCCCTCTGCCAACGAGACCGCAATAGATGTCCAAGTCCTTGCCCGGCCCGCTCGACCCGCTTGCCAAAGCGTTACTGATCCGTCACTCGTTTCGTCCCCGGGAGGCGTTGACACGCGTCGGCCTGGGCCTGGCGATGTCCACCGCCATGGCCGCCCAGGTGCAGGCGCAGGAATGGACCCTGGACATTCCTGCGCAGTCGATGACCTCGGCATTGCAGGCCCTGGCCAGACAGACCGATACCCAGTTGCTGTACAGCCCGGAGGACATCGGCGGTTTGCGCTCCAGTACCCTCGAGGGCCGGCACGACCTCGCTTCGTCACTGGGCATCCTGCTGGGTGGCAGCGGGCTGCGTTACCAGATCGACGGCAACACGGTGACCGTCACCGCAGGCTCGAGCGCAAAGGACGGCCAGGTCGAACTTTCGGCGACCAACGTCAGTAGCACGGGCCTGGGGGCCACTACCGAAGGTACAGGGTCGTACACCACCGGGCTGACCAACACCGCCACCAAGATGAACCTGTCGATCCGCGAAACGCCGCAGACCATCAGCGTGATCACCCGCCAGCGCATGGACGACCAACACCTGGCGACAATGACCGAAGTGCTCAACCAGACGCCCGGCATCACCATGTCCCAGGACGGCGGAGAGCGTTTCAACATCTACTCCCGGGGCAGTGCGATCAACACCTACCAGATCGATGGCGTGACCACCACCCAGGAAAACCAGACCCGCAACATGCCCAGCACCCTGCTGGACATGGCGCTCTACGATCATGTCGAGATCATCCGTGGTGCTACCGGCCTGATGACCGGGGCGGGTGACCCGAGCGGCGTGGTGAACCTGATTCGCAAGCGGCCAACCCGCGAGTTCAAGTCGCACATCCAGGCCGGGGTTGGCTCGTGGGACTACTACCGCGCCGAAGCGGACATCTCCGGGCCGCTGACGGACAACGGCAACGTTCGCGGCCGTTTCGTCGCAGCCAAGCAAGACAACGACACCTTCATGGACTGGTACAGCCAGAAACGCGACCTGGTCTATGGGGTAGTCGAAGCAGACCTGACCGACACCACCGTCGGCCGTTTCAGCATCGACCACCAGAAGTACCGGGCCGATGGTGCCCCCGGCGTCCCGGTGCTGTTCAGCAATGGCCAACCCACCGATTTCTCCCGCTCGAAAAGCGCCGGCGCGCGCTGGATGTACGACGAAATCGAAACCACCAACTACACCTTCGGCCTGGAACAGGCTCTGGCCAATGACTGGCAGTTCAAGATCGCCGCCAACTACATGGACGTCGACCGCGATACCGATTCTGCCTACCTGCGTACCACCACCAACGTGGCCTATATCAACCAGGCCACCGGTGCGATACCGATCATCCCGGCCAAGGCCAAGGCAACCCAGACGCAGAAAGGCATCGATGTGACGCTGCAGGGCCCGTTTGAACTGCTCGGGCAAAGCCATGAGCTGATCGTCGGCTACAACTTCCAGGAGTACGAGAACCAGCACGACGAAGCCGATGCGCCGTCGACCACGATCGACTATTACAACTGGGACAACCAGATGGCCCGGCCAGCGGACGACAGCTACGTCCCGTTCCTCGATTACAACGTCGCTATCCGGCAGAGCGGTTACTACCTGGCTGGCCGCTTCAACGTCACTGACGAGCTGCACTTCATCCTCGGCGCCCGGGTCTCGAAATACAGCTACGACTACAACCTCAGCATCCTGCCCGCCCGCGCCCCGACCACCAAGATGCGCGAGAACGGCGTGGTCACGCCCTATGCCGGGATCGTCTATGACCTGACACCGGAACAGTCGGTCTACGTCAGCTATACCGACATCTTCAAGCCGCAGTCTGCCCAGGATGTGTCCGGCAAGACCCTGGAACCTGTGGTGGGCAAGAACTACGAGCTGGGTTGGAAAGGTGAATTCTATGATGGCCGGTTGAATGCCAACGCTGCGCTCTACCTGATCCAGCGCGACAACCTTGCCGAAGAGGATGGCGATAACCTGACACCTGGTCGTACCCAGGCTTACCGCGCTGTCGATGGTGCCGAAACCAAAGGTATCGACCTGGAACTGTCCGGTGAGGTGCTGCCCGGCTGGAACCTGCAGACCGGCTATAGCCATTCGCGTACCGAGGACGCCGATGGCAACCGCCTGACCACGCAATTGCCCATGGACACCTTCCGCCTCTGGACCACCTACCGTCTTCAGGGTGACTGGAACAAGCTGACCATTGGCGGCGGTGCAAGCTGGAACTCCAGTTCGTCGCTCACCTACGCCCGCCTGGGTGCACGAGTCACGCAAGACGACTATACCGTCGCCAGCCTGATGGCTCGCTACCAGATCAACGACAACCTGTCGGCCACCGTCAACGTCAACAACCTGTTCGATGAGAAATACTACGCAGGCATGGCCGGCAGCTACGCCCACTACGGCGCCCCGCGCAACACCATGCTGAACCTGCGCTACGACTTCTGACCTGACAGCAATCCCGCCACACTTGCCGCAAGCCGGCTGACAGGACGGCGCTTCCCACCCGGGAGCGCCGTTTTTCATTGCCCGGCCATGCCCGGGCGAGCCGTAGTCATGAAAAAGCCCGTTGCCACCCCAGGGGTACGCAACGGGCCCTTATGCAGGCAGCCGCCCCACAACGGGGCGGCCAGCTTCAGCCGCCGACCAGGTCCCGCCGTTGCAGCAAGGCGGCCAGACCTTCGAGTACCTCGGGATGCCTGAGGATGTCGTAATGCCCGGCATCCACAGCGGCATGCCGGGCAGGGCCGGCAATCCGCTCGTCGAAGTTGCCGGCACCTGCCCACCAGCACGCAGCCTCTGCAACCGTAACCGGCAACGCGGCCATCTGCTGCGACAGTGCCTTGAGCTTCATCGCGACGACAAAAGTGTGGGCCAGCTCCGCGCTGCCGATCTCGGCATAAGCTGACTGCCCGGCCTGGGTCGCGCGCACCGCGTCAATGATCTGCGCCAACCCGTTGCTGTCGCAATCGGCCGCTATTGCAGGCACAACCAGACGTTCTCTGTCTGCGCCAAGCATCACCCCCAGGAAGCCGTGCAGGTCGTCACGCCAATCAGTGTCAGGTGCCACCTGGCCCGGCTGAGGAATGAAGCTGTCCACCAGGCTCAGCAGCGCAACCTGCTGCCCTTGGCTTTCCAGCTCATGGGCCACCAGCACCGCAAGCGCGCCACCGAGCGACCACCCGAGCAACTGGTAAGGCCCCTGCGGCTGTTTCTGGCGGATGTACTGGGCATAGTCGATCGCCATTGCCTGCAGGGAATCATCCTCCCAGGCATGCTCCAGCAGCATGCGACACTGGACGCCGTAGACTGCACAACGGCCATCCAGGCGGCGCGCCAACGGCTCGTAGTCGAACACCGTACCGAAGCCGGCGTGCAGGCAGAACAACGGTGGCGCGCCGGCCACCCGGCTGTTGAGCAGCAGCAGCGGATCCAGGCCGGCCTGGTTGTCGGCGTAACCAGACAGCTCGGCAATGGTCGGCCTGGCAATCACATCCCGCAGCTTCAGTTCGATGGGCAACGCCTCGCAGGCGCGGACCTCGGACAGCATCTTGAGCACGCGCAGCGAATCGCCGCCCAGCTCGAAGAAGTTGTCTTCGACCCCCACGCTGGGCACATCCAGCACTTGCTGCCAGATGTCCGCCAACGCCCGCTCGATCGCGTTGCGCGGTGCAACCTGCACCCGCTGGCCGACGAATTCGGGCGCCGGCAGCGCATTGCGGTCGACCTTGCCGTTTGGCGTGAGCGGCAATGCCGGCATCAGCACCAGTTGCGCAGGCACCATGTAATCCGGCAATTCGGCAGCCAGGGCCTCACGCAATGCCTGGGCGCAGCCGTGCTGGTCGCGGGTCACCACGTAGCCGATCAGCTGTTTGCCTGCGGCTGTGTCGCGCGCGACCACCACGGCATCCCGCACTTCGTCCAGATCACGCAGGCGCGCTTCGATTTCGCCGGGCTCGATGCGGAAACCACGCACCTTCAACTGGTTGTCCATGCGCCCGATGAAGTCGATCACGCCGTCGCTACGGCGCCGCACCCGGTCACCGGTGCGATACAGGCGCAAGCCCTGGCCAGCTGGGTCGGCGACGAAACGCTCGGCAGTCAGGGACGGCCGCTGGTGATACCCACGCGCCACCCCTTCGCCGCCAATGTACAGTTCGCCGGCGACACCATCAGGCAGCGGATTGAGATGCGGGTCGAGTACGTACAGGGTGCGCTCACCGACACGCGTGCCGATCGGTGCGAACACCGCCTCGCATGCCTGCTCGCGGGAGACCTTCCACAACAGCGGGGTAACCACCGTCTCGGTCGGGCCATAGCCGTTGGTCAGCCACTGCGGCTGCAAGCTGCGCTTGACCTGCTCGAACAGCGCATTCGGCACCGCGTCCCCACCAAAGCAGTACACCCGCACCGGGGGCGCGGCCTGGTCCTGGCTTTCGGCAAATTCTGCCAGTTGCTGAAGGTAGGCCGGTGGGAAGCAAGCAATGTCGATGCGTTGCTCATGCAGCACCTGCCAAGTTTCTTCTGCCGTCCACAGACGGTTTTCACGCACCACCAGACAGCCACCGGATGACAAGGTCGACAGCCAGCGTTCCTGGGCACCATCGAAGGCAAATGACATGAACAGCAGTTCGCGGGTGGTTCGATCCATGTCATACAGCGAGGCAATGGCCTGGCAGTGCATGCGGATCTGCTCGTGGCTGACCGCTACCCCTTTGGGCTTGCCGGTAGAGCCAGAGGTATAGATGAGGTAGGCCAGGTTGTCCCGCTGCAGGTTCACTTGCGGCGGTGTCAGCGGCAAGGTGTCGAGTACCTGGGTGTCCAGCTCGACACAACACTGCACCTGGGCGAAACGCGGCCTGAGCTCGCGGGTGGTGATCAGCACGTGCATGCCGGCGTCAGCGACGATCCATTGCAGGCGCTCCTGGGGGTAATCGATGTCCAGCGGGACATAGGCCGCACCGGTCTTCATCACGGCAAGGAACGCCACGATGACATCGACCGAACGCTCCAGGGCGATGCCGACGGTGGCCTCTGGCCGCGCGCCCAGGGCGATGAGCCGATGCGCCAGGCGATTGGCCCTTTCCTCCAGCTCGCGATAGGTCAATTGCTGCCCTGCGCAGACCACCGCGACGGCATCGGGGCAAGCCGTGGCGTGCACGGCAATCTGCTCGGCCAGCAGCGGCTCGCGCTGCGGGCTGCCGGCCAGGCGGTTGCGCGTGGCGGCCTGTTGCAACTGCGCCGGGGTCAACATATCCAGGCTACCGAGCGTAGCCTGCGGGTCATCCAGCATCGCATTCAACAACCGCTCGAAGCTGCCACGCAATGCCTCGGTGGCGGCCGCGCTGAAGCAGCTGCGCAGGTACATGAACTCCACCACCAGGGTGTTGCCCAGCTCCACGCACAAGTCCATGGCGTAGTTGGTGACGCCGCGCGCACTGACCTCACCGAACTGCAGGGAGTCGCTAGTGTTTTCCGCCAGGCGCTCATCGACCGGGAAATTCTCGAACACGACGATACTGTCGAACAACGCCTGGCCCGGGCGCCCGGCCCAGCGCTGGACATGGGCAAGGGCCGCGTGCTCATGGTCGCGCATCTCGACGTTGTACGCCTGCAGCTGCTGCAACCATGTCTCGACCCGTTGCCCGGGCTCGGGCGTCTGCACCACCGGCAAGGTATTGATGAACAACCCCAGCATTTCATCGGCCCCCGCAAGGCTCGGCGGACGCCCGGCCACCGTCGCGCCGAAGCACACCGTGGACTGCCCGGTGTAGCGTTGCAACACCAGCAACCAGGCCGCCTGTATCAGGGTGTTCGGGGTCACCCGCAGCCTTTGCGCCTGCTCACGCAGGCGTCGGGTCCTGGGCCTGTCCCAGCGCAGGTACAGCGCTGCATGACCGTCCAGCTCAGGCGCAGGGCGAGGCAGCACGCTGCCCGTCAGCAAGGTCGGGGTTTCCAGGCCGCCGAGTGTGGCGCTCCAGAACCGTTCGAGTTGTTCCTGGGGTTGCGCGCCAAGCCAGCGGATGTAGTTGCCGAACTGCACCACCGGGCGTTGCGGCGCTTGCCCGTGATAGGTCTGCAGTACCTCGCCCAGCAGGCGCGAATCGCTCCAGCCGTCCATCAGGATGTGATGCCGCGTCCAGATCAGGTGCACGCCGCCATCTTCCAGGCGCACCAGCGTCAGGCGCATGAGCGGCGCACTCGCCAACTGGAAGCCTCGGGCAGCGTCTTCTGCCGCCAATGCCTTGAGTGCCTGCGGCGCGCAGTCTCGCTGCCGCCAATCGAGCACCTGCAACGGCAAGGCCACGTCGTGCAGCACCAGTTGCATCGGCTCGTGCAGTTGCGGGTCGGACCAGAAGGCCGTGCGCAGAATGTCGTGCCGGGCAACCACCTGCCGCCAGGCATCGGCGAAGCGGTCAATGTCCAGCCCGGCAACCGAGACCGCGGTCTGGTTGATGTAAAGGCCGGCTTCGGGCCCTTGCAGGGTATAGAACAGCATCCCCTGCTGCATCGGCGAAAGCGGATAGAGGTCAGCGATCTGCTCCATCGGAACCGGCAGTCGCTGCCGTTGTGCCTGGGTCAGCGCCGCCAACGCATCCGCTGCCGAGGCTGCAGGCGGGTCGCCATCCTGCGCGGTACGCTGTTGCCGTGCGACCAGGGCCAGGCGCTGCACGGTCTGATGCTCGAATAGCTCCCGGGGGGTAAACTCGAGCCCGGCCTGGCGTGCTCGGCTGACCAGTTGCAAGGATACGATCGAATCACCGCCCAGCTCGAAGAAGTTATCGGT
>NZ_JBKGGT010000019.1:0-113294 GCF_052041995.1 Pseudomonas sp. SMV7 | reverse complement strand
TGCGAGGAGGCGCTACATGGGCGCAACCAACAGGTTAGCCTGCTATTCCGACCCCGCTGATCACTATTCTCATCGGGTACGCCTGGTGCTGGCCGAGAAGGGTATCAGCGTGCAGGTCATCGATGTCGACCCTGGCCGCCTGCCGCCCAAGCTGGTCGAGGTGAACCCTTACGGGAGCGTGCCGACCCTGGTCGATCGCGACCTGGCGTTGTATGAATCCACCGTGGTGATGGAATACCTCGAGGAGCGTTACCCGCATCCGCCGCTGATGCCGGTATACCCGGTGGCGCGCGGCAACAGTCGCTTGCTGATGCACCGCATCCAGCGCGACTGGTGTGCCCTGGCCGATACCGTACTCGATCCGCGCAGCAGCGAGGCTGCCCGTGCCGAGGCGCGCAAGGCCCTGCGCGAAAGCCTGACCGGGGTCTCGCCGTTGTTCGGCGAGTTCGCCTGCTTCATGAGCGAGGAGCAAAGCCTGGTCGATTGTTGTCTACTGCCCATACTCTGGCGTTTGCCGGTTTTGGGTATCGAGTTGCCGCGGCAAGCCAAGCCGTTGCTGGATTACATGGAGCGGCAGTTCGCCCGCGAGCCTTTCCAGGCGAGCCTGTCCTCCGTAGAACGTGAAATGCGCAAGCTTTAAGGAGCCGTTGATGAACTCCAGTCGCCCCTATCTGGTTCGAGCACTGTACGAGTGGATCGTCGACAACGATTGCACCCCCCATATGCTGGTAAACGCCGAATACCCAAAGGTCCAGGTGCCGGACGGTTTCGCCAGTGATGGCCAGATTGTCCTGAATATCTCACCGAACGCCGTGCGCAACCTGCACATGGACAACGACGCTGTCAGCTTCGAAGGCCGTTTCAGTGGCGTGTCCCATTCGCTGTTCGTGCCGTCTGGCGCCATCCTGGGAATCTATGCCCGGGAGAATGGCCAAGGCATGGTCTTCGAGCTGGAGCCGTCGCAGGATGACATGCTCGACGACGAGGATGACGTGCAGCCGGATGATGACGGCCCACCGGAAGGTGGCGGGCAGCCACCGCGCCCGAGCGGCCGGCCAAGCCTCAAAGTGGTCAAGTAACGAAAAAGGCGACCTGTCCAGGTCGCCTTTTTTTGCCGCCAATATTGGATTACAGGTCGCTGATGGTGCGAACCTGATCCTTGTTGATGCGGGTGCGCTTGCCGTCGAGTTGCTGGAACTCGTAGAAACCGGTATCGGCGTCGTACTCCGGTACGTCGACCGTCTGGATCTCACGGCCGTCGTTGAGGGTGATCTGGCTAGGGGTTGAGCAGCCGGCCAGGGTGGCGAAGGTGCCGATCAGCAAGGCGGGCAGCAGCAGCTTTTTCATGCGGTGTTTCCTGGGTATCTGAAAGGGGTGGAGCAGGGTTGTTGCCTGCCATGGCCCTGTTCGCCGGCTTGCCAACGACAGGGCCATGGCAGGCAATGAATCAGTCGATGTACTCGAACAGCTTGACGATCTTCTGCACGCCCGACACGCCCTGCACCACGGCGGTGGCCGAGTTGGCCTCCTGCTGGGTGACCAAGCCGAGCAGGTAGACGATACCGTTTTCGGTAATGACCTTGATGCGCGAGCTGGGCACGGCATTGTCGGTCAGCATCTGGGCCTTGATCTTGGTGGTCAGCCAGGCGTCATTGTTGCGCGCCAGGATGGAGGAGGGCTGCATGACCTGCAGCTCGTTGTGCACTTTCTTCACCCGCTGCACCTGGCTGGCGGTTTGCTCGGCGAGGCTCTTGAGGTCGGCGCGTGGTGTCTGGCCGGCCAGCAGGACGATGCCGTTGTAGCTGGTGACGACGATGTGCGAGCCCTTGTCCAGGTCAGGGCTGGCCTTGGCGATGTTGACTGCCGCCTTGGTTTCGATCAAGGAGTCGTCGATCTTGCTGCCGATGGTGCGCGTGCCGCGATCATCTTCAATCGGCGAATTGCGGGTAGAGGTCAGTACCGAGCTGCAACCGGTAATGCTCAGGCACAGGGTCAAGGCCATCAGGCCGAGGCGCATAGGGGTCATTCTTCACTCCCGAACAGTTGGCTGTCGATCAGGTCGCACAGGCAGTGGATCGCCAGCAGGTGGACTTCCTGGATACGCGCGGTAACCGTCGAAGGTACGCGGATTTCCACGTCTTCAGGCAGCAGCAGCGAAGCCATGCCGCCGCCGTCGCGGCCAGTCAAAGCTACGACAATCATTTCGCGGTCATGTGCGGCCTGGATCGCCTGGATCACGTTGGCCGAGTTGCCGCTGGTAGAGATTGCCAGCAGAACGTCGCCGGGCTGGCCGAGGGCGCGGATCTGCTTGGAAAAGACCTCGTTATAGCTGTAGTCGTTGGCAATCGAGGTCAGGGTCGAGCTGTCGGTAGTCAGCGCGATAGCCGGCAGGCTCGGGCGCTCGCGCTCGAAACGGTTGAGCAGCTCCGAGGAAAAGTGCTGGGCATCACCGGCCGAGCCGCCGTTCCCGCAAGCGAGCATCTTGCCCTCGTTGAGCAGCGCGTTGACCATGACCAGGCTGGCCTGCTCGATGTGCGGTGCCAGGATGTCCATTGCCTGTTGCTTGGTATCGATGCTGGCCTGGAACAGCCGGCGAATTCGGGATTGCATGTCCATCTGGTGACCTTAAGTAGGGCGGTGGCCGGCGCGACGCGCAACAAGGACCAGCCCGCGAAACATAGAGCAAAAAAATCGAAGTGGGTTCAGCATTCGAAGGCGTTTTTCAGCCATTGCAGCGGCGTGCCTGCGTGGTGGCTACCCTGCAGGGCGACTACATCGAAGCGGCAGGGCTGGTTGCCCCAGTGGGCCTCCTGCTGCAGGAACAGGCTGGCGGCGAGCACCAACCGTTTCTGCTTGCGCCCGTCGATACTGCCGAGGGCGCCACCGAAGCCCGCGTGCAACCGGTAGCGGACTTCGACGAATACTACTGTATCGGCGTCGAGCATGACCAGATCAAGCTCACCGCCTTTGCATCGCCAGTTGCGCGCCAGCAGTTGCAGACCCTGCCCTTGAAGGTATTCAAGGGCCTGGGTTTCTGCGGCCTGGCCGGCACGGGTGGGCGACGCAGCGGCCATCAGCGCGGGGTGTCAGGCAGGCGCTTGACCTGGCCACTGGCGAACTCGGCCCAGGGCAACTGGCGCTCGACCCGCTGGCTGGCGTTGATGCTCAGGCTGCCCGAAAGGCCCATCACCCGGTTGTCCGGCAGCGCTTTCAGCTGGCCCAGGCGCGGCGCCAGGCTATAGGCATCGACGCCCATGGCATACAGGCGGCCCAGGCTGCCGGCAGCCTGTGGCCATTGCTGTACCACCTGCTGGCGCAGGCTGTTGCTGGTGTCCAGCAGCCACGGCGTTTCGCAGAAGCGGATGCCGTTCATGTCGTTGTACTGGTTGACGTCGCCACTGGCGCTGTACAGGTTCGAGGTGGCGTAGACCGGCACGTCACCGGCGTACTGGAAGTTCAGCGTCGGCTTGATCTGCTGCGCCTGTTGCGGGGTCGAGGCGAGGAAGATGAAGTCGATGTCCTGGCGGCGCGACGGCTGTGCGGCAATGCTGCCACCGACCGTGCTCTGCAGGCTCTTCGCGCGGCCTTCGCTCTGGCGCAGCTGGAACAGGTCGGCAATCTGCTGGGCCAATGCGACTGGTTGGGCGATGCGCTCGGCAGCAAGCAGGTTGCCGCCATTGCCTTCCCACTCCTGGCGGAAGGCGGCCAGGACGCGGTCACCCCATTCGCCACTCGGCACCAGGGCCACGGCGCGCTGCATGCCATCGGCACGGGCGCGGCGCGCCACTTCGCGGGCTTCGTCTTCGGCAGCCAGGCCGAACTGGAACAGCTGCGGCGGTGCCTTTTGCCCGGCGTCGGCGTAGTTCAGCGCCAGGGTGGTGATCGGCAGTTGCGGTTTGCTGGCCAGTTGCTTGACCAGCGGCTTTTCCAGCGGGCCGATGACCAGTTGTACACCAGCGGCCTGGGCCTGGCGGTAGAAATCGTCGAGCGAGCCGATGCGCGAGCTGTCGAACACCTGCACCGCCGGTGCCGGCTGGCCGGCTTGCTGGGCCTGGAAGTGCGCGGCCATGAAACCGTCACGCAGGGCGCGGGCGACACCGGCCAGCGGGCCGTCCTGGGGCAGCAGCAGGGCGATCTTGGTCAGCGGCTGGCTGGCCAGCTCCTTGAGCTTGGTCAGTGCCAGTGGCAGTTGTTGCGTGGCTGGGTGGCCCGGGTGCTGCTTGACCCAGGCGTCGATAGCGGCCTGTTGCTGCTCCAGGGTGCCGGCGCTTTTTACCGCCAAGGCCAGGCTGGCCCAGCCGGCCAGGGTCTGGTCATTAGCGGGCTGCTGCAGTTGCTCTGCCGGCAGCGAGGCGACCAGGGCCCAGATGGCGTCGTGGTTGGCGCTGGCAGCCTGGCCGCTGAGCAGGGGTGCCAGCAGCACGCGCTGCTGCGCGGCGGCCAGGGCCTGGCCGTCGGCTTCGAGGGCGGCGGCGTGCACGCTGTAGGTGCGCACTTGCTGTTCTTCCGGCAGCTCGGCGACGCGCTGCAGGCTGGGGTGGGCCAGGGCTGCCAGGGCGGCCTTGGGCTGGTTGCGGCTCATGGCCAGCTCGGCGCCGAGGGTGCTGGCAAACACCTGCTGGGCCGGCTTGAGCGTGTCCAGCGGCACCTGCTCGAGGATGCGTGCGGCGCGCGGGAAGTCCTTCTGCTTGTAGGCCAGGTCCGCCGCGCTCAGGCGCAGCAGGGCTGCTTCTTCCGCGGACTTGCTGGAAGCGGCCTTCTCGAGCAGTTGCTCGATGCTGGCGTCCGGGGTGCGTGGCAGTTCGCCCAGGCTGGATGAGGGCGAGCTGGCGCAGGCTGCCAGCAGGGCAGCAAGGCAGAGGGCTGTGAACAGCCGCAGGCAAGCGATCATGTAAAGGTCCTGTTACTCGATCAAGGTGGCCGGCAATTGTACCCAAGCGTTGGCCGGGGCGCGATGTTGCCGTGTCGATCCTTCACTATAGGCGCCCAGCCACCGCTCGCCGGCGAAGTTCTTTGCGCCCTGTTGCAGGCGCTCGGGCTACAATGGCGGCTTTGATCCGGACGACAGGTGTACGCAGTGACTGATGTGGCAGGGGCTTCGAAATCCACCGTGGGGACGCTGTATGTGGTCGCAACCCCCATCGGCAACCTCGACGACATGAGCGCCCGGGCGCTGAAAGTGCTGGCGGACGTGGCCCTGATCGCGGCCGAAGATACCCGTCATTCGATTCGCCTGCTGCAGCACTTCGGCATCGACACGCCGCTGGCCGCCTGCCATGAGCACAACGAGCGCGACGAGGGCGGGCGTTTTCTCGCCAAGTTGCTGGCCGGCGAGAATGTGGCGCTGGTTTCCGATGCGGGCACGCCGCTGATTTCCGACCCCGGCTACCATCTGGTGCGCCAGGCGCGCGCGGCAGGGGTCAACGTGGTGCCGGTACCGGGCGCCTGCGCGCTGATCGCCGCATTGTCGGCCGCCGGCCTGCCGTCGGACCGCTTCATCTTCGAAGGCTTCCTGCCGGCCAAGGCGGCAGGGCGCCGGGCGCGCCTGGAGCAGGTAAAGGAAGAACCGCGCACGCTGATCTTCTATGAGGCCCCGCACCGTATCCTGGAATGCCTCGAGGACATGGAGGCGGTATTCGGTGGTGAACGCCCGGCGTTGCTGGCGCGCGAGCTGACCAAGACCTTCGAGACGCTCAAGGGCTTGCCCCTGGCCGAACTGCGGGCGTTCGTGGCCGGCGACAGCAACCAGCAGCGCGGCGAGTGCGTGGTGCTGGTCGGTGGCTGGAGCGCGCCGGAGGGTGAGCAGGCGATCAGTAGCGAGGCGCAGCGCGTGCTCGGGCTGCTGCTGGCCGAGTTGCCGCTCAAGCGGGCGGCAGCGCTGGCTGCGGAAATTACCGGTGTGCGCAAGAACCTGCTGTACCAATTTGCCCTGGAAAAGCAGAAGGCTGAGTAGTGGCACGATGATATAGCTGCCGGTATTGCTTGTTCTTGGGCGCGCGTGCCGTTAATCTTGACGGCGGAGAGTCGATCGGACAGTCGCTGCCTGTTTTTGTTCCGCAAGAACAGGGGGAGGAAAGTCCGGGCTCCATAGGGCAGAGTGCCAGGTAACGCCTGGGAGGCGCGAGCCTACGGAAAGTGCCACAGAAAATAACCGCCTAAGCACTTCGGTGCCGGTAAGGGTGAAAAGGTGCGGTAAGAGCGCACCGCACGGCTGGCAACAGTACGTGGCTAGGTAAACCCCACTCGGAGCAAGACCAAATAGGGTTCCATCAGGCGTGGCCCGCGTCGGAACCGGGTAGGTTGCTAGAGGCGTCCAGCGATGGCCGTCGTAGAGGAATGACTGTCCTCGACAAAACCCGGCTTACAGATCGACTCTCCACCTTCCTTCCCTGCTTGATTCGATAGCAGATGCTCTCTGGTAATACCGAAAAGATCTTACTCTTCATAAATTACTTTAACTTCGAACTCCATCGGCTCGTGTGGGTTTGATTTTTCATGTGTTTTTTTCTCCTCGGCAGTCCTTCCCCCTTCCTTTAATGCGCTAAATCTCGGTCCTGTAAGGCTTTTCCTTCCGAACGTGCCTTGACGGTGCTGCGGGCGGATTCCTATAGTGTGCGCAAGTGGCAGAAAGTGGGATGAAGTGGGTTTTCTGGCACAAAAAAGATAACATTGTGGGGAATCGCAGCCGTGTTCCGCGGAGCCAACGCCGTCAGCCTCGATGCCAAGGGACGTCTCGCCATGCCGAGCCGGTACCGTGACGAGCTCGATTCGCGTTGCAATGGTCAGCTGATCGTGACCATCGACGCCGTTGACCCCTGCTTGTGTGTTTATCCCCTCGATGAGTGGGAACAGATAGAAGCCAAGTTGCGTGCCTTGCCATCGTTGCGTGAGGAAAACCGCCGCCTGCAGCGTTTGCTGATCGGTAACGCGGTTGACCTGGAGCTCGATGGCAGCGGGCGTTTCCTGGTGCCGCCCCGTTTGCGTGAGTACGCCAGGCTCGACAAGAAGGCGATGCTGGTGGGGCAACTGAACAAATTCCAGCTGTGGGATGAAGATGCCTGGAACGCGGTTTCGGCAGCCGACCTTGCAGCTATTCAACAACCGGGCGCCATGCCCGACGAATTGCGTGACCTGATCCTGTGACCATAGATAGCGGCTTCAACCACATTACCGTCCTGCTCGACGAGGCTGTCGAGGCATTGGCCCTGCGCGCCGACGGTTGCTATCTGGACGGCACCTTCGGCCGTGGCGGACACAGCCGGCTGATTCTCAGCAAGCTCGGGCCGCAAGGGCGGCTGCTGGGGTTCGACAAGGATCCACAGGCGATTGCCACCGGGCAAGCGCTGGCGGCCGAAGACGGCCGCTTTGTCATTGTGCAGCGCAGCTTTGCCGAGCTGGGCGCGGAGGTGGCCGAGCGCGGCCTGCATGGCAAGGTCAGCGGCGTGTTGCTGGACCTGGGCGTGTCCTCGCCGCAGCTGGATGACCCCGAGCGCGGCTTCAGCTTCCTCAATGATGGCCCGCTGGACATGCGCATGAACCCGGACCAGGGCATCAGCGCCGCCGAGTTCATCGCCACGGCACCTGAAGAAGAAATTGCCCGGGTCTTCAAGGAATACGGCGAAGAACGTTTCGCCAAGCGCATGGCTCGCGCCGTGGTGCTGCGCCGCGAACAGCAGCCGTTCACCCGCACCGGCGATCTCGCCGAAGTGCTGAAAGTGGCCAACCCGGCCTGGGAGAAGGGCAAGAACCCGGCGACCCGTGCATTCCAGGGCCTGCGCATTCACGTCAATAACGAACTCGGTGACCTCGAGACGGGCCTGGAGGCCGCGATCGATGCGCTGGAAGTGGGCGGCCGCCTGGCGGTGATCAGCTTCCATTCGCTGGAAGACCGCATCGTCAAACTGTTCATGCGCAAGCTGGCCAAGGGCGAGGCTGACAACCTGCCGCGCAACCTGCCGGTACAGCACAAGGTCTTCGAACCGAAAATCCGGCTCATCGGCAAGGCGCAGTTCGCCTCCGACGCCGAGCTCAAGGCCAACCCGCGGGCGCGCAGCGCTGTCATGCGGGTGGCGGAGAAGCTGCGGTGAGCAGGTTGTTTGCCAAGCCCTTGCCAGGCGGAAGCTTCCTGATGCTTCTGCTGTTCGTTGCCGTGCTGGTTTCGGCCATCGCCGTGTCCTACAGCGCGCACTGGAACCGTCAGCTGCTCAATACCCTGTACGGCGAACTGAACGAGCGCGACAAGGCGCAGGCCGAGTGGGGCCGGCTGATCCTCGAGCAAAGCACCTGGACGGCTGCCAGCCGTATCGAAAGCCTGGCTTCCGAGCAGCTGAAGATGCGCGTGCCCTCCGCTGACGAAGTACGGATGGTGGCGCCATGATGAAGCTCGAAGGCGCACTGTACCCGTGGCGCTTCCGCGTGGTGATCGGCTTGCTGGCAATCATGGTCGGTGCCATCTGCTGGCGCATCATCGACCTGCAGGTGGTCGACCGTGACTTCCTCAAGGGCCAGGGCGATGCACGCAGCCTGCGTCATATTCCCATCCCGGCACACCGCGGCCTGATCACCGACCGTAACGGCGAGCCACTGGCGGTCAGTACTCCGGTCACCACCCTGTGGGCCAACCCCAAGGAAATGCAGGCCTCCAAGGATCGCTGGCCACAGCTGGCCGCTGCATTGGGCCAGAATCCGCAACAACTGACCGAGCGCCTGACCCAGCAGGCCAGCAAAGAATTCATCTACCTGGTCCGGGGTCTGACCCCGGAACAAGGCCAGCACGTGCTCGACCTGAAGGTACCGGGCGTATACGGCCTTGAAGAGTTCCGCCGCTTCTATCCGGCCGGTGATGTCACTGCCCATATGGTTGGCTTCACCGACCTCGACGACCACGGTCGTGAAGGGGTGGAGCTGGCCTATGACGAGTGGCTGGCCGGAGTGCCCGGCAAACGGCAGGTGATCAAGGACCGGCGCGGCCGGCTGATCAAGGACATCCAGGTAACCAAGAACGCCAAGGCCGGAAAGACCTTGGCGTTGTCGATAGACCTGCGCCTGCAGTACCTGGCTACCCGTGAATTGCGCAATGCCATTGCCGAGCAGGACGCCAAGGCCGGCAGCCTGGTGATCATGGACGTCAAGACCGGCGAGGTCCTGGCCATGGTCAACCAGCCGACCTACAACCCTAACAACCGCCGCAGCATGTTCCCGGCCGCCATGCGTAACCGGGCGATCATCGACGTGTTCGAACCGGGCTCCACGGTCAAGCCGATTTCCATGAGCGCGGCGCTGCAGAGTGGCCGCTGGAAACCGACCGACAAGGTCGAGGTGTACCCGGGCAGCCTGCAGATCGGTCGCTACACGATCAAGGACGTGTCCAAGAGCGAGGGGCCGATCCTCGACCTGACCGGCATCCTGATCAACTCCAGTAACGTCGGCATGAGCAAGATCGCCTTCGACATCGGTGGCGAGGCCATCTACCGGGTCATGTCGCAGGTCGGCCTGGGCCAGTACACCGGCCTTGGCTTCCCTGGCGAACGCGTCGGCAACCTGCCCAACCACCGCGAATGGCGCAAGGCCGAGACCGCGACCCTGTCCTATGGCTATGGCGTGTCGGTAACCGCCCTGCAACTGGTGCATGCCTACGCGGCGCTGGCCAACGACGGCAAGATGGTGCCGCTGTCGATCCTCAAGGTCGACAAGGCACCGGAAGCGGTGCAGGCCATTCCGAAGGAAACCGCCGAAACCATCCAGGGCATGCTGCAGCAGGTGATCGAAGCGCCGCGCGGCGTGTTCCGCGCCCAGGTGCCGTTCTACCACGTGGCCGGCAAGTCCGGTACCGCGCGCAAGGCGACCGTGGGTTCCAAGGGTTACACCGAGAACGCCTACCGCTCGCTGTTCGCCGGCTTCGGGCCGATGAGCGACCCGCGCTACGCGATCGTCGTGGTCATCGATGAGCCGGGCAAGGGCGGCTACTTCGGTGGCCTGGTTTCGGCGCCGGTGTTCAGCAAGGTCATGTCCGGCACCCTGCGCCTGATGAACGTGCCGCCGGACAACCTGCCGCCACCAGCCCCTGTCGAACAACCGCAAGTCACTGCCGCAGCAGCCGCCAAGGGAGGGCGTGGATGATGACAATGCCATTGAGCAAGCTTTTCGCCCACGCCAGCCGTGACCCGCTGATCCGTGAACTGACCCTGGACAGCCGCAACGTGCGCCCGGGTGACCTGTTCCTGGCTGTGCCCGGGGCCAAGGTTGATGGCCGCGAGCATATCGCCGATGCCCTGGCCCGTGGCGCTGCCGCCGTGGCCTACGAAGAGCAGGGCGCCAACGTGCTGCCGCTGACCGAGGTGCCGCTGATCCCGGTCAAAGGCCTGATCGCCCAGCTGTCGGATATCGCCGGTCGCTTCTATGGCGAACCGAGCCGCCAGCTGGACCTGGTGGGCGTGACCGGCACCAACGGCAAGACCAGCGTCACCCAGCTGGTGGCCCAGGCCCTTGACCTGCTCGGCCAGCGATGCGGCCTGATCGGCACCCTGGGTACCGGCTTCTACGGTGAATTGCAGAGCGGTCGCCTGACCACGCCGGACCCGATCGCCGTGCAGTCGACGCTCAACGACCTGAAAAAGGCTGGCGCCAAGGCGGTGGCCATGGAAGTGTCCTCCCATGCCCTGGAGCAGGGCCGTGTCGCCGCGCTGGAGTTCGACATCGCGGTGATGACCAACCTGTCCCGCGACCACCTCGATTACCACGGCAGCATGGAAGCCTACGAGGCCGCCAAGGCCAAATTGTTCGCCTGGCCAAACCTGCGCTGCCAGGTGGTCAACCTGGACGACGCCTTCGGTCGCCGGCTGGCCGACGACTTTGCCCGGCGGCCGAGTTTCGACCATATCGAGACCCGCTTGCTCAGTTACAGCCTGGAAAACCCGGGCGCCTCGCTGTTCTGCCGGGAAGCGCTGTTCAGTGACGATGGCGTGCGGGCCACCCTGGTGACTGCCCAGGGCGAGCGTACCTTGCGCAGCCAGCTGCTGGGCCGCTTCAACCTCAGCAACATGCTCGCCGCCGTGGCCACCCTGCTGGCGCTGGACTATGCGCTGGACGAAATCCTCGAAGTCACCCCGCAACTGCAGGGGCCGGTAGGCCGCATGCAACGCCTGGGCGGTGGTGACAAGCCGCTGGTGGTGGTCGACTACGCGCACACGCCGGACGCCCTGGAGAAAGTGCTTGAAGCCCTGCGCCCGCACGCCCACGGCAAGCTGCTGTGCCTGTTCGGCTGCGGTGGTGACCGTGACCGCGGCAAGCGCCCGCTGATGGCCGAAGTGGCCGAGCGCCTGGCCGATCGTGTACTGGTCACCGATGACAACCCGCGCAGCGAAGACCCGCTGCGCATCTTCGACGACATCCGTCCCGGTTTTGCCAAGCCAGGCGCGGTCGAGTTCATTGCCGGCCGTGGCGAAGCCATCGCGCACCTGATCGCCACGGCGGCGGCCAACGACGTGCTCGTGCTGGCGGGCAAGGGGCACGAGGATTACCAGGAGATCGATGGCCAGCGCCATGCGTTCTCCGACCTGATCGAAGCCGAGAAGGCACTTGCAGCCTGGGAGGCGCCACATGCTTAAGCCGATGTCACTCAGCCAGCTGACCACAGCACTGGGTGGTCAGCAGATAGGTACAGACGCGACGTTCAGCGGCGTCAGTATCGACAGCCGTAGTGTCAGCGCCGGGCAGTTGTTCGTCGCCCTGGCTGGCCCGCGTTTCGATGGCCATGACTACCTGGCCGATGTGAAGGCCAAGGGCGCCGTGGCGGCGTTGGTCGAACGCGAAGTGACCGAGGTCGACCTGCCGCAGCTGCTGGTCGCCGACTGCCGCCTGGCCCTCGGCCAGCTTGGCGCGCTGAACCGTGCAGCCTTCGACAAGCCGGTGGTGGCCATTACCGGCTCCAGCGGCAAGACCACGGTCAAAGAGATGCTGGCCAGCATCCTGCGTACCCGTGGCCTGGTACACGCCACTCGCGGCAACCTCAACAACGACCTCGGCGCGCCGCTGACCCTGCTGGAAATTGCCCCCGAGCACAGCGCCGCAGTGATCGAACTGGGCGCTTCGCGGATTGGCGAGATCCGCTACACCGTCGGCCTGACCCAGCCGCAGGTGGTCATCATCAACAATGCCGGTACCGCCCACGTCGGCGAGTTCGGCGGCCCGGAGAAGATCGTCGAAGCCAAGGGCGAGATCCTCGAAGGCCTGGGCGAGGGCGGTACTGCCATCCTCAACCTGGCGGACAAGGCGTTCGATATCTGGCGCAAGCGCGCCGGCAACCACCGTATTGTCAGCTTTGCCCTGGACAACCCGCAGGCCGACTTCCACGCCAGCGACATCGGTCGTGACGCCCGTGGTTGCCCGTCGTTCACCTTGCACGGGCCTGACGGCAGCGTGCCGGTGCAGCTGAACCTGCTGGGCACGCACAACGTCAGCAACGCCCTGGCCGCTGCCGCTGCAGCGCATGCCGTTGGTCTGAGCCTGAGCGGTATCGCCGCTGGTCTGGCTGCCGTGCAACCCGTCAAGGGCCGTACCGTAGCGCAGATCGCAGCGAACGGCGTGCGGGTGATCGACGACAGTTACAACGCAAATCCCACCTCCATGTGCGCAGCCATTGATATACTCGCCGGCTTTTCCGGGCGCACCGTTCTGGTGCTTGGAGATATCGGCGAACTGGGGCAATGGGCGGAAGAAGGCCACCGTCAGGTGGGCGCTTACGCGCAAGGCAAGGTCGACGCACTTTATGCAGTGGGGCTCAACATGGCCCATGCAGTGGAAGCGTTCGGCGCCAATGGGCACCATTTCGCTACTCAAGCTGAGCTGATCGACGCAGTTAGTGCCGAGAATGCCAGCGACACCACTATCTTGATCAAGGGCTCGCGCAGCGCTGCGATGGAAAACGTCGTGGCGGCATTGTGCGGTGCCAGCGGGGAGAAACATTAATGCTGCTGCTGTTGGCCGAGTATCTGCAACAGTTCCACAAAGGCTTCGCGGTCTTCCAGTACCTGTCCCTGCGCGGGATCCTTGGTGTACTGACCGCGTTGTCGCTGGCGCTGTGGCTGGGGCCGTGGATGATCCGTACCCTGCAAATCCGCCAGATCGGCCAGGCCGTACGTAACGACGGCCCGCAATCGCACCTGTCCAAATCCGGCACCCCGACCATGGGTGGCGCGCTGATCCTGTCCGCCATTGCCGTCAGCACCCTGCTGTGGGCCGACCTGACCAACCGTTACGTGTGGGTGGTGCTGATCGTGACCCTGGCCTTCGGTGCCATCGGCTGGGTCGACGACTACCGCAAGGTGATCGAGAAGAATTCGCGGGGCCTGCCAAGCCGCTGGAAGTATTTCTGGCAGTCGGTGTTTGGCCTGGCTGCGGCCGTGTTCCTGTACAAGACCGCGCCGACCAGCGTCGAGACCACGCTGATCCTGCCGTTCATCAAGGACGTCACCATTCCACTGGGCATCGGCTTCGTCGTGCTGACCTACTTCGTCATCGTCGGCTCGAGCAACGCGGTCAACCTCACCGACGGCCTCGACGGCCTGGCGATCATGCCGACGGTGATGGTCGGCGGCGCCCTGGGCATCTTCTGCTACCTGTCGGGTAACGTGAAGTTCGCCGAATACCTGCTGATCCCCTATGTGCCGGGCTCCGGCGAGCTGATCGTGTTCTGCGGCGCCCTGATCGGTGCCGGCCTGGGCTTCCTGTGGTTCAACACCTACCCGGCCCAGGTGTTCATGGGTGACGTCGGCGCACTGGCGCTGGGCGCCGCGCTGGGCACCATCGCCGTGATCGTCCGCCAGGAAATCGTGCTGTTCATCATGGGCGGTGTGTTCGTCATGGAAACCCTGTCGGTGGTGATCCAGGTCACCTCCTTCAAGCTGACCGGCAAACGCGTGTTCCGCATGGCGCCGATCCACCACCACTTTGAACTCAAGGGCTGGCCGGAGCCACGGGTGATCGTCCGCTTCTGGATCATCACCGTGATCCTGGTGCTGATCGGCCTTGCAACCCTGAAACTGAGGTAGATGAGCGTGTCTCTGATCGCTTCCGACCAATTCCGCATCGTTGTCGGCCTCGGCAAGAGCGGCATGTCCCTGGTTCGCTTCCTGGCGAGCCGGGGCATTGCCTTTGCGGTCGCCGACACTCGCGAGCAACCGCCGGAACTGGATACCCTGCGCCGTGATTACCCGCAGGTGGAAGTGCGCTGTGGTGAGCTGGACGTGGACTTCCTGTGCCGCGCCAACGAGCTGTACGTGAGCCCCGGCCTGGCCCTGGCCACCCCGGCGCTGCAGCAGGCGGCGGCGCGTGGCGTGAAGCTGTCAGGTGACATCGAACTGTTCGCCCGCCATGCCAAGGCGCCGATCATTGCCATCAGTGGTTCGAATGCCAAGAGCACCGTGACCACCCTGGTCGGCGACATGGCCGCCAAGGCCGGCAAGCGCGTCGCGGTTGGCGGCAACCTCGGTACCCCGGCGCTGGACCTGCTGGCCGACGACGTCGAGCTGTACGTGCTGGAACTGTCCAGCTTCCAGCTGGAAACCACCGACCAGCTCAACGCTGAAGTGGCGACCGTGCTGAACATCAGCGAAGACCACATGGACCGCTACAGCGGCCTGCCGGCCTACCACCTGGCCAAGCACCGGATCTTCCGTGGGGCGCGCCAGGTCGTGGTCAACCGCCAGGACGCGCTGAGCCGGCCGCTGCCGGTTGAAGGCCGTCCATGCTGGACCTTCGGTCTCAACCAGCCGGACTTCAAGGCCTTTGGCCTGCGTGAAGTCGACGGCGAGAAATACCTGGCATTCGAGTTCCAGCTGCTGATGCCCGTGCGTGAGCTGAAGATTCGTGGCGCCCACAACCAGAGCAACGCGCTGGCGGCGCTGGCCCTGGGGCATGCTGCCGGCCTGTCGTTCGAACCCATGCTCGAAGCCTTGCGCGAGTTCACCGGCCTGGCGCACCGTTGCCAGTGGGTACGCGAGCGCAACGGGGTGAACTGGTACGACGATTCCAAGGCCACCAACGTCGGTGCCGCCCTGGCCGCCATCGAAGGCCTGGGCGCCGATATCGAGGGCAAGCTGGTGCTGATTGCCGGTGGTGATGGCAAGGGTGCCGATTTCGCCGCCCTGCGCGAGCCGGTCCAGCGCTTCTGCCGCGCCGTGGTCCTGCTTGGCCGTGACGCCGAGCGCCTGGCCCAAGCCCTTGGCGATGGCGTGCCGCTGGTGCGGGTCGGGACGCTCGACGAGGCCGTGCAGCGATGCGCAGAACTGGCCCAGGCCGGCGATGCCGTGCTGCTGTCGCCGGCCTGCGCCAGCCTCGACATGTTCCGCAACTTCGAAGAACGCGGGCGCCTGTTCGCCCAGGCAGCAGGAGGCCTTGCATGATCTTCGGCATCCTCAAGCCGTACCCGTCGCCGCTGATCAGCGGTCGGGGCATCGACCTGGACTTCCCGATGCTTGCCGGCTGCCTGGCATTGCTGGGCCTGGGCCTGGTGATGATCACCTCGGCCTCTTCGGAAGTGGCAGCGGTGCAGTCGGGCAATCCGCTGTATCACATGTTCCGCCACCTGGTGTACGTGTTCCTTGGCCTGGTGGCCTGTGGCGCGACCATGATGGTGCCGATCGCCACCTGGCAGCGCATGGGCTTCACGATGCTGCTGGGCGCCTTCGGCTTGCTGGTGCTGGTGCTGGTACCGGGTATCGGTCGTGAAGTGAACGGTTCCATGCGCTGGATCGGTTTCAGCTTCTTCAACGTGCAGCCTTCGGAAATTGCCAAGGTGTTCGTGGTCGTGTACCTGGCCGGCTACCTGGTACGTCGGCAGACCGAAGTGCGTGAAACCTGGATGGGCTTCTTCAAACCGTTCATCGTGCTGCTGCCCATGGCTGCCCTGCTGCTGATGGAGCCGGACTTCGGCGCCACCGTGGTGATGATGGGCGCGGCGGCGGCCATGCTGTTCCTTGGCGGTGTCGGGCTGTTCCGCTTCAGCCTGATGGTGGTGCTGGCGGTGGTGGCGGTGTTCGTCCTGGTACAGGCGCAGCCTTACCGCATGGCGCGCCTGATCACCTTTACCGACCCGTGGTCGGATCAGTTCGGCTCGGGCTACCAGCTGACCCAGGCGCTGATTGCCTTCGGCCGTGGCGAGTGGCTGGGCGTTGGCCTGGGCAACAGCGTGCAGAAGCAGTTCTACCTGCCGGAAGCGCACACCGACTTCGTGTTCTCGGTCCTCGCCGAGGAGCTCGGAGTGGTCGGTTCGCTGCTGACCATCGCCCTGTTCGTGTTCGTTACCGTGCGGGCACTGTACATCGGCCTGTGGGCCGAAAAGGCCAAGCAGTTCTTTGCCGCCTATGTCGCATTCGGGCTGGCCTTCCTGTGGATTGGCCAGTTTCTGATCAACATCGGCGTGAATGTCGGCCTGCTGCCGACCAAGGGCCTGACCCTGCCGTTCCTCAGTTACGGCGGCAGCTCGCTGGTGATCTGCTGTGCCTGCGTGGGCCTGTTGCTGCGCATCGAGTGGGAAAGCCGCACGCACCTGGGTAGCGAGGAGCACGAATTCAGCGAAAGCGATTTTGCCGAGGAGACCAGTCATGGCCGCTGACGGCAAGAACGTACTGATCATGGCTGGCGGCACCGGGGGCCACGTGTTCCCGGCACTGGCCTGCGCCCGTGAGTTCCAGGCTCGCGGTTACAGCGTGCACTGGCTGGGCACCCCGCGTGGTATCGAGAACGAGCTGGTGCCCCAGGCTGGCCTGCCGTTGCACCTGATCCAGGTCAGCGGCCTGCGCGGCAAGGGCAAGCTGTCGTTGCTCAAGGCGCCGTTCACCCTGGTCAAGGCCGTGCTGCAGGCACGGCGCATCATCCGCCAGCTCGAGCCGGTGTGCGTGCTGGGCTTTGGCGGCTACGTCACCGGCCCCGGCGGCGTGGCCGCGCGGCTGTGCGGTGTGCCGCTGGTGATCCACGAACAGAATGCCCGTGCCGGTACCGCCAATCGGTTGCTGGTGCCACTCTCGGCGCGGGTCTGCGAAGCTTTCCCGGACACCTTCGAGGCCAGCGACAAACGCCGCACCACCGGCAACCCGGTGCGCCCGGAGCTGTTCATGGACGCGCAACGCGCGCCGCTGGCCGAGCGCCGCGCCCGCCTGCTGGTGCTCGGTGGCAGCCTGGGTGCGGAACCATTGAACAAATTGTTGCCTAAGGCCCTGTCCGAAGTGCCCGCTGCGCTGCGGCCAGAGGTGTTCCACCAGGCCGGCAAGCAACATGCACCGCTTACCGCCGAGCGTTACCGCGAGGCCGGTGTCGAGGCTCAGGTAGAGCCCTTCATCAAGGACATGGCCCAGGCCTATGGCTGGGCCGACATGGTGGTGTGCCGGGCCGGTGCGCTGACCGTCAGCGAACTGGCGGCAGCAGGCCTGCCTTCGGTGCTGGTGCCGTTGCCCCACGCCATCGACGACCACCAGACCCACAACGCCCAATATCTGGCCCGGGAAGGTGCTGCCTTCCTGATGCCACAAGCGACAACTGGCGCAGCGCAGCTCGCTGAACGCCTGAACGAGGTGCTGATGCAACCCGAGAAACTCAACGTCATGGCAGGCACCGCGCGGCGCCTGGCCAAACCTGCTGCAACCAGCACCGTGGTCGATATCTGCCTGGAGGTGGCCCATGGTTGAGAGCCAGAAAGCCATGCCCCAGCCGAAAATGGGCCGCATCCGCCGTATTCACTTCGTCGGTATTGGCGGTGTGGGCATGTGCGGCATCGCCGAAGTGTTGCTGAACCTGGGCTATGAAGTGTCCGGTTCCGACCTGAAGGCGTCGCCGGTGACCGAGCGTCTGGAATCGTTCGGCGCCGAGATCTTCGTCGGGCACCGCGCCGAGAATGCCGCCACCGCCGACGTGCTGGTGGTGTCCAGCGCGATCAACCCGGCCAACCCGGAAGTCGCCACCGCGCTGGAACGGCGCATTCCGGTGGTGCCGCGTGCCGAGATGCTCGCCGAGCTCATGCGTTACCGCCATGGCGTGGCCGTTGCCGGTACCCATGGCAAGACCACCACCACCAGCCTGCTGGCCTCGGTATTCGCCGCCGGCGGCCTGGACCCGACCTTCGTCATCGGTGGCCGCCTGACGGCTGCCGGGACCAATGCCCAGCTGGGCACCAGCCGCTACCTGATCGCCGAAGCAGACGAAAGCGACGCCAGCTTCCTGCACCTGCAGCCGATGGTGGCGGTGGTCACCAACATCGACGCCGACCACATGGCGACCTACGAAGGCGACTTCAACAAGCTGAAGAAAACCTTCGTCGAGTTCCTTCACAACCTGCCGTTCTACGGCCTGGCCGTGATGTGCCTGGACGACCCGGTGGTGCGTGAGATCCTGCCGCAGGTCAAGCGCCCGACCGTGACCTACGGCTTCAGCGAAGAAGCCGACGTACGCGCCATCAACGTGCGCCAGCAGGGCATGCAGACCCATTTCACCGTGCTGCGGCGTGACCGCGAGCCGCTGGAAGTGTCGGTGAACATGCCCGGCAACCACAACGTCCTCAATGCCTTGGCCACCATCGCCATCGCCACTGACGAAGGCATCACCGACGAGGCCATCGTCCAGGGCCTGTCCGGCTTCCAGGGCGTCGGTCGGCGCTTCCAGGTGTACGGCGAACTGCCGGTCGAAGGCGGCAGCGTGATGCTGGTCGACGACTACGGCCACCACCCCACCGAAGTGGCGGCGGTGATCAAGGCCGTGCGCGGTGGCTGGCCAAGCCGCCGCCTGGTGATCGTCTACCAGCCGCACCGCTACAGCCGCACCCGCGACCTGTACGACGATTTCGTCCAGGTGCTGGGCGATGCCAACGTGCTGCTGCTGATGGAAGTCTACCCAGCGGGCGAAGAGCCGATTCCCGGAGCCGACAGCCGCCAGCTGTGCCACAGCATCCGCCAGCGCGGCAAGCTGGACCCGATCTACATCGAACGTGGCGTCGAGCTGGCGCCGCTGGTCAAGCCACTGCTGCGCGCTGGCGACATCCTGATCTGCCAGGGTGCCGGTGATGTCGGCGGGCTGGCCCCGCAATTGATGAAAAGCCCGCTGTTCGCAGGCGCCAAGCAGGAGAAGTCGAAATGACCAGCGCCTACGAAAAACTGCACTCGACCCTGGACGTCAAGGCGTTCGGGCGCGTCGCGGTGCTGTACGGCGGCAAGAGTGCCGAGCGTGAAGTGTCGCTGAAGTCCGGCGCCGCGGTGATCGACGCGCTGACCACTGCCGGTGTCGACGTCGTCGCCATCGACGTGGGTGACGACCTGCTCGCGCGCCTGCAAAGCGAGCAGATCGACCGCGCCTTCATCATCCTCCACGGCCGTGGCGGTGAAGACGGCAGCATGCAAGGCCTGCTCGAGTGCCTGGGCATCCCTTACACCGGCAGTGGCATCCTTGCCTCGGCGCTGGCCATGGACAAGCTGCGCACCAAGCAGGTGTGGCAGAGCCTGGGTATTCCAACCCCGCGCCACGCGGTGCTGGGCAGCGAACACGATTGCGTTGCCGCCGGCACTGAACTGGGCTTCCCATTGATCGTCAAACCGGCCCATGAAGGTTCGAGTATCGGCATGGCCAAGGTGAACAGCGTGGAAGAGCTGATCGCCGCCTGGAAAGATGCCGCCAAGTACGATTCGCAAGTCCTGGTCGAGCAATGGATTCACGGCCCGGAGTTCACCGTCGCGGTGTTGCGCGGCCAGGTGTTGCCGCCGATCGCCCTGGGTACGCCGCACGTGTTCTACGACTACGACGCCAAGTACATCGCCAACGATACCCAGTACCGCATTCCATGCGGCCTGGACAGTGTCAAGGAACAGGAACTGATCGACCTGACCGCGCGCGCCTGCGATGCCATCGGCATCGAAGGCTGGGGGCGGCTGGACGTGATGCAGGACGAGCAGGGCCGGTTCTGGCTGCTCGAAGTCAACACCGCACCCGGCATGACCGACCATAGCCTGGTGCCCATGGCGGCTCGCGCGGCCGGCCTGGACTTCCAGCAACTGGTGCTGGCGATCCTGGCCGAAAGCGTGGCGACGCGAGGTTAACCATCATGCAAGGCGCGATGATACGTCAGCAGCAACCCGTTACCGGCCGTAGCAAGCCGGTGCCGCGTGGTGCCAGCCGGCTGGTGGCCGACGAGCCCGTATCGGCGCGCCTGCCGCGGCCTAGCCTGGGCGGGCTGAAGCGCCTGCTGTGGCCGGTGGTGCTGGTGGCCGCCGGCTTTGGCGCCTATGAAGGCGCCATTCGGCTGATGCCGTACGCCGACCGGCCGATCACCAAGATCGACGTGCAGGGCGACCTCAGCTACATCAGCCAGCAGTCGGTGCAACAACGTATTGCGCCGTACGTCGCGGCGAGCTTCTTCAGTGTCGACCTGCCGGCGATGCGTGCCGAGCTCGAGCAGATGCCGTGGATCGCCCATGCCGAAGTGCGCCGGGTGTGGCCCGACGAGGTGGTGATCCACCTGGAAGAACAGTTGCCGGTAGCACGCTGGGGGGACGAAGCCTTGCTCAACAACCAGGGCCAGGCCTTCACCCCGCGCGAACTGGCCAACTATGAACACCTGCCGCAGCTGGCCGGGCCGCAGCGTGCGCAGCAACAAGTCATGCAGCAGTATCAGGTATTGAGCCAGATGCTGCGCCCCTTGGGCTTTTCCATCGCTCGCCTGGAGCTGCGCGAGCGAGGCAGCTGGTTCCTGACCACCGGTGCGAGCAGCGCCGGGCCGGGTATCGAGCTGCTGCTGGGGCGCGACCATCTGGTGGAGAAGATGCGCCGTTTCATTGCCATTTACGACAAGACCCTTAAAGAGCAGATCACCAACATCGCCCGCATCGATCTGCGATACGCCAACGGACTTGCCGTTGGATGGCGGGAACCGATTGCACCGACGACGGCCCAACCCGCCGTTGCGAAGAATTAGAGAGAGGCAGGACCATGGCAAACGCGCATAGCGGCAAAATGATCGTCGGGCTGGACATCGGCACCTCCAAGGTGGTGGCGCTGGTGGGCGAAGTGGGCGAGGACGGCACCCTGGAAATCGTCGGGATCGGTACCCATCCGTCCCGCGGCCTGAAAAAAGGCGTGGTGGTTAACATCGAGTCCACCGTGCAGTCGATCCAGCGCGCTGTCGAAGAAGCGCAGCTGATGGCCGGCTGCCGCATCCACTCGGCGTTCGTCGGCGTGGCTGGCAACCACATCCGCAGCCTGAACTCCCACGGCATCGTCGCCATCCGCGACCGCGAAGTCAGCCTGGCTGACCTCGAACGCGTGCTCGATGCCGCCCAGGCCGTCGCCATCCCGGCCGACCAGCGGGTGCTGCACACCCTGCCGCAGGACTACGTGATCGACAACCAGGAAGGCGTGCGCGAGCCGCTGGGCATGTCTGGCGTGCGTCTGGAAGCCAAGGTCCATGTGGTCACCTGCGCGGTCAACGCGGCGCAGAACATCGAGAAATGCGTACGCCGCTGTGGCCTGGAAATCGACGACATCATCCTCGAGCAGCTGGCCTCGGCCTACTCGGTGCTGACCGACGATGAAAAAGAGCTGGGCGTGTGCCTGGTGGACATCGGCGGCGGCACCACCGATATCGCCATCTTCACCGAGGGCGCGATTCGTCACACCGCGGTAATCCCGATCGCTGGCGACCAGGTGACCAACGACATCGCCATGGCCCTGCGCACGCCGACCCAGTACGCCGAAGAAATCAAGATCCGCTACGCCTGCGCCCTGGCCAAGCTGGCCGGTGCCGGCGAGACCATCAAGGTGCCGAGCGTGGGCGACCGACCACCGCGCGAGCTGTCGCGCCAGGCCCTGGCCGAGGTGGTGGAGCCGCGTTACGACGAGCTCTTCACCCTGATCCAGGCCGAGCTGCGCCGCAGCGGTTACGAGGACCTGGTGCCGGCCGGCATCGTCCTTACCGGCGGCACCGCGAAGATGGAAGGCGCCGTGGAACTGGCAGAGGAAATCTTCCACATGCCGGTACGCCTGGGCGTGCCGCACAGCGTTCGGGGGCTGAGCGACGTGGTTCGCAACCCGATCTATTCCACCGGCGTGGGCTTGCTCACCTACGGCCTGCAGAAGCAGACCGAAGACCTGCCCCTGACCGGTAACAGCAGCAACAACAGCTATGGCGATGAACCGAAGGCCCCGGTGCTTGAACGCTTCAAGCGCTGGGTCCAGGGCAACTTCTAAGTTTCAAAGCAGTAGTGGTAGGCGCGACAACTAGAGAACTGTAAGGAGAGGGAAAATGTTCGAGCTCGTAGACAACGTCCCGCAAAGCCCGGTCATCAAGGTGATCGGCGTTGGCGGTGGTGGCGGCAACGCCGTCAACCACATGGTCAAGAGCAGCATCGAAGGCGTGGAATTCATCTGCGCCAACACCGATGCCCAGGCGCTGAAAAACATCGGCGCGCGCACCATCCTGCAATTGGGCACTGGCGTGACCAAGGGCCTGGGTGCCGGTGCCAATCCGGAAGTCGGCCGCCAGGCCGCGCTGGAAGACCGTGAGCGCATCGCTGAAGTGCTGCAGGGCACCAACATGGTGTTCATCACCACTGGCATGGGCGGCGGTACCGGTACCGGTGCTGCGCCGATCATCGCCGAAGTGGCCAAGGAAATGGGCATTCTCACCGTTGCCGTGGTGACCCGTCCGTTCCCGTTCGAAGGCCGCAAGCGCATGCAGATCGCCGATGAAGGCATCCGCATGCTGGCCGAAAGCGTCGACTCGCTGATCACCATCCCGAACGAGAAGCTGCTGACCATCCTGGGCAAGGATGCCAGCCTGCTGTCCGCCTTCGCCAAGGCTGACGACGTACTCGCCGGTGCGGTGCGCGGTATTTCCGACATCATCAAGCGCCCGGGCATGATCAACGTCGACTTCGCCGACGTGCGCACCGTGATGGGTGAAATGGGCATGGCCATGATGGGTACCGGCTGCGCCAGCGGCCCGAACCGTGCGCGTGAAGCGACCGAAGCGGCCATCCGCAACCCGCTGCTGGAGGACGTCAACCTGCAGGGCGCGCGCGGCATCCTGGTCAACATCACCGCCGGCCCGGACCTGTCGCTGGGTGAATACTCCGATGTGGGTAGCATCATCGAAGCCTTCGCCTCCGACCACGCCATGGTCAAGGTCGGCACCGTGATCGACCCGGACATGCGTGACGAGCTGCACGTGACCGTAGTGGCCACTGGCCTGGGCGCGCGCATCGAGAAGCCTGTGAAGGTGGTCGACAACACCCTGCAGACTGCCCAGCAGGCGTATGAAGCATCGAACCCGGCGCCGGTTCGCCAGGAGCAGCCTGCGGTCAACTACCGCGACCTGGAGCGCCCGACCGTGATGCGCAACCAGGCCCATGCAGGCGCTGCTGCAGCGGCTAAACTCAACCCGCAGGATGACCTGGACTACCTCGATATCCCGGCATTCCTGCGTCGCCAGGCTGATTAATGGAATTTATCAGGGGTATAAAGGTGATTGGTATTCATCAAAGGTTGGGTCTGTTATCATCCCCAGCCTTTGTTGATACCTGTTCGCAATTTGCGCTGAAGCGGCCAATGCCATGATTAAACAACGCACCCTGAAGAATACCATCCGTGCCACAGGTGTCGGTCTGCACTCCGGGGAGAAGGTTTACCTGACCCTCAAGCCTGCACCTGTTGACACCGGCATCGTCTTCCGCCGCGCCGACCTCGACCCTGTGGTCGAAATCCCGGCGCGCGCGGCCAACGTCGGCGAGACAACCATGTCGACGACGCTGGTCAACGGTGACGTCAAGGTCGATACGGTCGAGCACCTGCTCTCCGCCATGGCGGGCCTGGGCATCGATAACGCCTACGTCGAGCTCTCCGCCTCGGAAGTGCCGATCATGGATGGCAGCGCCGGACCCTTTGTATTCCTGATTCAGTCTGCCGGCCTGGAAGAACAGGACGCAGCCAAGAAGTTCATCCGCATCCTGCGCGAGGTTACCGTGGAAGAGGGCGACAAGCGCGCCACTTTCCTGCCTTTCGACGGGTTCAAGGTGAGCTTCGAGATCGACTTCGATCACCCGGTGCTTCGCAACCGGACCCAGAGCGCCAGCGTCGACTTTTCCAGCACCTCGTTCGTGAAGGAAGTCAGCCGCGCGCGTACTTTCGGTTTCATGCGTGACATCGAATACCTGCGCAAGCACAACCTTGCGCTGGGTGGCAGTGTCGAGAACGCCATCGTGGTCGATGAGGACGGCGTGCTCAACGAAGACGGCCTTCGTTACGAAGACGAATTCGTCAAGCACAAGATCCTCGACGCCATCGGCGACCTCTATCTGCTGGGCAACAGCCTGATCGGCGAGTTCAAGGGCTTCAAGTCCGGCCACGCGCTGAACAACCAGCTGTTGCGCAAGCTGATTGCCGAAACCGATGCCTGGGAAGTGGTCACTTTCGAAGATGCCAGCACGGCACCGATCTCGTACATGCGCCCTGTTGCGGCCGTGTAAGTTCGAACACTCTCTAGTTCATTAAGGCCACCTTCGGGTGGCCTTTTTTATGGCTGGCGCATTTTGCCCGGCAGGTCCGGCCATTCGCGGGCACGCCCGCTCCCAGAGGGTGCTCACCGCCTCTGGAGCGGCGCAGGACCTGTGGGAGCGGGCGTGCCCGCGAATGGACTGCGCAGCAGTCCCGAAGGGTATCAGCGCTTGTCCTGGGCGTGAGCTGCCAGCCTTTCCAGCGCTGCGCGCAGCTTGGGGTCAGTGATGCCCTCGGCGGTATCGCGCAGGCTTTCGGCTGCATTATTGGACAGTTCCGCAGCATGGCCACCACGCTTGGCTGGCACCAGCGGGGGTTGGACCTTGTACAGGATGCGCCTGAGGTTGGCGAATGCCTCCATGCCCTGTAACGCCGACATCAGGCGTTTTTGCTGGTAGCGCAGGCGGGTCGCCCAATGGCCGTCGGTGACTACCAGCAACAACGTGCCATCGCGCCACGACGCGACATGGCAATGCTCGCGTGCGGCTGGTTGCAGCTGGCTTTCCAGCAGGCGTTGCAGGTGCTCCAGGCGTTCGGCCTGGTTCAGCAGCAGGCGCAGCGGGCGCACCTGGCGCAGCAGGGCCGAGGGCGGCTGGGCGGGGGAGGGTTTGTAGGCCATGGGGGTACGCATGAGGTTACATGGTCCGCAGTCTAACATCTCTATGGCCTGAACCGGCCTCTTCGCGGGCTTGCCCGCTCCCACAGGATCACCACAGAGCTCGAGTGTCATGTAATGCCTGTGGGAGCGGGCAAGCCCGCGAAGAGGCCGGTTCAGGCTATACAAGCCAAGAGTCATTCTCGACACCTTTCATCTTGCCGAACCTTGAACTCGGGGAAAATGCCCCTATCTAAAACCAGCCCCCGCCAAAACGCTGTACAAGCATCGTGGCAATCCACCACTTTCCTCACCATCGTTTCCGGGTAGAATGCTCGTTCGCATGCGGCCTCAGGGCTGCACGGGCGACTCATGGGGCCGCCCTCCATCCCTACGTGTGGAAGATCCTGCCGATATGTTTGCGCCTTTGTTAAAGAAACTTTTTGGAAGCAAGAACGAGCGTGAAGTGAAACGCATGCTCAAGACGGTGAACATCGTCAATGCTCTCGAAGAGAAGATGGTGGCCCTCTCCGACGAGCAACTGCGGGGCAAGACCGCAGAGTTCAAGGAGCGCCTGGCCAAAGGCGAGACACTGGACCAGTTGCTGCCGGAAGCCTTCGCCGTGGCCCGTGAGGCCGGCAAGCGCGTGATGGGCATGCGCCACTTCGACGTGCAGCTGATCGGCGGCATGACCCTGCACGAGGGCATGATCGCAGAAATGCGTACCGGTGAAGGCAAGACCTTGGTCGGTACCCTGGCCGTGTACCTCAACGCATTGTCCGGCAAGGGCGTGCACGTGGTCACCGTCAACGACTACCTGGCCCGCCGTGACGCCAACTGGATGCGCCCCCTGTACGAGTTCCTCGGCCTGTCCGTGGGCATCGTTTCGGCCTTCCAGCCGCCGGAAGAAAAGCGCGCGGCCTACGCGGCCGACATCACCTACGGCACCAACAACGAATTCGGTTTCGACTACCTGCGCGACAACATGGCGTTCAGCCAGGAAGAGAAGTTCCAGCGTGAACTGAACTTCGCCGTGATCGACGAAGTGGACTCCATCCTCATCGACGAAGCGCGTACCCCGCTGATCATCTCCGGCCAGGCCGAGGACAGCTCCAAGCTGTACATCGAGATCAACCGCCTGATTCCGCGCCTGAAGCAGCATATCGAGGAAGTGGAAGGCCAGGTCACCCAGGAAGGCCACTTCACCATCGACGAGAAGAGCCGCCAGGTCGAGCTGAACGAAGCCGGTCACCAGTTCATCGAAGAGATGCTCACCCAGGCCGGCCTGCTGGCCGAGGGCGAGAGCCTCTACTCGGCGCACAACCTGAGCCTGCTCACCCACGTCTATGCCGGCCTGCGTGCGCACAAGCTGTTCCACCGCAACATCGAATACATCGTCCAGGACGGCCAGGTTCTGCTGATCGACGAGCACACCGGGCGTACCATGCCGGGCCGTCGTCTGTCCGAAGGCCTGCACCAGGCCATCGAAGCCAAAGAGAACCTGAACATCCAGGCCGAAAGCCAGACCCTGGCTTCGACCACTTTCCAGAACTACTTCCGCCTGTACACCAAGCTGTCCGGCATGACCGGCACCGCCGACACCGAAGCGTTCGAGTTCCAGTCGATCTATGGCCTCAACGTGATGGTCATTCCGCCGAACAAGCCGTTGGCGCGCAAGGACTTCAACGACCTGGTGTACCTGACTGCCGACGAGAAATACGCCGCGATCATCGCCGACATCAAGGAAAGCATGAAGCAGGGCCGCCCGGTGCTGGTCGGTACGGCGACCATCGAAACGTCGGAGCACATGTCCAACCTCCTGAAAAAGGAAGGTATCGAGCACAAGGTGCTCAACGCCAAGTATCACGAGAAGGAAGCCGAGATCATCGCCCAGGCGGGTGCGCCAGGTGCGTTGACCATCGCCACCAACATGGCCGGCCGTGGTACCGACATTCTGCTGGGCGGTAACTGGGAGGCCGAAGTGGCCGCCCTGGAAAACCCCACCGCCGAGCAGATCGCCCAGATCAAGGCCGACTGGCAGAAGCGTCACCAGCAGGTGATCGAGTCGGGTGGCCTGCATGTGATCGCCTCCGAGCGTCACGAGTCGCGCCGCATCGACAACCAGTTGCGTGGCCGTTCCGGCCGTCAGGGTGACCCGGGTTCCAGCCGCTTCTACCTGTCGCTGGAAGACAGCCTGATGCGTATCTTCGCCTCTGACCGGGTGAAGAACTTCATGAAGGCGCTGGGCATGCAGTCGGGTGAGGCGATTGAACACCGCATGGTCACCAACGCCATCGAGAAGGCTCAGCGCAAGGTCGAAGGTCGCAACTTCGATATCCGCAAGCAATTGCTCGAATACGACGACGTGGCCAACGAGCAGCGCAAGGTGATCTACCACATGCGCAACAGCCTGCTGGCCGCCGAGAATATCGGCGACACCATCGTCGAATTCCGCAAGGAAGTCCTCGACGCCACCATCAGCCAGCACATTCCGCCGCAGTCGCTGCCCGAGCAGTGGGACGTGGCCGGCCTGGAAGCTTCGCTGGCCAGCGATTTCGCCATCAAGCTGCCGATCCAGCAGTGGCTCGACGAGGACGATCACCTCTACGAAGAGACCCTGCGCGAGAAGCTGCTGAACGAGATCACCACTGCGTACACCGAGAAGGAAGACCAGGCCGGTATCGAGGCCCTGCGCACCTTCGAGAAGCAGATTCTGCTGCGTGTGCTGGACGACCTGTGGAAAGACCACTTGTCGACCATGGACCACCTGCGTCACGGTATCCACCTGCGTGGTTATGCGCAGAAGAACCCGAAGCAGGAGTACAAGCGCGAATCCTTCAGCCTGTTCCAGGAGCTGCTCGAGTCGATCAAGCGCGACACCATCCGCGTGCTGTCGCACGTTCAGGTGCGCCGCGAAGACCCGGCCGAAGAGGAAGCCCGCCTGCGTCGCGAAGCCGAGGAACTGGCCAGCCGCATGCAGTTCCAGCACGCCGCTGCCCCGGGCCTGGAAAGCGAGCAACTGAATGAAGAGGGCGCCGAAGTGGCGGTTGCCTCGGCGCCGGTACGCAACGACCAGAAGCTGGGCCGCAACGAGCCGTGCTGGTGTGGTTCGGGCAAGAAGTTCAAGCATTGCCACGGGCAGATCGAGTGATCTGACCTGAATGGGGCCGCGTTGCGGCCCTGTCGCGACACAAGGCCGCTCCCACAGGGATGGCGCACAGCCGCAACGCTGCGCCGTCCTATGTGGGAGCGGCCTTGTGTCGCGATGGGGCGCGAAGCGGCCCCGCTTTTCGATATCAACCGTATTTTCTAGGAGCGCTCTAATGGCTGTTGGTCTTGGTCCTTTGCCCACCTTGCACCCGGTTCCGGGTTTTGAACTCGGTATCGCTTCTGCCGGTATCAAGCGCCCGGGGCGCAAGGATGTGGTGGTCATGCGCTGTGCCGAAGGTTCCAGCGTGGCGGGTGTATTCACCCTCAATGCCTTCTGCGCAGCGCCAGTGATCCTGTCCAAGCAGCGTGTCCAGGGCACCGTGCGCTACCTGCTGACCAACACCGGCAACGCCAACGCCGGTACCGGCGCGCCAGGCCTGGCCGCTGCCGAGCGCACCTGCGCCAAGCTTGCCGAACTGGCCGGCGTACCGGCCGAGTCGGTACTGCCATTCTCCACCGGCGTGATCGGCGAACCGCTGCCGGTGGAAAAGATCGAAGGCGCGCTGCAGGCCGCCCTCGACAACCTGTCGGAAAACCACTGGGCTGAAGCCGCCGCCGGCATCATGACCACCGACACCCTGCCCAAGGGCGCCAGCCGCCAGTTCCAGCACGATGGCGTGACCGTTACCGTGACCGGCATCAGCAAGGGTGCCGGCATGATCCGCCCGAACATGGCCACCATGCTCGGCTACATCGCCACTGACGCCAAGGTTGCCCCGGCGGTGCTCAAGGACCTGATCCTCGACGGCGCCAACAAGTCGTTCAACCGCATCACCATCGATGGCGATACCTCGACCAACGACTGCTGCATGCTGATTGCCACTGGCAAGGCCAACCTGCCGGAAGTCACCGAAGCCAGCGGCGCACTGTTCGAAGCGCTGAAGAAAGCCGTGTTCGAAGTGTGCATGGAAGTGGCCCAGGCCATCGTCCGTGACGGCGAAGGTGCCACCAAGTTCGTGACCGTGCAGGTCAACGGCGGCGGCAACCACCAGGAATGCCTGGATGTCGGTTACGCCGTGGCCCACTCGCCGCTGATCAAGACTGCGCTGTTCGCCTCCGACCCGAACTGGGGCCGCATCCTTGCCGCCGTCGGCCGTGCCGGCGTGCCGGAGCTGGATGTGAACCTGATCGACGTGTACCTGGACAACGTCTGCATCGCCAGCAAAGGCGGGCGCAGCCCGAGCTACACCGAAGACCAGGGCGCCAAGGTCATGGCCCAGGAAGAAATCACCATCCGCATCGAACTGGGTCGCGGCCAGTGCAGCGAAACCATCTGGACCACCGACCTGTCCCACGAGTACGTGAAGATCAACGCCGAATACCGTACCTGATTCAAATGGGGCCGCTTTGCGGCCCTTTTGCGGATAAATCCGCTCCTGCAGGGGCTCTGCGGCCGTTGTAGGAAGCGGATTTATCTGCGCAAGGGCTGCAAGACAACCCAAAACCCCCAGATCCATGGAGCCGAACCATGAGCTATCAACTGATCATCGGCGACAAGCTGTATTCCTCCTGGTCGCTGCGCGGCGCGCTGGCCCTCGAACTGGCTGGCGTGCCCTACGAAGAAACCCTGATCAAACTCAACCAGCCTGACACCCGGCAGCGCATCCTGGCCTTCTCCGCCACCGGCAAGGTGCCGCTGCTGAAGACCGAGCACGGGGTGATCGCCGACTCGCTGGCCATCGCCGAATACCTCAACGAACGCCACCCCGAGGCCCAGCTATGGCCTGCCGACGTAGCCGCCCGGGCCCAGGCCCGCTCGGCCTGCGCGCAGATGCATGGCGGCTTCCTCGCCCTGCGCAGTGCCATGCCGTTCGACCTGTCGCGCGACCAGGCGCTGGACAGCGTGCCGCTGGAGGTACAAATCGATATCGACCGCATCGTTGCGCTGTGGTCCGAATGCCGCCTGGTGGCCAAGGAAAGCGGCCCGTTCCTGTTCGGCAAGCCGAGCCTGGCCGATGCCTTCTTCGCCCCGGTGGCCGTGCGCCTGCGCACCTACCGCGTGGAAGTGCCGGCCGAGGCGGCGGCCTATATCGAGACCATTTATCAATGGCCGGCCTTCCAGGCCTGGCAGCGGGCTGGCCTGGCGGAGCGTGAAGGGTGAAACGGATTCATGTTGTAGCAGCCGTCATTCGCGGTAGCGATGGCCGCATCCTGATCGCGCGCCGTGCCGATACCCAGCACCAGGGTGGCCTGTGGGAGTTCCCCGGTGGCAAGGTGGAGGAGGGCGAGGGCGTCGAAGCAGCGCTGGCCCGTGAGCTGCGCGAAGAGCTGGGCATCGAGGTAAGCCGTTCGCGCGCGCTGATCAAGGTCAGCCACGATTACCCGGACAAGCAGGTGCTGCTGGACGTTCGCGAAGTCGAGGCGTTTACCGGTGAACCGCATGGCGCGGAGGGCCAGCCGCTGGCGTGGGTTGCCCCGCGCGATCTGCCGCAATATGAATTCCCCGAGGCCAACAAGCCGATCGTTGCCGCCGCACGCCTGCCGGACCAGTACCTGATCACCCCGGATGGCCTGGAAGTGCCGCAGCTGCTCAAGGGTATCCAGAAGGCCGTGGCCAACGGTATACGCCTGATCCAGTTGCGCGCCCCGGACATGTATGACCCCAAGTACCGCGACGTGGCGGTGGACGCGGTCGGGCTGTGCGCGGGCAAGGCACAGCTGATGCTCAAGGGGCCGCTGGAATGGCTGGGGGACTTCCCCTCGGCGGGTTGGCACCTGACCGCCGCACAATTGCGCAAGTATGCGCCGAATGGCCGGCCATTCCCCCGGGAGCGTTGGCTGGCGGCCTCCTGCCATAGCGCCGAAGAACTGGCGCTGGCGGAGCAGATGGGGGTGGATTTCGTGACCTTGTCGCCGGTGCAGGCGACCCAGACTCACCCTGACGCCGTGCCGCTGGGGTGGGACGAAGCGCAACGGATGATCGCCGGGTTCAACAAGCCGGTCTATCTGCTGGGTGGCGTCGGGCCAGGTGAGCGGGAGCAGGCCTGGGCTGCCGGGGCACAGGGTGTGGCCGGAATCCGGGCGTTGTGGCCGGAAATTTGAGTCTCCGGTAACCGGGGCTGCACAGCAGCCCCAAAATCTCAGCCTTCAGACTTGGCAGCTGGCTGCCACAACACCTCGGCAAGCCCCTGCCGCCGCCCGATGATCCGCGCCGCCACGAACAGCAGATCGGATAGCCGGTTGATGTATGCCAAGCCAACCCCCGCCAGTGGCTCCATGGCATTCAGATGCTGGCAGCGCCGCTCGGCACTGCGCGCCAGGCTGCGGCATACATGTGCCTGCGCCACCAGCGCCGAGCCACTGGGCAAGATGAAGTTCTTCAGCGGCCCCAGTTCTTCATTCCACACATCGATCGCGGCTTCCAGGCGCTCCACCTCGGCCAGGTCCAGCGCCTGGTAGCTGGGCATGGCCAGCTCACCGCCGAGGTCGAACAAGCGGTGTTGGCAGGGCGCGAGTACCTTGCTCACTTCATCCAGCCCTTGCTCGGCCAGCCCTGCCAGCAGCAATCCCAACTGGCTGTTCAGGCTATCCACCTCGCCGATCGCCTCGATCCGCGGGTGGTCCTTGGGTACCCGGCGCCCATCGCCCAAGCCGGTCTCGCCCTTGTCGCCAGTGCGTGTGTAGATCTTCGACAGGCGATAGCCCATGTCATGCCTCCGTTGTAGCCGGTGCCAGCGTGGCCGGCTGGACAAGGGGCAGGCGCAGGGTGAAGCAGGTGCCCTGGCCGGGCGTGGACTGCACTTCCATCTGCCCCTTGTGGTTGTTGGTGATGATGAAGTACGAAACCGACAGGCCCAGCCCCGTGCCCTGGCCGATCTCCTTGGTGGTGAAGAACGGCTCGAAGGTACGCTTGCGCACCCCCTCGGGCATGCCGACGCCGTTGTCCTCGACCTGGATTTCCGCCCACGGCGGGTTCAGCCGGGTGCGCAGGGTGATGCGCCCGGGCTCGCTCGGCCGTGGCCGCTGGTGGATGGCCTGGGCGGCGTTCTTCAACAGGTTGAGCAGCACCTGCTCCAGTTCGTTGGCGGTGCATGGCACCGGGCCCAGTTCCGGGTCGAACTGGCGCACGATGGCCGTGCCCTTGAAATCGAAGCCGATCGCCAGGTCGAAGTCGTTGCCGGCAATCTCCACCGCCTGGTCGATCAGTGCCGGCAGGTCGCACGGCGCCAGCTGGCGGTTGCTGCGGCGGCTGAAGCTGAGCATGTGGGTGACGATTTTCGCCGCCCGGGCGCCGGCCTGCTGGATGCCGTCAAGCAATTGCGGTACATCGCGGCTGTCCAGGTAGCGGTTGACCGTAGCCAGGTCGATGCCCAGCTCTTCGGCCTGTTCGAGGTTACGCGGCAGCTCTGGCGACAGGCGCCGGCGGATGTTCTGCACGTTATGCAGGATCGCGCCCAGCGGGTTGTTGATCTCGTGGGCCATGCCGGCGGCCAGGCCGCCGACCGACAGCATTTTCTCCGATTGCACCATCATTTCTTCCAGCGACAGGCGCTGGGTGATGTCGTCGATGCGGATGACCACGCCACGGCCACCGCCACCGGTCAGTGGGTAGAAGGTCAGGGCATAGTGGCGCAGGTCGTCGCCCTTGGGCCAGGTGACCCGCTCGATCTTCGCCACCCGGTGCTTTTCCACGGTTTCCTTCAGTTGCGGCAGGAACGGCTTGAGCGGTTCGAAGGCAATGAAGATCGGCTGGTTCAGCGCCTCGTCCAGCGGCGTGCCGGAAAGTACCGTGGCTTCGTGGTTCCACTGGGTCACGTAGAGCTGCTCGTCGAGGGCGATCAGCGCCGAGGGCATCGAGTCGATGATGCTGTTGAGGTAGTTCTGGAAACCGGTGAGCTTCTTCTCGATCTTGCTGCGCACCTGGACTTCCAGCTCCAGCTTGCGGTTGGTATGACGGGTTTCCTCGGCCAGGCCCTGGGCCTGGTCATAGGCTTCCTGGAACTCGTCGCGGGTGCGCTTGAGCTGCTGTTCGCGCGCTTCGATGCGTGAAAGCATGGTGTTGAACGCTTCGGCGAGGCTGCCGATTTCGTCGTCGTTACCGCGCTGGGCACGCAGGGCGTAGCTTTCTTCGCGGGTGACCTGGCGGCTGAGTTCCTCAAGCTGGTTGATCGGCTGGGTGATCAGGCGTTTGATCTGCCGGGCAATGAAGATCCACAGCAGGACGCTGAACACCAGGATGGCCAGGCTGGCGCTGAGGGTGCCGGTGTAGAAGGCGGTAGGCAGCTCACTGCTGGCTACCAGCAACAGGTGGGCCGGCGGGTTGGCCTCGCGTGGCATGCGGATCAGCTGGGTGCTGCGAAACTCCATCAGGCGCCAGCCATCGATGTTGCGAAACCGCTTGGGCAGGGCCAGCGGCTCGCCATGCTGCAGTTGCGCCAGCATGCGGCCGTCGCCACCGTAGACGGCGGCGGCACGCAGCGGCGTGTAGCTGTCCAGCTCCTTGAGCAGGGCGCTGGCGGCGTCCGGGTTGTCGCCGGCGCGGGCGGCCAGCTGCGGGTTGGCCACCAGCCGGCCGATGGTGTGCAGTGCCTGTGGCGCCATGCTCTCCTGGGTGATCCAGTAGGCGGCGCTGATGAAGGTGAGGTTGGCCACCAGCAAGATGGTCACCAGCAATACCAGCAGGGCTGCCAGCAGCTTCTGCCCGACCGGGAGGTTTTCCAGGCGTTGGCGCAAGGTCATGGGCGAGGCAATGTCCTTATCCGGTTGAAGGGGCCGCGTCAGTCGCAGGGCAAGCCACGCACACGCAGGTTATCGACCAGGCGCTGCTGCAGGCGTTCCAGCGCCGGCAGTTGCAGGCCATGACGGCCGGCGACGCGGCAGGCGTGGCCGAGCAGGTAATGCACCTCGGTGCGGCGGCCGGCGCGAACGTCCTGGTACATGGAAGAGTAGTTGGCTGCGGTGGCGACGATCACCCGCTGGACCTCTTCGTTCAGTTCGACCGCTGCCTGCGGCTGGCCGCAGTGGCGCAGCAACTGGGCCAGCTCGGCGCACACTTTGTCCACATCGCCCAGGTGCCCGAGCAGCCCGCCGTTCTGGCAGTCATGCAGCACGGTCAGCGGGTTGATGGCGCAATTGAGCGCCAGTTTGCGCCACAGGCGGGTGAGGATATCCACCGTCCATTCGGCGGGGATGCCGGCTTCGTGCAGGTCATCGAACCAGGCCGGGGCCGCGGGGTTGCGCGGGTCGCCCAGCCAGTTGAAACCGTGGCCGGCAAAGCGTACCTGCCAGTCGCCCTCGCGAAACGCACCTTCGGTGCTGGAGGCGAAGATGCAGCGCGCGCGCGGCACCAGGTCGGCCACCTCGTCCTGGCTGCCCAGGCCATTCTGCAACAGTACGACCTCGGCGTCGTCGGCCAGCCGCGCTGCCACGCCGGCTATCGCCGGGGCGGCGTCGTAGGCCTTGCAGGCCACCAGCAGGCGGTGGATCGGGCCATGGGCCTGCGCGGTTTCGGCAGGGATGGCGTAGTGGCGTTGCTGGTCCTGTTCCACCAAGGTCAGGCCGCCGGCCTGCTGGTAGGCCTGCAAGCGTTGCCCGTCGCGCAGGATCAGGCGCACTGCCTTGCCTGCGCGCGCCAGGCGGCAGGCCCACAGGCTGCCCAGGCTACCGGCGCCGAGAATATGCCAGGTGCTGCTCATATGCGTTTCGCAACCCGTTATAATGAGCCCGCATTTTAACCGTCAAACCCAGCGCGCTCCATCTTCAGCCCGAGCGCGCTTTTATTTTGGGAGAACAACCATGCCTTCGTTCGACGTGGTATCGGAACTGGACAAGCACGAAGTGCAGAACGCGGTCGACAACGCCATCAAGGACCTGGACCGCCGCTACGACCTCAAGGGCAAGGGCAGCTTCGAGTTCAAGGACAAGGAGCAGACCGTGGTGCTCACCGCCGAGGAAGAGTTCCAGCTCGAAGCGATGCTGGAAATCCTGCGCCTGGCGCTGGTCAAGCGCAAGATCGACGTGAAGTGCCTGGAAACCAAGGACCCGTACGCCTCGGGCAAGGAAAAGAAACAGGAAGCCAAGTTCCGCGAAGGCATCGACAAGGACCTGGCGAAGAAGATCGTCGCCACCATCAAGGACGGCAAGCTCAAGGTCCAGGCCGCCATCCAGGGTGAGCAGGTGCGTGTTACCGGCAAGAAGCGCGACGACCTGCAGGAAGCCATTGCCCTGCTGCGCACCAAGGAATTCGACATGCCGCTGCAGTTCAACAACTTCCGCGACTGATGCAGGGGCCAACCGGAACCCTCATGGCGAAATGATGTCCATGGGCCCTGGGCTGCGCAAACCTGCGCGGCCTGTTCTACCGTGTACTTGCCGCTCGGCATCAGGAGATGAATATGGATTTGAACGCTGAAGTCGATCAGCTGGTCCGCCAATCGCAGACCTGGATTCCCTTGATCATGGAATACGGCAGCCGTGTGCTGCTGGCATTGCTGACCCTGGCGGTCGGCTGGTGGATCATCAACAAGGTCAGCGCCCGCCTGGGCACGCTGGTCGGCCTGCGCAACGCCGACCTGGCGTTGCAAGGGTTCATCAGTACCCTGTCGAACATCGTACTGAAGGTGCTGCTGCTGGTCAGCGTGGCGTCGATGATCGGTATCGAGACCACCTCGTTCGTCGCCGCCATCGGTGCTGCCGGCCTGGCCATCGGCCTGGCCTTGCAAGGCAGCCTGGCGAACTTCGCCGGTGGCGTGCTGATTCTGATGTTCCGCCCGTTCCGCATCGGCGACTGGATCGAGGCGCAGGGCGTGGCCGGTACCGTCGACAGCATCCAGATCTTCCACACCGTGCTGCGCACCGGTGACAACAAGACCGTGATCATGCCTAACGGCAGCCTGTCCAACGGCATCATCACCAACACCAACCGCCAGCCGACGCGCAAGGTGGTGTTCGATGTGGGCGTGGATTACGAGGCCGACCTGCAGAAGGCGCGCAACGTGTTGCTGGAGCTGGCGCAGGACCCGCGCGTGCTGCCAGACCCGGCGCCGCAGGCGGTGGTCGCCACCCTGGGCGACAGTGCCATTACCGTGTCGTTGCGGCTGTGGACCAAGACCGCTGATTACTGGGACGTGATGTTCATGCTCAACGAGCATGCGCGCGACCGGTTGAAGGCCGAAGGGATCGACATTCCGTTCCCGCAGCGGGTGATTCGTGTGGTGCAGGAGACTGCAGCGCAGTAATACCGTGTGAAGCCGGGGCAGCACAGCTGCCCCGGTTTTTTACACTTGTTCACAGCAATATCCCGGCATTTCTGGCATACAGCCTGACCCACCTGCCACACCCGATACGCCATCATGAAACCACTGCTGTACATCACCCCCCTGCGCGCCTTGCTGTTCGGCCTTACCCTGGCCCTGTTCGAGCTGCTCACCTACCTGGCCAGCGATGCGGTCATGCCGGCCATGCCGGTGGTGGTCGGCGACCTGAACGCCAGCCCCGAATATATTCCCCACGCGCTCAACCTGTACCTGCTGGGTGGGGGGGTACTGCAGTGGCTGATCGGCCCGCTGGCCGACCGCTATGGCCGGCGCCCGCTACTGCTGACCGGCTGCGCCTGCTTCGGTCTTGCCTGCCTGGCAACCTTCTGGGTCGACAACATCGGCCTGTTCAACCTGTTGCGCCTGCTGCAGGGCATTGGCCTGGGCTTTGTGGTCACGGTCAGCTACCCGGCCTTGAACGAAGCCTTCAGCGAGGCAGACGCCGTGCGCATGATGGCGCTGTTGGCCAATATCGCCTTGCTGTCGCCCCTGCTCGGGCCGCTGGTAGGTACCTTGATGCTGCAGTGGCTGGATTGGCGCTGGCTGTTCGTGGCCTTTGCCGTGGGCGCGGTCCTGGCCTGGCTGTTGCTGTACCGGCTGATGCCGGAAACCCTGGGGGTGGAGCGCCGGGACGGTTCGCGCCTGGCATTCACGCCGATTCACCTGTTGCCGCTGCTGGCCGGCTATGGCCAGTTGCTGGTCAACCGGCGTTTTGTCGCTGGCAGCGCGGCGCTGGGCCTGGTCGGCCTGCCGTTGATTGCCTGGATTGGCCTGTCGCCAGTGCTGCTGATCCACGATGAAGGGCTGAGCACCCTGGAATACGCCTTGTGGCAACTGCCGGTATTTGGCGGGCTGATCCTGGGCAACCTGATCATCAACCGTATCGCCGAGCGCTACCCGCTACCGTCCCTGGTGCGTGGCGCGCTGTGGCCGTATCTGGCTGGCCTGGGCCTGATGGTGCTGGCGACCTGGTACCGGCCGAGCGTGACCAGTGTGGTGGCGGGCATGTCGCTGTATGCGCTGGGGCTGGGCGTGGCCAATGCGGTGCTGTACCGCATGACACTGTTCGCCAGCGAACAGAGCAAGGGCCTGGTCTCGGCCATGCTGGGGATGATCACCATCGCCCTGCTGGGGCTGGGTGGCGCACTGCTGGCGATGATGGGTGCCGGGGCGAGTTTGCTACATTTCGCCCTGGCGGCAGGTGTGGCAGGGGCGCTGGCGCTGTGGCCGTTGTGGTTCGTGGTGGGGCAGCGTCCTGGGGAAGGGGCTGTTGCCGAGTGATCGTTCTTGCCTGAACCGGCCCGTTTGCGAACAAGCCGGTTCAGGCGGTCTCTCAGGGCCGTTCGGCTGCTGAGTGTTCCGCTGCCACCGGTTTGCCCGGCCCGACCTCCTGGCGCCACTGCAGGGCGATCAGGATCAGCGTCGGCACGCCCAGCAAGGCGGTGATCAGGAAGAAGTCGTGGTAACCGAACTTCTCCACCATGACCCCTGAATAGCCGCCGATCAGGCGCGGCAACAGCAGCATGATCGAGCTGAGCAACGCGTACTGGGTCGCCGAGAACTTCAGGTTGGTCAGGCTCGACAGGTAGGCGACGAAGGCCGAGGTGGCCAGCCCGGAGCTGAAGTTGTCCAGCGAAATGGTCACCACCAGCATCTGCAGGTTCGGGCCCATGTCGGCCAGCATCAGGAACAGGATATTGGTAGCTGCCGAGGCCGCGCCGCCGATGAACAGGATCGGCATGATGCCGAAGCGCACGATCAGCAGGCCGCCAACCCCGGCGCCGACCAAGGTCATGATCAGGCCGAAGATCTTGCTGACACTGGCGATCTGGTCCTTGGTGAAGCCCATGTCGATATAGAACACGTTGGCCATCACGCCCATTACCGTGTCCGACATGCGATAGGTGGCGATCAGGCCGAGCAGCAGCAGGGCCTGCCAGCGGTAGCGGGCAATGAAGTCGTTCACCGGCGTCAGTACCGGGGCCAGGCCGCGACGGCCCAGGCTCGACAGGCAGGCCCAGGTCAGCAGCACATAGAGAATCAGGCGCAGGAAGGCGCGGTCTTCCAGCAGCAGGTCCAGGGGCGTGGCATCCCCGGAGATGACGCTGGACCAGCCGGTATTGAACATCTGGGTGAAGCTGGCCGGTACCGACACCAGCAGAATGATCAGTACGAACACCGAGGCCAGCTGGTGCGCCAGCCCATAGCGTGCTGCCGACAGCTGGGTCCGCATGGGGACGGGCGGCTCGCGCATGATCAGGGTGGTGAACACTGCGGGCAGCATCATCACCGCGAACATCACGTAGGTGCCGGCCCAGGCCTTGTGCAAATAGCTGAAGCCAGTGGAGCCGAACCACTCGGCGAAGAACAGGGCGCCTGCCGTCGCCAGCAGCGCCGCTACCCGGTAGCCGGCCATGTAGCTGGCGGCGAGCGCGGCCTGGCGCTGGTCATCGGCGATTTCCAGGCGGTAGGCGTCGACGGCGATGTCCTGGGTCGCCGAAGCGAAGGCTACCAGTACCGCCAGGGCAATCAGCCAGGACAGGTGCTGCTGTGGGTCGCACAGGCTCATGCCGACCAGCCCGATCACCACCAGCGATTGTGACAGCAACAGCCAGGACCGACGGCGCCCCAGGCTGCCGAGCAGGGGCAGGCGCCATTGGTCGAGCAGCGGCGACCACACCCACTTGAAGGCGTAGGCCAGGCCGATCAGGCTGGCGTAACCAATGGTTTCGCGGGCTACGCCTGCTTCGCGCAACCACACCGAGAGGGTGGAGAACACCAGCATGTAGGGCAGGCCGGCGGCGAAACCGAGCAGCAAAAGTACCAAGGTTGACGGGCTGGCATAGGCAGCAAGCGCAGCGCGCCAGGTTTTACGGGGCATGGGCCAACATCTGCCTCAAGTTTGCGAAAACAAAGCGCGCACTCTAACCGCTGTGCTCCATCGGGCGCCAGCCATGGCGCGTCATATCCACACGATTGTTGGTTACATTCACACCCTCCGCGCGCAGCCGCGCCCGTTGTTCATCCCCCGACGGGGTACCCAATGCCAGGCTCAGCCTGCCGCCGGCGCCGAGCACCCGGTGCCAGGGCAGACGGGTGTCCGCAGGCAGCTGTCCGAGGGTGCGTCCGACCCAGCGGGCCGCCCGGCCAAGGCCCGCCAGCTCGGCCAGCTGGCCATAGCTCACCACCTTGCCGGCCGGCACCTGGCCCAGTACCGAATATAGCGCCGTTCGTCGGCCCTCGGCGTTGTCGAGGACGTGCTCATGGGCAACAGGCATCAGGCTTCCCCTGGGCTGCAGATGAAACCGGACCAACGGTTCGGCAAATGAGAGTTGAACTCAACGGCATGCTTCCGGTCTGTCCTTGCTCTGGTCGTCGGTATCTGGATAATGCCCGGCTTTTTTCGTCAAATCGAACCCGTAGTGCGTTTATGTATTCTAGATCCTTGTTGTGCCTGCTTGCTGTCTCCCTGTGCGCCTCGCCGGTGTTCGCCGACACCGTGTGGATGAAGAACGGTGACCGCCTCAGCGGCAAGATCAAAGTCTTCGATGGTGGCAAGCTGCTGCTGGAAACCCCGTATGGCGGTTCCATCGCCCTGGACTGGAAAGAAGTCCAGACCCTGGAGAGTGACCAGGAACTGCTGGTCAAGCAGGACTCCTACAGCGGTGAGCGAGCCAAGTCGCTGAAGGCTGCCGAGCCTGGCAAGGTGACCTTGGCCAACGGTGAAGCGCCGAAGACCGTCGAGCTGGCCAGCATCGAGCAGATCATCAAGCCCAAGCCGCTGGTCGAGGACTTCGTGTGGAAGGGCAACGTCGACGTGGCGCTGGACTACAAGCGTGCCGAGAACGATACCGACGACTATGACGTCGGCTTCAAGACCAGCGCCCGCCACGGTCGCTGGCGGCACAACGCCGAAGGCGAATACAACCGCGAGACCAAGGACGACGTCACCACCACCGACAACTGGAGCGCCGAGTACGCCCTGGACCGCTTCCTCACCGAGAAATGGTTCTGGCAAGGGCGCATGGAATACAAGCGCGACCACGTCGAAGACCTCGCCCGCCAGCGCACCGTGGGTACCGGCCCGGGTTACCAGTTCTGGGATGATGAACTGGGCGCGTTCTCGCTGGGTTCGCTGATCAACCGCACCGACTTCGAATACCAGGACGGGGCCAAGGACAACTTCTATTCGGCTGCGCTGAAGTGGGACTACACCCGCTACCTGATCGGCAAGAACGTGCAGCTGTTCACCAACGGCGAGTTCGCCAAGCCGCTGGGCGGGGTGGCCGACTACGCGCTGGATGCCGAGGTTGGCCTGCGCTACAAGGTGACCGAGTGGGCCTCGCTCAACCTCAAGGCAGAGAAAGACATCATCACTGGTACGCGTGAGAGTGACCTGGACAAGACCCGCTATACCGCTGGGTTTGGCGTTACCTGGTAACCCGTCGGGGGGTGCAGCAACCCCATTGGCAGCGGACCTGAAAATGCTATCGTGTGGCCACCCAGTCTGCCGCCAGGAGCCCGCTCAGTGAGTATCGCCGCCATCCGCCCCGCCCGGGAACTGCTGCTCAAGGAATACCGCGGGGTGCTCTCGACCCATTCGCGGTCGATGCCCGGTTACCCGTTCGGCTCGGTCGTGCCGTACTGCCTGGACGCCCAGGGCCACCCGCTGATCCTCATCAGCCGCATCGCCCAGCATACCCACAACCTGCAGAACGATCCCAAGTGCTCGCTGCTGGTCGGTGAGCGTGAGGCCGAGGACGTGCAAGCCGTAGGGCGCCTGACGGTAATGGCCGAAGCGCACAAGCTGGTAGACGAGGCTGCCATCGACGCCGCCGCCGAACGCTACTACCGCTATTTCCCGGACGCCGCCAACTACCACAAGGCTCACGACTTCGACTTCTGGGTGCTGCAACCTGTACGCCACCGTTACATCGGCGGCTTTGGTGCGATCCACTGGCTTGACCAGGTGACCCTGGCCAACCCGTTCGCCGGCAAGGCCGAGGCAAGCATGGTCGAGCATATGAACAGTGACCATGCCAAGGCGATTGCCCACTATGTCGAACTGACCGATTTGCCACGCCATGCGCCAGCGCAACTGGTCGGTGTGGACAGCGAAGGCATGCACCTGCGTATCGGTCAGGCAGTGCACTGGTTGCCTTTTCCCAATACTTGCAATACGCCGACACAAGTCCGCGAAGCCCTGGTTTTGCTGGCGCGCGCCGACCAATGGCCGGCTGTGACCAAGGCCGAGGCTTGAAAAGCCGAGCGCACGCATCCATCTGTGGGTCTTACAGGAAGGTTCTCTTCCGACGAGGAATGCTTTGATGCGTGCTTTTCTACTGTTGTTTCTCCTGTTTCCCGTGCTGGAGCTGTTCGTCTTCGTGAAGGTCAGCGCCGCCATCGGTTTCTTCCCGGCGCTGCTGTTGATCATCGCCGGTTCCGCGCTGGGTGTGCTGGTGATGCGCGTGGCCGGGCTGGCCACCGCGCTGCGCGCCCGGGAAAGCCTGCAGCGTGGCGAACTGCCCGCCGAAGACATGTTCCAGGGCCTGATGCTCGCCGTCGGGGGTGGCCTGCTGTTGCTGCCCGGTTTCATCAGCGACGTGCTGGGCGTGCTGTGCCTGCTGCCATTCACCCGTCACCTGGCCGCCCGCAAGATGCGTGAGCGTGCCGAGGCCCAGGCCATGCGCCAGCGGGCATTCCAGGACGACCCGTTCCAGGCGCAGCCGCGTGATGGCGGCCACCGTCCGAATGTGATCGAAGGCGAGTACGAGCGCCGCGACAAGTAATAGCCGGGGGCCGCTTCGCGCCCCTGTCGCGACACCAGGCCGCACCTACGGAGTTCGCAAGCCCCTGTAGGCGCGGCCTGGTGTCGCGATAGGGCTGCGAAGCGGCCCCAGGCTTTTCAGGCTGATGAAAAAATTTCTGAAGCAAGCCTTGTAATTGAATATGACGGCCTCATGTATGTGGTCACCGCAAGGTTTCTGGTGGCAACACCAGACATGACTCAGGCGGTTCGCCCAGCGCGAGCGGCCTTCCGGCTACGCCGGACAGCATCAACCCGCCGGTGTCGACACCGGCCGATGAAAACCACAATTTGGGAGAGATCGACAATGAAGCTTCGTCCTCTGCATGACCGCGTCGTTATCCGTCGCAGCGAAGAAGAATCGAAAACCGCTGGCGGTATCGTCCTGCCGGGTTCGGCCGCTGAAAAGCCAAACCGCGGCGAAGTAGTCGCCGTCGGCACCGGTCGCATCCTGGACAACGGCGAAGTGCGCGCGTTGGCAGTGAAAGTGGGTGACAAAGTGGTTTTCGGCCCTTACTCGGGCAGCAACACCGTGAAAGTCGATGGCGAAGACCTGCTGGTCATGGCCGAGAACGAAATCCTCGCCGTCATCGAAGGCTGATTTCCCCGACTTCCCGTTACTCCAAAGAATTCCAAAGGATTAAACGATCATGGCTGCTAAAGACGTAAAATTTGGTGATTCCGCCCGTAAGAAAATGCTCGTTGGTGTCAACGTTCTGGCTGACGCCGTAAAAGCCACCCTCGGCCCGAAAGGCCGCAACGTGGTCCTGGCCAAGAGCTTCGGCGCGCCGACCATCACCAAGGACGGCGTTTCCGTCGCCAAGGAAATCGAGCTGAAGGACGCCTTCGAGAACATGGGCGCCCAGCTGGTCAAGGAAGTTGCTTCCAAGGCCAACGACGCTGCCGGTGACGGCACCACCACCGCTACCGTCCTGGCCCAGGCCATCGTCAACGAAGGCCTGAAGGCCGTCGCTGCCGGCATGAACCCGATGGACCTGAAGCGCGGTATCGACAAGGCCACTGCTGCCGTCGTCGCCGAACTGAAGAACCTGTCCAAGCCATGCGCCGACTCCAAGGCCATCGCTCAGGTCGGTACCATCTCCGCCAACTCCGACAGCTCCATCGGTGAAATCATCGCCGAAGCCATGGAAAAAGTCGGTAAAGAAGGCGTGATCACCGTTGAGGAAGGCTCGGGCCTGGAAAACGAACTGTCCGTCGTGGAAGGCATGCAGTTCGACCGTGGCTACCTGTCGCCGTACTTCGTCAACAAGCCGGACACCATGGTTGCCGAGCTGGAAGGCCCGCTGCTGCTGCTGGTTGACAAGAAGATCTCCAACATCCGTGAGCTGCTGCCAGTGCTGGAAGCCGTTGCCAAGGCCGGCCGCCCACTGCTGATCGTTGCCGAGGACGTCGAAGGCGAAGCGCTGGCCACCCTGGTGGTCAACAACATGCGCGGCATCGTCAAGGTTGCTGCGGTCAAGGCACCGGGCTTCGGCGACCGCCGCAAGGCCATGCTGCAGGACATCGCCGTCCTGACCGGCGGCCAGGTCATCTCCGAAGAAATCGGCCTGTCCCTGGAAACCGCTACCCTGGAGCACCTGGGTAACGCCAAGCGCGTCATCCTGTCCAAGGAAAACACCACCATCATCGACGGCGCTGGTGCCGACGGCGAGATCGAAGCACGCGTCAAGCAGATCCGTGCCCAGATCGAAGAAACTTCCTCGGACTACGACCGTGAGAAGCTGCAAGAGCGCCTGGCCAAACTGGCCGGTGGTGTTGCCGTGATCAAGGTTGGTGCCGGCACCGAAGTTGAAATGAAAGAGAAGAAAGCCCGCGTTGAAGACGCCCTGCACGCTACCCGTGCAGCCGTTGAAGAAGGCGTGGTGCCTGGCGGTGGTGTGGCCCTGGTGCGCTCGCTGGCGGCCATTGCCAACCTCAAAGGCGACAACGAAGACCAGAACGTCGGTATCGCCCTGCTGCGTCGCGCTGTCGAAGCGCCGCTGCGCCAGATCACTGCCAACGCCGGCGACGAGCCAAGCGTTGTCGCTGACAAGGTCAAGCAAGGTTCGGGTAACTTCGGTTACAACGCTGCTACCGGCGAATACGGCGACATGATCGAGATGGGTATCCTGGACCCAGCCAAGGTCACCCGCTCGGCGCTGCAAGCTGCTGCTTCGATCGGCGGTCTGATGATCACCACCGAAGCCATGGTTGCCGACCTGCCGGAAGACAAGCCAGCTGCTGGCATGCCTGACATGGGCGGCATGGGTGGCATGGGCGGCATGATGTAAGCCAGCCTTACCCCCTGCACCATCAAAAACCCCGGTTCGCGAGAACCGGGGTTTTTTGTTTTCCTGTCGGGGTCTTTGGGGCCGCAAGGTGGCCCCTGGGTCAGGCGACGCTACGCTCGGCGGCAGGTACCTCAGCCATTCCCCGCCGATACAGAACCAGGTAGTACGAGCCGAACCCGATCAACCAGCAGAACACCGCCGTCCAGACGTTGTGTGACAGGAAATGCGCCCCTTGCATCATCCGCCCCAGCGACAGTACCGACCCGGCCACGAAAGCCAGTGCCAATGCTGCCCGCGCAAGGCGCGGTTTGCGGTCCCGCAGCATGAAGAACAGTCCGAACAGGCAGAACCCGGTCGCCGCATGCCCGCCCGGCCAGCACAGCCCGGGTTTGTCGGTAGCCGGGCGTGGTTCCAGCAGCTTGCTGTAGGTTTCGCTGCCGCCGAACTGGGTCAGGCTCCACGGGCATTGCACCTGGGTCACCTTCTTCAGCGGCGTGACGAACGCCGTTGACAGGCCCAGCGCCAGCACCAGGCAACCCAGCTCGCGGCGCCAGCCGAACAGGCGCTTCCAGAAGAAGCTTGCGGCAAAGGTCAGCAGCGACAGCACCCCAAGCAGGATCACCCCCTGCTTGACCCGGTCATGCAGGATGTTCTCCAGCAAATAGCTGTGGCGGCCGATGAACTGGCCCGCCGCGGGGTCGAAGAACAACTTGGCGATGTCCATGTCGACCGAGGTCAGTTCCAGCAGGATCAAGCCCAATGCGGTCGCCAGGGGAATGCCCAGGTAAAGCCAGAAATTGATCGGGCGGGGGCGGGTAGCTTGCTGCATGACGGCTCCAGGAGGCGAAAAAGATCGGGCATTGTCGGCTGCCCGCTATCCTGTGTCCGTGAAGGATCGGTGAAAAAACCGTCAAGTCCGATGAATTTCGCCCGGGGCTGGCACCCTGCAGGCATAGGCCTTAAGCTGCGCCTGCCGCGCCACAGCGAGAAGCGCCGCACAGGAGAAACCGATGCGCATTCTTTTGGTTGAAGACAACCGCGATATCCTGGCCAACCTGGCCGATTACCTGGGCATGAAGGGCTACACCGTAGACTGCGCCCAGGATGGCCTGTCCGGCCTGCACCTGGCCGCCACCGAACACTACGACCTGATCGTGCTCGATATCATGCTGCCCGGCATTGATGGCTACACCCTGTGCAAGCGCCTGCGTGAAGACGCCCGCCGCGACACGCCGGTGATCATGCTCACTGCCCGCGACCAGCTGGATGACCGCCTGCAAGGCTTCCGCTCCGGGGCCGACGATTACCTACTGAAACCCTTTGCCCTGTCGGAGCTGGCCGCACGCATCGAAGCGGTGCTGCGCCGTGCCCAGGGCGGCGGGCGCCGCACCCTGCAGGTAGCTGACCTCAGCTACGACCTCGATACCCTTGAAGTCACTCGTCAGGGCCGCATGCTCAAGCTCAACCCGGTCGGCCTCAAGCTGCTTGCGGTGTTGATGCAGAAGAGCCCGCACGTGTTGCGCCGCGAAGTACTCGAAGAAGCCCTGTGGGGCGACGACTGCCCTGACAGCGACAGCCTGCGCAGCCACGTGCACCAGTTGCGCCAGGTAATCGACAAACCGTTCGAAAAACCGCTGCTGCACACCGTCCATGGCGTCGGCTACCGCCTCGCCGAGGGCCGCGATGGAGTTTAAGCAAAGCCTTGCCCAGCGCATCATCATCGCCTTCGCCCTGATGAGCGCGCTGGTGGCCGGGGCCTTCGCCTTTGGCATCGTCGGTACTGTGCACCTGGTCGAGGAGCGGCTGATTTCCTCGGTACTGGGCGGTGACCTGCAGCGCTTGCTGCGCATGGACAGTGTCAGCGACTGGAGCCACCGGCCGCGCCCCGACCAGTTGTTCTACTTCAGCGGCGGGCGTGACGACTTCGAGCTGCCCAAGGACCTGCGCCACCTCGACCGGGGCTTTCACGAGGTATTCCGCGACCAGCTGTCGTACCACGCCATGGTCGAGATCGTCGATGGCCGCCGCTATGTCCTGCTGCAGGACCAGAGCGACTTCGAAGAACGTGAGCGCCTGCTGTTTGCGGTAGTGGTGGTGGGCTTCGTGCTCAGCCTGGTGCTGGCAGTGATCCTCGGCTGGCTGCTGGCACGCCGGGTGATGGCGCCGGTGATCCGCCTGGCGCGGCAGGTGCGCCATCGTGACCAGTTGCTGGGCCTGGCGCCGCCGCTGGCGCCGGACTATGCGGCGGACGAAGTCGGCCAGCTGGCGGTAGCATTCGACGATACCTTGGGCCGCCTGCGTGACGCATTGACCCGGGAAAGGCTGTTCACCAGCGACGTCAGCCACGAACTTCGCACGCCCTTGATGGTGCTGGCCACATCATGCGAACTGCTGATGGAAAACCCCAACCTCGATGCCCGCTCGCGCAGCCAGGTGGAGCGTGTGGCAAGGGCTACGGAGGAGATGCGGGAGCTGGTCAAGACCTTCCTGATGCTGGCCCGCGCACAGCGCGACGAGGGCGCGGTGGCCTCGCGCGCCACCTTGCGGGAAGTGGCAGACGAACTGGTCGGTGTGTGGCGTGACACCATCGAGCAGAAGGGCCTGGCCTTGTATTTCGACGGCCGCGTCAGTGCCAGCCCGGTGCTGTACAACGCTACCTTCCTGCAATCGGTGATGGGCAACCTGTTGCGCAATGCCGCGCACTATACCGACAGCGGCTATATCCGCCTGAGCCTCGAGGCCAACGGATTCAGTGTCGAAGACAGTGGCGTGGGCATTCCCGAAGAGCAGCGCGAGGCCATGTTCCGGCCGTTCGTGCGCGGTGATGAACGGCGTGGCGAGGGCCTCGGCCTGGGCCTGTCGCTGGTGCAGCGAATCTGCGACGACCAGGGTTGGCAGGTCACGCTGACGTCTACCTTGCCGCATGGTTGCCGGTTCCACGTCGACCTGAGCAATACCGCGACCAAGGGCGACCCGGCGGAGTAAAGCTTTGTAACAGCGCCCTCGCCATATGACGTTTTTTTCACATGGGTATGACCTGATTCCTACGCTCGCTTGCCTAATGTGGGCGGAATGGAGTCAGGAGATGCCCAATGCGTAGTCCCATCAAGCTCGAATTTTCCGAGAAGTACGACAAACAGCACGCCCGTGAGTACTTTCTCAAGCACCAGGATGGCTTGGCGCGACGCCTTTCCCACAAACGAGATGAGCAACTGGCGCGTCGCGCCCTGGCATTGGCAGGTGAGCCTGGCCTGGTCCTCGACCTGCCATGCGGCGCTGGCCGCTTCTGGCCGTTGCTGGCAGAAAAACCCAACAGGGTGATCATTGGCGCCGACAACTCCGAGGCGATGATCGAGACAGCCTGTGCAGCACAACCGCCAGAGGTGGTGGCGCGGGTACGTCCCTTGCAAACTTCGGCGTTTGCCATCGACCTGCCGGACAATTCGGTGGACAGCATCTTCTGCATGCGGCTTTTCCATCACATTGGCGAAGCTGCCCACAGAAAGACCATTCTTTCGGAATTTCAGCGGGTTAGCCGTGATAGTGTGATCCTGTCATTGTGGGTGGATGGCAACTTCAAGGCCTGGCGGCGGAAGAAGCTGGAGCAACGCCGCAACGCTCGCAAAGCCGGGCAGGACAATTACCAGAACCGTTTCGTGTTACCGGCCGAAACGGTGGAACAAGAATTCAGGGCCGCCGGCTTCAGAATCCAGGAACGCCTCGACTTCCTGCCGTTCTATGCCATGTGGCGGGTCTATGTATTGCGTAAGGGGTAGTGTTTGATGGCTGTAGCCCGGAAAGGGGAGTCGCGGTTCGATTTTTACTGGCGCCAGCAGGGCGAGTGGGTCGAGGAGCCAAACCAGCGCCGCGGTGGCGAGAGTGGCGTGCAACGCCTGAACGATGCCAATGGCAAGCTGCTGTATGCCAAGCGCCAGGTCGGGCACATCTATCGTAGCCTGCTGCACCCTTTCGGCCGGCCGACCGTGTTGCGCGAACTCGATGCGTTGAACAGTTTCGAGCAGTTGGGCGTGCGCGTGCCGCGCATCGTCTTCTGTGGTGCCGAGCGTGATGCCGATCATCAATGGCGTGCGCTGCTGGTAAGCGAAGCACTCGACGGCTTCGTCGAACTCGATACCTGGCATGCCGAAGGTGCCCGCGAACGTTATCCACAGGTGGTGCACGAGCGCATGCTCAAGGACCTGGCCGACAACCTGGCGCGCATGCACCTGGGCCACTGGCAGCACGGCTGCCTGTATGGCAAGCATGTCTTCATCAAGGTGATTGGCGAAGGTGAGCAGGCCCGGGTCGAGGTCGCGCTGCTGGACCTGGAAAAGTGCCGGCGACGTATCAGTTGCCAGCGTGCGGCGGGCAATGACTTGCGCCAGCTGCGCCGCCATTCGTCGTTGAACGACGCGGAATGGCAAACCTTGCTCTACTTTTACCAGATGGCGTTTGGCAGCGCTGTCAAAGGGTTAGGGCAATGAAACTAGAAATAGCTCGAGCTTTGTTCCTGGTAGCTGGCCTGGCGGTGACCACCGTGGCGGTGGCTGCGTGGGAAGAGCCGAGGCCGACAGTGTTCAGCAGAGCCGATATGGCCGACCAGTGCGCGTTGCCGCGGGAAGTGAAACCGCAGCAGCAGGCCAAGGTCGCGCCGGATCAGGACTTGCTGTTGTTCCTGTTCGGCATGCGCCAAGGGTTGCGGCCGTTTGGTTGAACCCGGTGCCAGATGGAAATGCAGAGGCCTCGCGATTGCGGGGCCTCTGCATTTTTGCCTGTGCCTTGCCGGCCGATGCGCGGGGTTGCCCGCGAACAAGCCGGTTCAAGCCACCGCTGTCTCCCTGGCCACTTCCTTGTGCGCCAGCAAGGTGTAGATGCAAGGCAACACGAACAGGGTGAACAGCGTGCCGATCGACATGCCGGTGGCAATCACCGTGCCAATGTCAAAACGGCTGACCGCCCCCGCCCCGGTCGCCAGAATCAACGGCACCATGCCAAACACCATCGCTGCGGTGGTCATCAGCACCGGCCGCAGGCGAATCGCCGCCGCCTCTTCGATCGCCTCACGCACGCTCAGGCCCTGTTCCTCGCGCAACTGGTTGGCGAACTCGACGATCAGGATGCCATGCTTGCTGATCAGGCCGATCAGCGTCACCAGCCCGACCTGGGTGTAGATGTTCATGCTTGAGACACCGAGGAACAACGGCAGCAACGCGCCGCAGATCGACAACGGTACCGTCACCAGGATCACCAGCGGGTCGCGGAAACTTTCGAACTGCGCCGCCAGCACCAGGAAGATGATCGCCAACGCCAGGCCGAAGGTTACCCAGAGTGCGCTACCTTCCTGAACGTATTGGCGAGCCACCCCGGCATAGTCGAAGGCGAAGCCTTCCGGGGCCTCCTCGCGGGCGATGCCCTGCACGGTCTGCAGCGCCTCGCCGAGGCTGACCATCGGCACCCCCTGGATGATCGCCGAGTTCAGTTGCTGGAACTGGTTGAGCTGGCGCGGGCGAGCGCGGTCGCGGAGGGTAATCAGCGTCGACAGGGGCAACAGCTGGCCCTGGTCGTTCTTCACGTAGTAGTTGTTCAGCCAGCCTGGGTTGTCGCGGTAGGGCCTTTCAACCTGGGCAATTACCTTGTAGCTGCGGCCTTCGAGGGTGAAGCGGTTGATTTCCCCTTCGCCCAGCAAGGTTGCCAGGGTGCCGCCGAGGGTATCCATGGATACCCCCATCTGCGCCGCCTTGGCTCGGTCGATATCCACCACCACCTCGGGTTTGTCGAACGCCAGGTCGATGTCGAGGAAGGCGAACTTGCCGGACGCCTGGGCGCGGGCCTTGATACGCTGGGCGACTTCCAGCAGCGCAGGGTAGTCACCGGCGCTGTTGATCACGAACTGGAACGGCAAGCCTTCGCCAGTACCGGGCAGCGATGGCAGGTTGAAGCCGAAGACCTGCAGGCCACCGATTTCCTCGAGCTTGGCCTGCACCAGCGGCAGCAATTCCATTTGCGTGCGCTCGCGCTCGTTCCAGGGTTTGAGCAGGAAGCCACCGATGCCGGTCTGCACGCCGTTGAAGCCGTTGATCTGGAACGACGAGTAGTACTCGGGGAAGCTCTTGAACAGCGGGGTGAACGTGTCGGTATAGGCGTTGAGGTAATCCAGGTTGGCCGTTTGCGGCGAGCTGCTCATCATGAAGATCACCCCCTGGTCCTCGTTGGGCGCCAGTTCGTTCTGGGTGAATTTCAGCAACACCGGGATCAGGCACAGGATGATCACGGCGAATACCAGTACCACCGGACGGCTGTCGAGGGTGGCGTGCAGCAGGCGTTGGTAACGCGTTTTCAGGCGTTCGAACAGCACGTCCAGGCGGTGCGCCAGGCCGCTGGGGTTGTGCTCCTGACGCAACAGCAGGGCACACATCATCGGCGACAGGGTCAGGGCAACGATGCCGGAGATGATCACCGCACCGGCCAGGGTCAGGGCAAATTCCTTGAACAGTGCGCCGGTGAGCCCGGTAAGGAAACCGATCGGCGCGTATACCGCAGCCAGGGTGATGGTCATCGACACCACGGGCATGGCGATTTCGCGGGCACCCTCGAGGGCGGCATCGAACGGCGACTTGCCCTCTTCCATGTGCCGGTGGATGTTCTCCACCACGACTATCGCATCATCCACCACCAGGCCGATGGCCAGCACCATGGCCAGCAGCGTCAGCAGGTTGAGCGAGTAACCCATCATCTGCATGAAAAACAGCACGCCGATCATCGACAGCGGAATGGTCACCACCGGGATCAGCACTGAACGCAGGGCACCGAGGAACAGGAACACCACCACGATGACGATCAGCACCGCTTCGCCGAGGGTCTTGATCACTTCGTCGATGGAGGCCTGGATGAACAGCGTGGCGTCGTAGGCGATCGATACCTTCAACGCCGAGGGCAGCTGGCTTTCCAGCTCGGGCATGATGCGCCGCACTTCCTTGATCACGTCCAGCGGGTTGGCCGCCGGGGTGGCCTTGATGCCGATGTACACCGACGGGGTGCCGTCGAACGAGCTGACCGTGTCGTAGTTTTCCGCGCCCATCTCGACCCGCGCCACATCGCCGAGCAGCACACGGCTGTCACCGCTGGTCTTGACCGGCAGGGCAGCGAAGGCCTCGGCCGACTTCAGCTCGGTGCTGGCGTTGATGCTGGTGACCACGTACTCGCCCTTCACCTCGCCAGCTGCGGAAAGGAAGTTGTAGCGGCGCACGGCAGTGGTCACGTCGCTGGCCGACAGGCCGTAGCCTGCCAGTTTCACCGGGTCGAGCCAGATGCGCATGGCGAACACCTGGTTGCCGAGAATCTCCGCCTCGGCCATGCCCGGCAGGGTGGCCAGCTTGGGCTGGATGACCCGCGACAGGTAGTCGGTAATTTGCGGGTTGCTCATGTCCTTGCTGTAGAAGCTGATGTACATCAGTGCCGAAGCATCGGCGGCTTCCTTGCTCAGGACCGGGTCCTCGGCATCCTGGGGCAGCTTGTTGCGCACCTCGTTGGCCTTGGCCAGCAGCTCGGTGAACAACCGGTCGCTGTCGGCGCCGATGCGCGCGTAGATGGAAATGATCGAGAAGTTCTGCCGGCTCACCGAGGTCATGTAGTCGATGCCTTCGGCGCTGGCCAGGCTTTGCTGCAACGGCTGGGTGATGTAGCCCTGGATGGTTTCGGCGTTGGCACCGGGGTAGGCGGTAGTGACCGTGATCAGGGCGTTTTCCATTTGCGGGTACTGGCGGATCTGCAGCTTGCTCCAGGCCTGGAAGCCCAGCAACAGGATCAGCAAGCTGACCACGCTGGCCAGCACCGGGCGGCGGATGAACGGGTCGGTGAATGCCATGCCAGCCTCCTGTCAATCCTTGCCCGTCGCGCCCGCTGCGGGCTTGAGGGCTTGGTCCTCGCCGATACGGATCGCGGCCCCCGGGGTCAGTTTCAGTTGCCCGGCGGTGACCACCTGATCCCCGGCCTGCAGGCCCTGGCTGACCACCACCACACCGTCACGGCGCTCGCCGGTCTGCACCGTGCGCTGCTCGGCGGTGAGCTGCGGCTGGCCCTTGTCGTCGTTCAGCGGCTTGCCGTCCTTGTCCTTTTTCGGCGTGGCGACGTACACCGAGTTGCCGTACAGGGTGTAGGTAATGGCGCTCTCCGGCACTACCACTTGCGGCTGCGGGTTGGGCAGCAGGATCAGCAGGCTGGCGAACATGCCTGGCAGCAGCTTGCCGTCCGGGTTGGCCATGGTCGCGCGCACCAGCAGGTTGCGCGTGGCTTCATCGACCTTGGGGTTGATCGCGCTCAGGCTGGCGGGGAAGGTCTGGCCGGGGTAGGCCGGTACCTGCACCAGCACCTGCTGGCCCACGTTCAGGCGCGGCAGGGCCTGTTCCGGCACGTTGAAGTCGACGTAGAGGCTGGACAGGTCCTGCAGGGTGGCGATCACCGTGCCGGCGGCCAGGTAGTCACCGACATCCACCTGGCGAATGCCGATCGTGCCGCTGAACGGGGCACTGATGCTCTTCTTGGTCTTCGCTGCCTTGAGTTGCTCGACCAGTGCCTGGTTGCGCCGGTACTGGGCGGTGAGGCGATCGAACTCGCCGCGGGAGATGGCTGCGTCACCGACCAGCTGGCTGCCGCGGCCGAAATCGACCTTGGCCAGGCCGAGGTCGGCCAGGGCGGTGCCGAGCAAGGCGGTTTCCTGGTCGTCATTGAGTTGCAGCAGCAGTTGCCCGGCCTTGACCTGCTGGCCGGAGTCGAAGTGCAGGGCCTTGACGATGCCTTCCACCTCCAGGCTCAGTTCCACACCCTGGAATGCCTTGAGGCTGCCAACGGCAGGCAGGCGCTCTTGCCACGGGCGCTGCTCGGCCAGGGCGGCTGCCACGGTGATGGGTGGCCGTGGGGCAGTGAACATCTGGATCTGCTGGTAGATCGAGAAGGCTTTGTAGCCTCCCAAGGCCAACACGATCAGCAGAACCACGGCCAACATGATGAGCATGCGGCGGCGCAGCATAAGGTCCGTTTCCTTGGATGCAATTGTTATTCGTTGGGACACGACAACGGGCGTTCCTGCCCACGTGGATGGGAGAATTATTGACTGTTTTTTGCGGGACGGGGAGTGAAATGCCTGTGCTGGCCTCTTCGCGGGCACGCCCGCTTCCACAGGAACCGCGCAGTCAGCGGGTTACGCGGGCCCTGTGGGAGCGGGCGTGCCCGCGAAGAGGCCGGTGCAGGCAGCAGGAAAATCAGACCAGATGCAGATGGTTATCCCAGAAACCGGACGGCAGGTTCAGCGGTTGCCCGACCAGTTCGGCCTTGCGGCAATCGTAGAAGCGGCAACGGCCCTGCCCGGAGGTAACCACAAAACCGTCCTGGACAGCGCCAACCCCGGCGCAATCAGGCATCGGTGCGTCCAGCCGCACCGCGGCGGTGTCCAGGTCCCAGATGAACAGGCGGTTGGCCCGTGGCGCGGTCAGCGCGACCAGGCGCAACTCGCTGTGGATGGCGACACTGGCGGTGTACTGGGCCATCGCCTGCAACTGCCGCTCCGGCACCGGGAAGGCCTTGAATGGCTCGCCGGGACGCTTGATCGCCAGTAGCTCGGCGGTTTCGTCGGCAGCGCCCATGAATTGCTGGCAGGCGGCGATGGTGCCGTCGCTGCCCACGGCCAGGTGGCGCACGCTGTTCATCTGCTGGGCCAGGGTTTCCTTGCTCAGCAGGGTGCCGTCGCGCTGCATCAGCACCAGGCTCGGCTGCATGGCGTCGAGGTTCATCTCCACCCGGCTTTCGGCTTCGGTGCGGATACCGCCGTTGGCCACCACCAGTGTCTCGCCGTCCGGCAGCCAGGCCAGCTCGTGCGGGCCGATGCCGTGGGTCGGCAGTTCGCCGCTGTGTACCAGGCGCTCGCCCTCGAAACGGTACACGCCGAGTACGCCGCGCCCCGGGTCGGTGGTGTCGTTCTCGGTGGCGTACAGCCATTCGCCACTCTTGTGCACCACCGCATGACCGTAGAAATGCCGGTTCGGTTGCGAGTGGACGGTTTGCAACAGGCGCCCGTCGCGCAGGTCGACCAGGTAGCTTTCGGTACCGGGGCGGCGGGCGACGAAAAGGGCTATCGGCAGTTGCGGGTGATGGATGATGGCATGGCAACGCTGGGCGACCTGGGTACTGAACACCTGGGTGCCGTCCAGGCGGAACCCGACCGCGTAGTGCTTGCCGTCGCCGTCGTCACGCGCCGACAGCAGCAGCGGTTCGCTGCCTTTGTTGCGGAACAGGCTCCAGCCGCCCAGGGTGAGGGCGCTGAGCAATACGCTACCGAGTTTGAGGGCCTGGCGTCGCAGCATGATCAGTCACCGTCGTTGGCATTGAAGCCCAGCTGGATGTTCAACGCCTTGGCCAGGTCGCCTTCGTGCAGGCGGTGGACGACGTTGAGGCTGTCGTAGATCTGGTTGAGGGTTTGCTGGCCGGCGTCGTCGGCCAGCAGTTCACCCAGGGTCTTGTGGTTGTCGGCCAGCAGCTTGAGCGCGCTCGCGTAGGCATCGTCGATCTTGTCCGCCAGGGCTTTCTGGTCGCTGGACAGCAGGCCGCGCAGGCCCTGGTTGTCGACCCCGACCCACACCGCTTCGGCGGCCTTGAGGCTGGCCTGCAGGCTGTTCAGCGAGTTGTGGCTGCGCCAGGCTTCGGCCTGCAGCGGCTGCGGGATGCCCTTGCTCTGGCGGCCCATCGGCGCGCCGAGTTTCTTCTTCAGGCTGTCCAGGGCAGTGACCTGGGCACGCAGCAGGTCGGCAATCGCCTCATGCGAGTCGGCATAGCGCTGGTTGGGGAACTTGGTCATCTGCGACAGCATGCCGTCGGTGCTGTTCCAGCTCTTGAGGATATCTTCGGCCAGCGCCTTCTGGTGTTCACCGATGGCCACCAGCAGCGGGCAGTAGCGGGCCTTCTGCTCGGCCGTGGCGATGTCCGGCTTGCTGTCGAACAGGATGTACTCGTAGGCCGAGAGGCCACGCACCACGACGCTGGCCTTGCCCAGGGCCGCGGCATCGACGGGGGTGTCGGCGCTGACCAGTTGCTCGACCTGGCGGCCGACCAGGTTCTTCTTGTCGGGCCAGAACTGTACCTGCCAGGCGCGATTACCTTCGGCCAGCGGGCCGACCAGCAGCGGTTGCAGCTCGGCCCAGGCCTTTTGCGCGTTGAGGAAGTCGGCACGGGCCTTGTCCAGGCTTTCCTTGCCTTCGCAATAGGCCAGGGCGCTGGCGGCCAGCATGCGGTCGGCTTCGACCCAGCGGCTGTAGGTGGGCAGGATCACCTGCTTGGCAATCGCAGCGGAGGTCACGGCTTGCGGGTCCTGCGGCGAGCAGGCACCGAGGGCGAGTGCGGCGAGGCTGGTGAACAACAGTTTGGGTCGGAACATGCCGGCTCCTATGCGCGTTTCAAAGTGAGTTCAGGAAAGCCAGCAACGCGGCGCGCTGCCCGGCATCGAAAGTGAGCACGACATTGCGCGCTGCCTCGGCTTCGCCGCCGTGCCAGAGCACAGCTTCGAGCAGGTTGCGGGCGCGGCCATCGTGCAGGAACTGGCTGTGGCCGCTGACCGTTTCGCTCAGGCCGATGCCCCACAATGGCGGGGTACGCCAGTCCTGGCCGTTGGCGGCGAACTCGGTGCGATCGTCGGCCAGGCCAGGCCCCATGTCATGCAGCAGCAGGTCGCTGTAGGGGCGAATCAGCTGGTTGGCCAGCTCCGGCTCGGCAGCATTGGCGGCGGTGGTGAACTGCGGTGTGTGGCAGCCCTGGCAGCCGGCCTGGTAGAACAGGTTCTTGCCTGCCAGTACCTCTGGCGTGCCCACGTCACGGCGCGCCGGCACGGCCAGGTTGCGCGTGTAGAAGGTGACCAGGCGCAGGATGTTGTCGCTGACCTCCTTCTCGCCATCGGCACCGTTGCCATTGGGGGCGGCCAGGCAGGCGGCCTGGGCCGGGGTGCAATCGTCGTTGGGTTGCAGGGTGGTGGTCAGGCCCATGTCGCCGGCAAAGGCGTGCACGTTCTGCTGGTTGACGTTGGGCTGCCCGGCCTTCCAGCCGAAGCGGCCGACCACGGTCTTGCCCAGGGCGTCGTCCCATACCCGGTTGGCGCGCCCGCGGATACCGTCGTGGTTGCGGTCGTCCGGGTCTTCGTTGGCCAGCAGGTCGGCTTCGGGGATGGCTTCGAGCAGGCCCAGGCCGATCATCGGCGGTGCCACCCGCGCGGAAAAACGCGTGTCGGGGTGCATCACGCCATAGCCGAGCTGGGTGATCTGCAGGGCCGGCTTGCGCAGCTCGACCTGGTAGCCATCCTTGAACGTCAGTGTTTCCTGGGTATAGCTGACCCGTACCTTGCCTTCCGGTGCCACGCCGGGGATGGCCATGTCCTGTAACTGGGTGCCATAGACCGGCTCCGGCACCACCCCGAGGCGCTCGACCACCTTGGCCAGGTAGGGCTGGTCGGGGATCGACAGGCGCACCAGCATCGACACTGCGTTGCTGTCGCCTGGCTCTGGCGGGTGGCCGCGGCCGTCGCGCACGTGGCAATTCTGGCAGGCATTGGTGTTGAACAGTGGGCCCAGGCCGTCACGTGCCGTGGTGGTGGACGGGGCGATCACCCACGGGTTGCGGAAGAAACTGTTGCCCACGGCGAAATCCAGGCGCCGCTCGGGCGAGAGGTTGGCCGAGGGCAGGGAATAGGCGTTGCGGTCATTGCGCTGCACGGTCGCTGCGCCAGCTGACAACGCTTCGCCGGGCTCGGCCTGGGTGAAACGCGGGGCGTCGTCACAGGCGGCGAGGGCAAAGGCCAGCAGCAGGGGAGAGAGTCGAAACAGCGACGAGGACATCGAGAATCCTGGGCGTGAGCGAAAAACCGGCGTGCAAGCTTAGCAGGGTGGAGAAGTTTGAATAAGAGCAATTTGCAATTGCTGGATGAAATCGCTGTCAGTTGGCCAGGCCGGCCTGTCCGGTTTCTGCAGGGGCATGCGGCTTGCAAAGAAAAGGCGGCCTTCGGGCCGCCTTTTCAGAACCGCTACAGCGGGATCAGAATTCGTGATCCGCAGTATCCGGGTTCAGGTTGGCAATACCCAGCTTGCCCGCAGCCTGTTCGATCGCACCGGTCTGCTTGACCAGGGCGGCGATGGCATCACGCACGATCTGGTTGCCGGCAGCGTTGTCGGCGGCGATCAGCTGGTCGTAGTGCTCGCCCTTGAGGGCGTGGTCGACGATCACCTGGATCTTGGCTTCGGTGGCTTCCAGGTCGGCCTTGAGGGTGGCGTCGGCGGCCGGGTCGACCTTGGCCACCAGCGACGACAGGCTTGGGCCGGTCACCTTGCTGCCGTCCGGGCGGGTGTACTCGCCCAGGTAGACGTTGCGGATGCCCTTGGCGTCGTAGAAGTGCGAGTAGTGGGTGTTGTCGCTGAAGCAATCGTGCTCGTCTTCCGGCGAGTTGGCTTCCAGCGAAACCTTCATGCGCTCGCCCGCCAGTTCGCCCAGCGACAGGCTGCCCATGCCGAACAGCATCTTGCGCAGGCCGTCGTTGACCGGCTCGGCCTCCAGCTTGGCGCGGTAGTTGTCGGCAACGTTCGGCGCCCAGTTGCCGACCATTTCTTCGAGGTCCTTGACCAGCAGGTCGGTGACCGCTTTCAGGTAGGCGCGACGGCGGTCGTTGTGGCCGCCGGTGGCGCCCTTGCCTTCCAGGTAGTCCGAGGCCGGACGGTTGCCTGCGCCCGGGCCGGTGCCGTTCAGGTCCTGGCCCCAGAGCAGGAACTCGATGGCGTGGTAGCCGGTAGCGACGTTGGCTTCGGAACCGCCCAGCTCGTTCAGGCTGGCAAGTTTCTCGGGGGTGATCTGCTTGACGTCGATCTTCTCTTCGCCGACCTGGATCTCGCTGTTGGCGATGATGTTGGCGCTGGCTGCCGGGTTGCCCAGGGCATGCTCGTAGCTCTTGTCGACGTAGTCGATCAGGCCTTCATCCAGCGGCCAGGCGTTCACCTGGCCTTCCCAGTCGTCGATGATGGTGTTGCCGAAGCGGAAGACTTCGCTCTGCAGGTACGGGACGCGCGAGGCGACCCAGGCGTCCCGGGCGGCCTTCAGGGTTTCGTCGTTGGGCTTGGCCAGAAACGCGTCGACAGCGCTCTGCAGGGTCTTGGCGGTGCTCAGGGAGTCGCTGTACACGGCATACACCAGCTCGGCGTAATGCTTGACTACGGCTTTGCCGGCAGCCTCGTCGACAGCCCCGGGCGCTGCAGCGGTGGAGCTGGCGGCAGCCGGTGCCTGAGCTTGCGGCGCGGCGGCCTTGTCGTCCTTGCCTTCACCGCAACCGGCGAGAGCGATGGCAATGGCCAGCAGACTGGCGGAGGCCAGAGGCATTCGAATCATTGTTGGTTTTCCTGCGTCGTGTGGTTGGACCAAGGGGGAGACCGTGCGCCGTGGCACGCGAAACGACAACATCATGCGAAAGATTTGCATTTGCTGTAAAGGGGCGCTATGCAAATTATGCAGGCGGCAGCCAAGCCCAGCGGCTGCCGGGGTGATGTCAGGTCATCGACACCTGGTTGCGCTGCGCCTGTTTGAGGAAGTTGGTCAGCTCCCGGGCCGACAACGGCTTGCTGTAGTGGTAGCCCTGGCCCTCATGGCAACCCTGGGCAATGATGTAAGTCTCCTGTTCGACGGTTTCCACGCCTTCGGCAATCACCTGCATGCCCAGGCTCTTGCCCAGCTGGATGATTGCGCGAACGATGGTGGCGTCGTCATCGTCGTCCAGCAGGTCCTGGACGAAGCTCTTGTCGATCTTGATCTTGTCCAGCGGCAGCGATTTCAGGTAGCTGAGCGACGAGTAGCCGGTGCCGAAGTCGTCGATGGCAATCAGCGCCCCGGAGCGGCGCAGGCTCAGCAGGTGCTGGGCGGCGGTGCTGATGTCTTCCATCAGGCCGGTTTCGGTCACCTCCAGCTCCAGGCTGCGCGGGGGCAGGCGGTAGGCCTGCAGCAGGTTGTTGACCACCCGCGGCAGCTCATTGTGGTGCAGTTGCACGGTGGACAGGTTGACAGCCATGCGCAGGTCGCTGAAGCCCATGTCGTGCCATTCGCGCAGTTGTCGGCAGGCCTGGTCGAGCACCCACTCGCCGATGGCGATGATGCTGCCATTCTGTTCGGCCAGGGGAATGAACTGGTCCGGCGGCACCATGCCCAGCTCCGGGTGCTGCCAGCGCAGCAACGCCTCGACACCGACCACCCGGTGGTCGCGGTAGCTGACCTGTGGTTGGTACACCAGGTACAGCTGGTTGCGCGGCAGGGCTTCGCGCAGGTCTTTCTCCAGCTCGCGGCGGCGGCGCATCTCGCTGTCGACGCTGGCGATATAGAACTGGTAGCGGTTACGCGACCGGGCCTTGGCCAAGGTCATGGTCTGTTCGGCTTTCTGCAGCAGTTTCTCGGTGCTGTCGCCGTCTTCCGGGAACAGGGTGATGCCGATGGTGGCGCGCAGGCGGATCTGTCGGTGGTGGTCGAGATCGAACGGCACTTCCAGGTCATCGAGAATGCTTTGCGCCAGTTCCGCCGCCTCGTAGGGTTGTTCGATATTGGCCTGTACCAGGGCGAACTGGTCGCCGCCCAGCCGTGCCAGGGCGCCAAGGCGGCTACTGTGGGCGCGCAGGCGATCGGCCAGGGCCAGCAGCAACTGGTCACCGACCTGGTAGCTGAACTGTTCGTTGATGCCCTTGAAGTCGTCGAGGCCCAGGCACAGCACCGCTACCCGGTGTTGCAGGCGGCCACCGTCGATGAGGATCTTGTCCAGTTGCTGCTGCAGTTGCTGGCGGTTGGGCAGGCCAGTGAGGAAGTCGTACTGGGCCATGCGTTGCAGGCTGTTTTCGGCCTCGTGGCGCAAGTGGGTGTTGCGCTCGATCGAGGCCAGTAACTGGTTGGCGGTATTCACCCACAGGCCCAGTTCGTTCTTTTCGTGGCCCTTGAGCAGTGGCAACTGGTGCTGGCTGGGGCGGTCGGGGTTGATCTGGGTGAGGTGCTCGATGATCTTCGACAGTGGCTTGGTCAACAACCAGTGGTAGACGAGATACAGCACCATGCCCATGGCCAGCGCCCGTAGTACGCCGGAAATGAAGATGATCACGGCGTTTATCAGGAAGTCCTCGCCGTAGGACGAGGTGTCGAGGGTGATGTTCAGGTCGCCGTAGTATTCGCTGTAGGGGCCGCGGCCGACCAGTTGCGTGGTGTAGGTGCGTTCCTGGCCGAGGATCAGGTCAGTCAGCCAGCGCATGGCCGTGTCCCGCAACGGACGGGACTTTTCTGCCAGCATGGTTTCGTTGGGGTGGCCGATGGAGGCCATGCGCACCGACTCATCCTGGAACAGGCCTTCCATCACCTGCATGCCCATTTCACGGTCGAGGCTGTACACCGCCTGGGTCGAAGGATCGCGGAACATGTCGAGGATGCGCTGGGCATCGTTGTTCACAGCCTGGCGAGTCTTGTAGGTGTCGTAGATGATTTGCGCACAGCTGAGCACGACGCCGACCGCCAGCGCCGACAGCAGCACGACCCTGAGCAACTTGACCGACAAGCTGTTCCGCAATTCCAGCTTCAATGGGGTTTCCTTAATCCATGCGCATGGCATCATTTTGCCATCAACGATGACGATACACTACCGGCCGACCATGAGCAGTGTATCGGTTGCCTTACCCCGCAACTTGAATGCGCTGTATCAATCTTCCAGAGGTTTGATGTTAGCGCGGTATGCGGGCTGAGCAAGCGTTTTGCGGGGCAAGCGCAGGTGACAAGCGGGCGGGTTGCTTGGCTGGCGAGGCCGCTGCCACAGGCGTGGCACACGCCTCGCTCAGAGGGCCTGTGGAGCGGACCTGGTTTGCCACGCCGCTGGAGAAACGGCGGTTCCCCGCAATAAAAAGTAATACCCGGCTACGCATGCAGACGCGCACAGCATCCGCCATCAGGCAGGCACTGCGGATGAAAGCGTTATCAGGCTGTTGCGGGGCAGGGCGGGGGAAAGGTTATTCGCAGTTGCTACTACTGGCCGGCCAGCGCTCGAGTGCGGCATGAGGTTGAGTCAGGAACATATCTGACTGAAAGCGGATACCGCAACTGTAATCGATGAACGTCGGCGCGTTCTCGGCGGCGGCTATATTGTATTTCTGGAACGGCAACATGGCGCGGCGCAGCGGTGACTGGTTGAGGATGTTCTTGAAGACCATGCTGGTGTCATCGGCAATCCACAGGCGGCGGACTTTCCTTTTCAGGTTACCGTCAGTGAACTGGTGGCGTGCATGCAGGACTCGCAAGTTATCCATGACCAGGATTTCGCCGGGCGCCAGGCTAATGTCGGTGATGTAATCCGGGTGGCTTGAATAGTTGTCCTGTATATACTGGAAAGCGGCACTCGCCCATGCTGGGCTGAAGGCAGTACTGTCATAACGGTAGCGAATACGCAGTGTGTCTTCGTTGACTTTCTCGAAAACCGAGCAATCGATCGACAGCAAGTCGTCGCGGCAGTAAGTGACACTGCCACTGGTCATCAGGATTTTCAGGATGTCGGGGCGATTCAGCAGCAGGTCATTGTAAATACGCTGCCCATCCACCAGGAAGTTGTCGCCGCCAAATTGCGGCCTGGAGACGCACTGCAGAATGACGTATTTGGGCGGGGTAATCTTCTTGGCGACCCCATCGACATAGGCCATGCCGTTGAGGAACGAGCCATCCGTATGCGGATGGAAGTCGCTCGACAGCTCGCCGTGGTAATCGTCCCGGAACGCTTGCCAGTCCTTGTTGATCGGATCGCCACCGCCAACCACGCCCGTCTCGTCGGATTTGGTGTGAAACTGGATCAGGCCGAACCTGCCTGCCACCGCGCGAAACGTCTCAACTGAATCGTCCTCGGGCGCAATTACGCAATATCCATGCTCATGAAGAAAAGTCGAAATTCCCTGGAGGTCCGTGGAATCAAACTTTTTACGCGCGATCATTTCAAACTCCTTGTTTGAATGGTTGAACTTCAGGTGTGCTGAATAAAATGGTCAACAATCATTTTCAAACCGAAGAACGTCACCCCGGCTTTCAGCAAGATGGCGCCAACACGTTGCGATATCCGGTCGCGAAGAAAACCGCCCAGGTAGGAGCCGGCGGTGGAGGCCGTGATCATGATGATGATCAACTGGGCATAGTCCATGAAGGCAAAGCCGGCAACGACGAAGGCTGCCACTTTCAGGCCGTGCAATACGCTCATTTGCATGGCATGCGTGACGATGACCTGATCCTTGTTGATGTTCATCTTCATCAGGATCGGTTGGGAAATAAGCCCGGTCACGGCCACAAACAGTGATAGGAAAGTTTGCAGGAAACCAACGATGGCGAAGTTTTTCAGGACGAAGCCAAGCGAAGCGACTAATCGCGTCCAGGTAATGGCCAGTATGAACACGCCGAGAATCAACGACAGGTACTTTTCCGGAAAGTGGCCGATGAAGAAATAACCAATGGCCGCGCCGGTAAGGCAGCCGATGACATAGCGCGGGAGAATCTCGATTTTCGCGTGCTTGTAATCGAAGGCGAAGCGGCTGCCATTACTGACCATCTGGATCAGGCCATGGACCGGCACCACGGCAGAGATAGGCAGGAACTGTGGCATCACCGCCAACAGGCCAATCCCACCTCCTACGCCAATCGCGGCCGTCATCAACGAAGTCAGAAAGCTGACGCCCACCAAAACATAGAGGCCAGCGGATAGTTCAAACATTGTTACTCCTGTCTGATTGGCATGAATTCAAAGCGGGCGCTTGGGTAGCGCAACTGTTCGTCGCTGTTTGTGGCGCGCACGCGGCCACCCGACGGCGCATGGCGCGCCATCGGTTGTCGATGTGAGGTTGAAAACGGCTAGGGCGGCGCCTGGCCCTCAGTGCCGAGCAGCGCCTTCATGCAGGGGGGCGCTATTTTTCCGGCAGCGCCCAGGCAATGATGCTGTCACCCAGCTTGGTTGGAATCCGGTCATGCCCGCCAACCACGGCAACCACGTACTGGCGCCCTTCGCTCATGTAGGTCAGGGGCGAAGCCTGGTTGCCGGCCGGTAGGCGCTCTTGCCACAGCAATTCACCACTTTCGCTGTTGTAGGCGCGCATGAAACGGTCGATGGCAGCGCCGATGAAGGTCACGCCACCGGCGGTCGCCACGCCCGTGGCATCGCTCGGTGTGCCGATTTCGAAGCGCAGTTTCGAGGCGATACCCAACGGCCCGCTGTCATAGCCGGTGCCGAATGGGCGGCTCCAGCGCACCTCACGGGTGCGCAGGTCGATAGCGGAGATAAACCCCCAGGGCGGCGCGATGCACGGCTGTTCCAGCGCCGACATCCATGGATCCTTGATAGCCCCGTACGGCAGGCCGGCCTGGACGCGGAACCCCTGGTTATTGCCTGGCGACTCCTGGAACGACTTGGCATTGATCGCATCTAGCTGCTCGCGGGGAACCAGCCCCTGCATGTACGGCAGCCGCTGGTTGTTGATGATCAGCAGGCCTCGCTGCAGGTCCACCATTACCCCGCCCCAGTTCAGGCCACCATGATGGCCGGGAAAGATCAGGCTTTGCTGGCCCACCACTGGCGGTGTGAAGATCCCCTCGTAACGCGCCTGGCGGAATTCGATGCGGCATTGCAACTGGTCGAACGGGGTCAGCCCCCAGGCATTGGCTTCGTTCAGTACTTCCGGCGTTTTCGATGGACGGCCCATGGTGCTCGGCATGCCCGGTGACAGCGGTTGGGTTGCCGCGGTGTAGTCCCCAGGAGCCGTGCCTTGCGGGACGGCAGCCTGGACGATATCGACCAGCGGTTCGCCGGTGGCGCGGTCGAGGACGAACAACTGGCCGGACTTGGTAGCTTGAATGACCGCCGGCCGTGGGCCGTGGGCAGTGGGAAAGTCGATCAGCGCCGGTTGTGGGCTCAGGTCGTAGTCCCAGAGGTCGTGATGGACGGTCTGGAAATGCCATTTTACCTGGCCGGTGAGCGCATCCAGCGCCACCAGCGAAGAGCTGTACTTGTCCTCCTGTTCGGTACGGGTACCGCCATAGAAGTCGCCTGCAGCGTTGCCGGTAGTGATGTAGACCAGCCCCAGCTCGTCGTCGGCGGAAATCGGCGCCCATGAGTTGGGCGTGCTGAGCGTGTAGGTCTGGTCGGCGGCGGCAGGGGCCGTGCTGTCGGGGCGGCCAAGATCCCAGGCCCACCTCTGTTTGCCGCTGACGGCGTCGTAGGCGCGAACCACGCCAGACGGCGCCGGGCGCACATCCGAGTCCAGCACCCTGCCACCGGTTATGACCACCCCGCGGATTACCAACGGTGCAGAAGTGATGCCGGTGGAGCCTTTGCGGAACGTACCCAGGCCGTCCTTGAGGTCGGCGAAGCCTGCCGTGCCGAAGTCCGGGCAGGCCTGCCCGGTCAGGGCATCGACTGCACCCAGGCGGATGTCGTTGGTGCCCCAGATGATACGTCTGGCGCACAGGCCGCTGGCATTGGGCACTTCGTAGTACGAGACGCCACGGCAGTAGGCGCCCCCGTTAGCGAAGTAATCCGGGTCAACCTTCGAGTCGTAGCGCCAGTTCTCCTTGCCGGTGGTCGCGTTCAAGGAAATGATGATTTGCTTCGGCGTGCAGGTATACAGCGAGTCGCCAACCTTGATGGGGGTCGCCTCGTTCAGGTATTTGGTTTTGTCGCCTGGCTGCTTGACGTCGCCATGGTGGTATTCCCAGGCCTTGACCAGGCCGGAAACGTTCGCGGGGGTAATCTGCGCCGCAGCAGAATAGTGGTTGCCGAGGTTGGAGCCGGCATAGGCGGTCCAGTTGCTCTTGTCGTGCGACGCGGCGACGTTGGCGTCTGGTGATGTCACCGTGCTGCGGCTGAAAGGTTGCTGTGAATACGCGGTGATGGCGGGCGAGTCGGCCAGGTGCACGGTGTCCGGGAAGAACAGCGGCACCAGGATGGTGGCGACCATCAGCAGTGGCAACATACCCATGATGCTGAAATACAGGGCCTTGCTGATTTTGCCGAAGTCGCGACGGACCAGTGGCCAGAAAGGCAGAAAGATCAGGCTGAGCAGGGCCAGCCAAGCCAGGCGTGGGATATACGCCCAGCCGTTGTAGCCGGACTCCCACACCGCCCAGCCATAGGTGGCCAGGGATGCTGCGCCATACAGGTAGATACCGAGCGATTTTTTCAGGCCCATGAGTACGGCTGCCAGCAGCAACGCGGTGCCCATCATCGCGTAGTAAGGCGAGCCGCCGGCACTGACCAGCGCGCCTCCCTGACAAGCCAGTGTCAGGCCAAGCAGGGCCAGCACAATCGCATACACCCCGAACAGTAGGCGCGAGACCCCAGTCCGCTTGGCCAACGTTCCTTGTTTCATTGCAACCATTCCTTGTGATTCGGTGCCACAGTGCGTCCGAGCGGCGCGCATAATTGCTTATTATTGCAATGAAATACAATATGAGGCGCAAAATTTAACCGGAGCGTCCATTTTTAGCGCTTCTTTGTATCTTGTGCGAAAGGGAGGCAATGACTAAGCTGCGATGCCTGCTTTGACGCGCGGCTATTGAAAGGAAGGTGTGGGAAAGGGTTCAGGCCTGCTGGTTTTCCGGCAAGCCATCCTCACGGGTCTTCAGGCGGCCGACGTCGTCCAGGTGTTTCCACAGAAATCGAGCGGCCTCTTCGCGCCGACCGGACTCGATCAGGTCGAGCAGGTGCAGGTGCTCCAGGCATTGCGTCATCAGGCGGCTGCGGTCGACGTTGGCTTTGTAGCTCATGAAGCGTCTGAGCTGGTTTTGCCGGCGTATGGCATCGATGAAGAACAGGTTGCCTGAACATTGCACGATCATTTCGTGAAACTGGGCGCCGATGTCGAACAGTTGTGCGCGTGACAGCGTCTGGATCTGGCCGTCGAGCATGGCCTGCTGTTGCTGCCTGGCCTTGGCAAATGCGGCCTGGTTGACCTTGTAGCCCGGCTCGCGCAGTGCGGCCGGCTCGATGGCCATGCGGAAGCGGTAGCTCTGGATGTGGGTCTGGGCGTTGTGTACGAATTCGTTGAGGCTCCAGCCTTGCCCGGGTTTGCGCTCGACCATGGCTTCGCTTGCCAGCCGGTTGAGGACTTTGAGCAGTTGCCCACGCGGTACCGAGTAGCGTCGCAATAGCTGGGCTTCAAAGAATTCGGTCGGGATTTCCCCGCTGAGGATGTCGTCCACCACGCGCAGGTAGAAGTCTTCGAACGGGTCACAGGCGGGAGGGACGGTGGCTTCCTCGATTTGCCCGGCGTCCTGTTTCAGAAAATAGCCGCGATTAGGCTCCTGTACCGCGATGTCCCACTCGGCGAGCAGGGCAAATACCCTGCGGATGGGGGAGCGGGAAACATCGAAGGCCTGGGCGAAGGTCTGCTCGCGCAATGGCTCGCCTGCCGTCATCGCCCGGGCGCGGATCATCTCGATGACGCGAGGGGCCAACTGCAGGGCGAGGTCTTTCTTGATCACAGGCTGTATTCCGAATGGTTGACTTCAGCCGACCCGGCAGGTTCGGGTGGACTGGGGGCAGGAAAATACCACACACCAAGGATGTGAGTATCTGCATGCAGCGAGCTGGCGCACTGGCTGGCCAGCACATTACCGGAGCCGCGGCGCGGGCTTTGGATCGACGAATGTTTTTTCCCGGGATGGATCAGTACACATGCTCAAGTTCAATGCTCACCTCGGCTTCCAGTTCAACGAACTGCCTTTTCTGCAGCGTATCGAAGCCGCCGCTGCCGCCGGATTTGGCGCGGTGGAATTCCCGTCACCCTACGCGTTCGATGCGAGTTTGTTGGCTGACCAACTGGCGCAGCATGCGCTGCCACTGGTCCAGTTTGCGGCACCGGCTGGGGTTTCCAAGGGCTTTGCCGCGGTGGCGGGCAAGGAGGCCGAGTTCCGTGACGGCTTGCGCCAGGCCGTCCGCTACGCTCGCACATTGGCGTGTACCGATGTACACCTGATGTCCGGAGTAACCCACGACGAGGGCGCCGGCAGGGTGTATGCGAGCAACCTGGACTATGCCGTGAAGTACTTCGAAGACCAGGGCCTGCGGCCGTTGATCGAGGTGATCTGCAACCAGGAAATGCCGGGTTACTACCTGTCCGACTTCAGCAAGGCCCAGCAGGTGCTGGAGGCGCACGCGAGTGTCGGGCTGGTCCTTGATCTTTATCATGCACAGGTGCTGAGCGGGAATGCGGCCGATGTGCTGGCGCAGTTCTTCGAGCGCACGGTGCATGTGCAGGTGGCCGATTGCCCGGGGCGGCATCAGCCGGGGACAGGGCAAATGGACATTGCAGGACTGTTCGCGGCGCTGGAGCAGCGCGGCTATACGGGGTGGATCGGGTGTGAATACCGGCCTGCGGGGACTACTGCCGATAGCCTCGGCTGGCTTGAACGATACGTCTCATGAACGCCTTGCGCGCCAACCCTGGGCAAATGCCCTGAAAAAAATCCGATGCCAGGGGGCTGGCATCGGATTGTGGCAAGAGGCCCGGGGTAGCCGGGCTTCCTGCTCGAGGCTGAGTGACTCAGGCCTTGAAGGTCTTGCCTTCGAACTGTTCGGCAACGAAGGCCCAGTTGACCAGGTTCCAGAACGCCTCGACGTACTTCGGACGCAGGTTGCGGTAGTCGATGTAGTAGGCGTGCTCCCAGACGTCGCAGGTCAGCAGCGGGGTGTCGCCGCTGGTCAGCGGGCAGCCGGCGCCGATGGTGCTGGCCAGGGCCAGGGAACCGTCGGCCTTCTTCACCAGCCAGCCCCAGCCGGAACCGAAGGTGCCAACTGAAGTCTTGGTGAACTCTTCCTTGAACTTGTCGAAGGAACCGAAAGCGGCGTTGATGGCGTCAGCCAGGGCACCGGTCGGCTGGCCACCGCCGTTTGGCGACAGGCAGTTCCAGTAGAAGGTGTGGTTCCAGACTTGAGCGGCGTTGTTGAAGATGCCGCCCGAAGAGCTCTTGACGATCTCTTCCAGGGTCTTGCCTTCGAATTCGGTGCCTGGGACCAGGTTGTTCAGGTTCACGACATAGGTGTTGTGGTGCTTGTCGTGGTGATACTCCAGGGTTTCCTTGGAGATGTGCGGCTGCAGGGCATCGTGGGCGTACGGCAGCGGCGGCAATTCAAAAGCCATGGTGGATCTCCTGATTCAGGTCTGTTTGCGGTTTGCGCAAGGCCGATCACGGGCGGCCCGATCAGCGTCAGCGAGATTGTACTCTTTGCGACGCAAGGGCTGGATCATAGCACCGGCCCCGGCGCATAACCACGCAACAAAGATAGGGAATAGAGGTTCCAGAGCGGTTGGCGGGTGGCGATCGGTGGTGGTCGTTTCCAGGCAGGCGAATGTGCGAAAGCCTCTGTAGGGGCGGCCTTGCGTCGCCCCAGGGCCGCAGCGCGGCCCGTGCAAGACAGGTGATGAAACCCGGTGTCAGTTGAAGACCAACTGCGCCGCCACCGCGAACATCATGACGGCGACCATCAGGTCCAGCATGCGCCAGGTCGCTGGCCGTGCCAGCCACGGCGCCAGCCAGGCGGCGCCGATCGCCAAGGTCGAGAACCACACCAGCGAGGCGCTGGCAGCTCCGGCCACATAGGCTCCAGGCGCGGTCTGCTGGGCCCCCAGCGAGCCGATCAGCAACACCGTGTCGAGATACACGTGCGGGTTCAGCAGGGTCACCGCCAGGGCGCTGAGCAGCACCGCGCGGCGTGAGCGTGCGCCTTGGCCCTGCTGGTGCTGCAGGCTCTGCCGGGAGCAGGCGCTGCGCAACGCCTTGGCCCCGTACCAGATCAGGAATAGCGCGCCGCCCCAACGGGCGACCGCCAGCAAGGTCGGGTTGTGCGCCAGCACGGTGGCCAGGCCGAACACCCCGGCTGCCACCAGGACCGCGTCGCAGAGAATACACAGGGCCGCCACCGGCAGGTGATGCTCGCGGCGCAGGCTCTGGGCGAGGACGAAGGCGTTCTGGGCGCCGATGGCCATGATCAGGCCGAAGGCCACCAGCATGCCGTTGAGATAGCTTTGCCACATGGCCCGCGCTCCAGGAGTGTCGAGAAAAGATGCTGGCCATTGTGCGCAAACGGGTTGTATAAGAAAAACAAATAACGCTGATCAGGCATTAGCAAAATCGATGTTCGACTACAAACTGCTGGCCGCCCTCGCGGCGGTGATAGAACAGGGTGGTTTCGAGCGCGCCGCGCAGGTGCTGGGCCTGTCGCAGTCGGCCATATCCCAGCGCATCAAGCTGCTCGAGGCGCGGGTCGGGCAGCCGGTGCTGGTGCGGGCCACACCGCCAGGCACGACTGAAGTCGGTCGGCAGTTGCTCAACCATGTGCAACAGGTGCGCCTGCTCGAACGCGACCTGCAACGCCAGGTGCCGGCGCTGGACGAGGAGGGCATGCCGGAGCGCCTGCGCATCGCCCTCAACGCCGACAGCCTGGCCACCTGGTGGGCCGCTGCGGTGGGCAACTTTTGCGCGCAGCACAACCTGCTGACCGACCTGGTGGTAGAAGACCAGGAAGTGGGCCTGAAGCGCATGCGTGCCGGCGAAGTGGCAGCCTGCCTGTGCGCCAGCGAGCGCCCGGTGGCCGGCGCGCGTAGCCTGCCACTGGGGGCCATGCGTTACCGGGCGCTGGCCAGCCCCGGGTTCATGGCGCGGCATTTTCCCCAGGGGTTCGTTGCGGGCCGCCTGGCCCGTACGCCGGCGATCGTCTACGGCCCGGACGACTTCCTGCAGCACCGCTACCTGGCATCGCTGGGCATCGACGGTGGTTTTCTGCACCACCTGTGCCCGTCCTCGGAAGGTTTCCTGCGCATGACCGAAGCCGGCCTGGGTTGGGGCCTGGTGCCCGAACTGCAAGCCCGTGAGCAGCTGGCCGGCGGGCAATTGGTGGAAATCTGCAGCGATACCCCCATCGATGTGCCGTTGTACTGGCATCATTGGCGCAACGGCGGGCAACTGCTCGCGCAACTGACCGAGCATCTGCGGCACTGCGCACGGCAATGGCTGGTGCCCTTGTAGCCACGGCTGGCGTCAGTTGCATCTGAAATCTGGCAAGACGGAGTCTTACATGCGAATTCTGGTCACCGGCGCGAGCGGCTTCATTGGCGGGCGCTTTGCGCGCTTTGCCCTTGAGCAGGGCCTGGACGTGCGGGTCAGCGGCCGCCGCGCGGAGGGGGTCGAGCACCTGGTCAAGCGCGGCGCCCAGTTCATCCCCGGCGACCTTGGCGATGCCGAGCTGGCCCGTCGCCTCTGCCAGGGCGTCGAGGCCGTGGTGCACTGCGCCGGCGCGGTGGGCAACTGGGGGCGCTACCAGGACTTCTACCAAGGCAACGTTGTGGTCACCGAGAACGTGGTAGAGGGCTGCCTCAAGGAGCACGTGCGACGCCTGGTGCACCTGTCGTCGCCGTCGATCTACTTCAACGGTCGCTCGCGTCTGGATATCCGCGAAGACCAGGTGCCGCGTCGCTTCCACGACCACTATGGACAGACCAAGTACCTGGCCGAGCAGAAGGTGTTCGGCGCCCAGGAGTTCGGCCTCGAGGTGCTGGCGCTGCGCCCACGTTTCGTCACCGGGGCTGGCGACGCCAGTATTTTTCCGCGGCTGATGCACATGCAGCGCAAGGGCCGCATGGCGATCATCGGCAACGGCCTGAACAAGGTGGATTTCACCAGCGTGCACAACCTCAACGAGGCGCTGTCCAGTGCCCTGTTCGCTGACGCCCGGGCGCTGGGCCAGGCCTACAACATCAGCAACGGCCAGCCATTGCCGCTATGGGATGTGGTCAATTATGTGATGCGCAAGATGCAGCTGCCGCAGGTTACCCGCTACCGTTCCTACGGCCTGGCCTACAGCCTGGCTGCGCTGAACGAGGCGGCCTGCCTGCTATGGCCGGGGCGCCCGCAACCAACCCTGTCGCGCCTGGGCATGCAGGTGATGAGCCGCGATTTCACCCTGGATATCAGCCGCGCCCGGCAATACCTGGACTACCAGCCCAAGGTCAGCCTGTGGACGGCGCTGGATGAATTCTGCGCCTGGTGGCAGCACCAGCCGCCAGGCGCATGAGGCCCGCGGGTCGACGACGGTCATCAACGTGCCGCGCTGGCGGTTTATACTCGTGCCTCTTTGCGACTACCGCGGTTGAATGTATCCATGCGTAACCATGCTGATGATGACTACGATGACGTGCCTACCCTGCGGGCCGGCACCCATGACGATGACGAACTGATGCCGGCGCACGTGGTGCGCAGCCGCCAGAAATCCGCCCGCGGGGCCAGCACGGCGCCGCTTTGGGCCTTGCTCGGGGCCTCGTTCATCGCCTTGGCGGGCCTCGGCTGGTGGAGCTTCCAGCAGATTTCCCTGATGGAACAGCAACTGGTGGCGACCCAGGAAAGCTTTGCCCGCATCAGCGAGGAAGCGGCCGGGCGCCTGCAGGCCATCAGCGGCAAGGTCGCGGCCAGCGAGTCGGGGGCCAACACCAGTAGCGAGGCATTGAAACTGCAGCTGCGCCAGTTGCAGCAGGGGATGGCCGGGCAGACCGGTGACCTGGGCAAGCGCCTCGAGCAGGTGCTGGCCGATACCCGGGAACAGCAGAAGGCAGTGACCGAGCTGCAGAGCCAGTTGCAGGCGCAATTGAAGCAGGTGAACGGCGAGCTGGCCGCATTGCGTTCGGGCCAGGTCGACGGGGGCAGGCTGGATGCCCAGCTAAAGGGCCTGAACGAGCAGGTTGCGGCACTGAAGGCCGCGCAGGCCGACGGCGGCAAGCTGGATGGCCAGCTCAAGAGCCTGAGCAGCGAGGTGGCGGCGCTGAAGAAGCAAGGTAACCCGAGCGCGGCTATCCAGGACCTGGAGCAGGACATGTTGGTGCTCAAGAGCCAGATCGACAACCGTCCGGCTGCGGCCGCCGCTAGTGGTGCTTCGGTGCAAGAGTTCGATGCCTTCCGGGCGCAGACGACCCGCAACCTGAATACCTTGCAGAGCCAGATCCAGAACCTGCAGCAGCAGATCAACGCCCGGCCGTGACATTGTAGGGGAGGGTTTTGCCTCCTATCGCGACACCAGGCCGCTCCCACGGGATATCGCGTTCCCCTGTCGGAGCGGCCTGGTGTCGCCAAAGGGCCGCAAAGCGGCCCCGGCGATTTCAGTTACAACCGCGGATAGTCGATATACCCCACCGGCCCCTTGCCATAGAAGGTCTCCGGCCGCGCCTCGTTCAGTGGCGCATCCGCTGCCAGCCGTGCCGGCAGGTCCGGGTTGGCGATAAACGGCACGCCGAACGCCACCGCATCCGCCTTGCCACTGGCCAGGGCCGCATTGGCGCTGGCCTTGTCGAACCGCTCGTTGACGATGTACGGGCCGCCGAACGCTTGCTTGATCAACGGGCCGATGCTGTCATCGGCTTCCCGCTCGCGGGAGCAGATGAAGGCAATGCCCCGTTTGCCCAGCTCGCGGGCGACATAGGTGAAGGTTTCGGCGCGGTCGGCATCGCCCATGTCATGGGCATCGGCGCGTGGCGCCAGGTGCACGCCGACACGGCTCGCCCCCCATACCTCGATGGCCGCGTCGGTTACCTCCAGCAGCAGGCGCGCACGGTTTTCCAGCGAGCCGCCGTAGCGGTCGGTGCGCTGGTTGGTGCTGCTTTGCAGGAACTGGTCGAGCAGGTAGCCGTTGGCACCATGAATCTCTACGCCATCGAAGCCGGCGGCCTTGGCATTCTCGGCACCGCTGCGGTAGGCCTCGACGATGTCGGCGATCTCTTCGGTTTCCAGCGCGCGCGGGGTGGGGTAGTCACTGAGCGGGCGTACCAGGCTGACATGGCCCTTGGGCTGGATTGCGCTGGGGGCCACGGGCAGTTCGCCGTTCAGGTAGCTAGGGTGGGAGATGCGGCCAACGTGCCACAGTTGCAGGAAAATGCGCCCGCCCGCAGCATGCACGGCCTTGGTCACATTGTTCCAGCCACGTACCTGCTCGTCGTTCCAGATGCCGGGAGTATCCGGGTAGCCGACACCCATGGGGCTGACCGAAGTCGCCTCGCTGAGGATCAGCCCGGCACTGGCGCGCTGCACGTAGTACTCGGCCATCAGCGCATTGGGCACGCGGCCTTCATCGGCGCGGCAGCGGGTCAGCGGGGCCATGATGATGCGGTTGGGCAATTGCAGGTCGCCCAGGGTGATCGGATCGAAAAGCGTGGTCATGACGGTTACCTGCCTGTTCAGAGTGTTTGGCGCAATTGTTCGAGAAACGCCTGGATGGTGGTTTCGTTGCGTTTGAAGAAGTGCCACTGGCCGATCTTCTGGCTGCTGACCAACCCGGCGCGCTGCAGGGTGGCCAGGTGGGCAGAGACGGTCGACTGCGACAGGCCGCAGCGTTGGTCGATCTGCCCGGCACAGACACCGTTCTCGGTGCTGTGGTACTGGTCCGGGAAGTGCGTTGCCGGGGCTTTCAGCCAGCCGAGGATTTCTCGCCTGACTGGGTGGGCCAGCGCTTTTATGATTTCGTCGAGATCGAGAGGCATGGGTTGAGGCTCGTTGTAGCGGTATATCGCGATAGGACGAAATGTAAATCGTGAACTACCGATATACAAATACCAGGAAGTTCTGAGCTGAGCGCGAATCGCTATATCGCGTTATAACGATATAGGCGTTGACGGTGCTAGACTGCGCCGATGAACTACCTCGCACACCTGCATCTGGGCGGCCCGGCGCCGCAACAACTGCTTGGCAGCCTGTATGGCGATTTCGTCAAAGGCCCGCTGGAAGGGCGCTTCCCGCCTGCACTGGAGGCGGCCATCCGGCTGCATCGTCGAATCGACAGCTATACCGACCAGCACCCGTTGGTGCTGGCGGCACTGGCGCGTTTTCCACGTGAGCGGCGGCGCTTTGCCGGCATCGTTGTGGATGTGTTCTTCGATCACTGCCTGGCCCGGCATTGGCAGGATTATGCCGAGCAACCGCTGGAGCAGTTCACTGGGGCGTTTTATCGGGTGCTGTTGGCGGAACCCGAGCTGCCCGGGCGGCTGGCGCGGATTGCGCCGTACATGGCGGCGGATGACTGGCTGGGCGCTTATGGTGATTTCGCCACGCTGGAACAGGTCTTCAACGGCATTGCCCGAAGGCTGTCGCGGCCAGAGGGGATGGCGGGGGTAATGGGTGAGCTGGAGCGGTTATATGAACCGTTGCTGGCGGATTTTCGTGAATTCTATCCACAGTTGCAGGCGTTCGCGGCGGTGGGGCGGATGTCTGGCAGCCAGGCCTGTGCCGGCCTCTTCGCGGGCAAGCCTGCAAGAGACTAGTCCTGAACAGCAGAAACTCAGGCAGCCCGCGCTTGCCGTCGCGCCACAACTTCAACTTCCTCAGCGCCGAACAATGCCAGCTGAATCGCCTGCTGTGCCTGCAGTGCGAGCATCGCCCGCTCCTTGCCTACGCTGCCGATCGGCTGCAGCAAGTGGATGCACACCTCGCTCCGCGGCTGGGCGAACAGGCGCAGCAGGTGCGACACCAGGTCATCCTCGCCGATGAACGGTGCGATCGGGTCAACCTGACCATGGCGCAGGTACTGGATGGCCACCGGTTGTACCGCCACCCCACGGTCGATGGCGCCCGCCAGCAGGCGGCCATGGAAGGTGCGCAGGGTCCGCCCGCTGGTGGTGGTGCCTTCGGGGAAGATCAACAGCGGACGGGCCAGGCCCAATTGCCCGGCGATCTGTTCACGCAGGCGCTGGCTGTCACCGCCACCCCGGCGAATGAACAGCGTGCCGGCCTTTTCCGCCAGCCAGCCGGCCAGCGGCCAGTGGCGCACTTCGGCCTTTGACAGGAACGACAGCGGCAGCAGCATGCCGAGCAAGGGGATATCGGTCCACGACACATGGTTGCTGACCCACAGCATCGGCCGCTGCGGTAGCGCGCCGATCACTCGCACGTCGAATGGCAACGCCGCGACCAGGCGTTTCATGAACAGGCAGGTCCAGCGCTGGCGGCGCTCTATCGATGGCCTGAAGCCCAGGCGCTCGCCCAGGGTGATCAGACCGGCCAGCAGCATGCCCAGCAGCAGGACCAGCAGCAGTCGCGTCAGGCGGGCCAACACCCGCAGCTTCGGCATCACACCGCTGCCTTGAAGTGGCGGGCATAGCGTGGGCACAGTTCGTCGCGCTTGAGCAGGATGAACACGTCGGCGACCTGGAAGTCTTCGTCCCAGCATGGCTCGCCGCAAATTTTCGCGCCCAGGCGCATGTAGGCCTTGAGCAGGGGAGGCATTTCGGCAATCACGTTGTTCGGCAGGGCCAGCTTGGGCAATGGGTTTTTCGGTTCGGCACGCAGGTGCTCGGTGCACAGGTAGCGGTCGCGCAGGCGCTGCATCACCGCATGGGCCTGTATTCCGCCATCCTGCATGGGGATGCTGGCGCAGCCCATCAGGTAGCTGTAGCGGCCTTCATTGAGGATTTCCGCCAGTTCGCTCCACAGTACGGCGATGGTGCCGCCGTTGCGGTACTCGGTGGCCACGCAGGTGCGTCCCAGCTCCAGGATAGGGCCCTGCAATTGCAGCAGGCCATGCAGGCTGAATTCTTCTTCACTGTAGAAGCGGCCCAGGCTGCTGGCGGCCTGGTGGTCGAGCAGGCGCGTGGTGGCGACCAGCTCCCCGGTACTCAGGTCGCGCACACCGATGTGGCGGCAATGCACGTCGTAGTCATCCATGTCCAGGCCGTGCTCGGCACCCTTGAGGCGCGCCTTGAATTCGGCGCTGAATACCTTGTAGCGCAGGGCCTGGGCCTCGTGCAGGGCCGCGGCGCCAACCAGGCGTTCGGCTTGCAGACGGCGTTCGGTGCTGTTGTCGCCAGCGTGAGCGATCCGAGTCATTACGAGTCTCCATAAGCCAGCCATGAAGGGTTGCGGCCGGTCGGCTTTGTTGTGCAAAGTCAGCCTAGGTAGACGCGGTGTCACCCCTGTGAAGCTTTGGTGATGCTTGCGTGACATCCCACGGCCTTAGCCGAAAGCCCCCTGCAAGGAGCCGCTCCATGGCCTGGTTGCAACGACTCAACGACCCGCTTCGCCAAGCGCTGGCGGGCACCCTTGGCGAAACCTATGCCGCGCTGCTCGAGCGCCTTGGCCCGGTTGCCCCGTTCGAACTGGCGGTTCTTGGCGGGCGGGCGATGGCCACGCCGGGCCTGGCCTTCCTGGTCGGTTACCAGGCCGCCTTGCGCGTGCTGTGGCCCAGTGCTCCGCCGAGCCTCGGTGCCTTGTGCGCCAGCGAACGGCGCAGCGTGCGGCCGGCGGACATGGGGACGCGCCTGGACGGCCTGCGCTTGACCGGCAGCAAGGACTTCGTCACCGCCGGCCTGGAGGCGGAGTGGTTGCTGGTGGCGGCGCGCAGCGAGGCGCCGGGTGCGCCAGCGCAGTTGAACCTGGCGGTGGTCTACCCCGGCGAGCCGGGGGTGACGCTGGAAGCACTGCCGACCCTGCCGTTGATGCCGGAGGTAGGGCATGGGCGACTGGTGCTGGAGCATGCAGCGTGCGAACTGCTGGCGGGGGATGGCTGGGATGCCTATGTGAAACCGTTCCGCTCGCTGGAGGACTTGTATGTGCTCACCGCCCTGACGGCCTGGCTGTATGGCGTCGGCCAGGCGTGTGCCTGGCCGCAGGCCTTGCGCCTGCAGTTGCTCGGGCTGCTGGCCGGGTGTGCCGAGGGTAGCCGGCAGTGTGCCGATACGGTCGGTTGCCATTTGTTGCTGGGTGGGTTGTTTGCGCAGTTCCAGGCGCTACGGGGCGAAATCGAGGCGGCCTTGGCAGCCGGGCCGGCACATTGGGCGCAGCTGTGGCAGCGCGACCAGGGCGTGATGGCGCTGGCGGCTGCAGCGCGGGAGAAGCGCTTGAACAAGGCATGGGCAGCTGCGGGACTGTCATGAACGGCTGCTAGATTCGTGTGGTTGCATGAACCCTGGGGCCGCACAGTGGCCTCCGCAAAAAGGCAATCCGATGAAGGCATTGTTCATCATACTGGCACTGGTTACCGGGTGTGCCTGGGCCGAGGACTGGCCTCAACCCGACTGGCCCATCGATGACGCCAACCGCGACTGGCAGGCTGTCGACGCCTACGCCTTCCCCGCCCGTCCCACCCGGGAGCGCACCGGTATTCGTACCGACGCCCTGCTGATCATTCGTGACGGTCGTATCCTGCACGAACGCTATACGGCGCCCACCACCGCAGCCACTGCCCACCTCACCTGGTCGGTCAGCAAAAGCGTGCTCGCCACGGTGCTGGGCGTGGCCCAGGGCCAGGGGCGCTTCCAGCTGCAAGACCCGGTCAGCCGCTTCTACCCGCCCATGCGTGCCCACCCCGACGTGCGCATGGCCGACCTGCTGCACTGGGCCAGCGGTCTGGACTGGCAGGAAGACTACGAATACGCTCCGCTGAAATCGTCGGTGGTGGCCATGCTCTACAGCCGCGGCCGCGCGGACATGGCGGCCTATACCGCGGCGCGAGGCACGGCCGCCAGCCCTGGCCAGCGCTTTCTCTATTCCAGTGGCGACAGCAATCTGCTGGCCGCCGCCCTGCGCGGCATGCTCGGCGCCGAACAGTACCCGGAATACCCCTGGCACACGTTGTTCACCCCGCTGGGCATCACTAGCGCGGTGTGGGAACGTGACCAGGCCGGCATCCATGTCGGTTCTTCCTACCTGTACCTTACGGCGCGCGACCTGGCACGCATCGGTCTGCTGATGCAGCGCGACGGGCGCTGGCATGGCCGGCAACTGCTGCCCGAAGCCTGGGTGGCCTTCAATCGGACACCATTTGCCCAAGCCAACGCCATGGCCGGCGAGGCCAACCCCGGTGGCCACTGGTGGCTCAACCAGCCGTTGGCCGGGGCGCCACGGCCCTGGCCGAGTGCACCCGCAGACACCTATGCGGCCCTCGGCCATTGGGGGCAGGCGCTGTACGTGCTGCCCACGCAGAAGCTGGTGATCGTGCGTTATGCCGATGACCGCGACGGCAACTACCAGCATGACGAACTGCTCAGGCGGGTACTCGCGGTGCTGGCCGGGGAGGGCGCATGAAGCGGGTCGGGCTGCTGCTGTTGCTGGGGCTGTCGTACTGGGCTTGGCAAGAGCGCCAGGCCCTGGCCGACTTCCCCGGCATCCTTTCGGCCTACTCGGCCAAGGAATACTGCTCGTGCCGCTTCGTCATGGGGTTCGAGCCGGAGTATTGCCAGGGCTACGTGAAACAATGGCTGGCGCTGAGCCTGCTGGAGGAAGACCGCCAGCAGCGGCGGGTAACTGCCGAAGGCCTGGGGCGGCGCCACCAGGCTGCCTGGCAAGGCCCGCGCGAGGGCTGCCGCTTGCTGCCGTGAAGGCGGGCGGTTAAGGTTGGCGGCCTGGTTTCACGAGATCCGTCATGTTCAAGTTGCCCCGCCTGCTACCCGCCTTGCTGCTGGCTTTGTGCCTGCCTGCCCACGCCAACTGGCACCTCGATGGCGAGTCGTCGCGCCTGTCGTTCATTACCGGCAAGAACGGTGACACCGCCGAAGTGCATCGTTTTCTGGTGTTGCATGGCACGGTCGACCGCAAGGGCGCAGCCGGGTTGAGCATCGAGATGGATTCGGTGAGCAGCGGCATTCCCCAGCGTGACGAACGCATGCGCGAGGATCTGTTCGAGGTCGAGCGTTTCGCCGAGGCCAAGGTGCAGGCACAACTGGACCTGCGGCCGATAAACGACCTGGCCAATGGTGCCCAGGTCGAACTGCGCCTGCCATTGACCGTGACCTTGCATGGCCAGTCCCACAGCTACAATGCCCTGTTGCTGGCCACCCGCCTCGACGAGCGGCGCTTCCAGGTGGTGACCCTCGAGCCGCTGGTGCTGCGCGCCGAGGATTTCGGCCTGCTGCCCGGGCTGCAACGCCTGCGCAAGTTCGCTGGGCTCAAGTCCATCAACCCGTCGGTACCGGTGAGTGCGGTGCTGATCTTTACCGCCCGCTGACATGGCCGGGCCAGTCTTCCCCTGGCGGGATGGCAACCACTTCGAACTGCTGATCGACGGGCCCGAGTTCTTTCCGCGCATGCTCCTGGCGATCACGCGCGCCGAGTTCCAGGTCGACCTGGAACTGTACCTGGTCGAGGCCGGCGACTGCGCGGACACGGTAGTCGAGGCGCTTGAACGGGCGGCGCTTCGCGGTGTGCGGGTGCGTTGCCTGTTCGACGACTATGGTTCGCTGGCTTTCAACAGCACATTGCGCCAGCGCTTGCTGGATGCCGGGGTTTACCTGCGCTGGTATAACCGCCTGCGCTGGAAGCGTGGCCTGCGCAACCTGTACCGCGATCACCGCAAGCTGCTGCTGGTCGACCAGCGCTGGGCAGTGGTGGGCGGCACCGGTGTCACCGATGAGTTCTGGACGCCGGGCGAGGCGACCAGTGAATGGCACGAGGTGATGGTGCAGATGCAGGGGCCGGTGGTGAACGACTGGCAATTGCTGTTCGACCGCCAGTGGCACGCCAACAACCGCCGTACCGCCTGGCGCCCCGCCGAGGGCTTTGGCCTGCCACGCCTGCCCAAGGTCCCGGCGCAGGGCCAGGGCATGGGCCGGGTGGCCTATGCCGACGCCCGCCAGCACCAGGACATCCTGCATTCGCTGGTGCGCGCGATCAACAGCGGCAAGCGCCGGGTGTGGTTGGCCACGCCTTACTTCCTGCCGACCTGGAGCGTGCGCCGCTCGCTGCGCCGGGCCGCTGGCAAGGGTGTCGATGTGCGCCTGCTGCTGACCGGCCCGCGCACCGACCACCCATCGGTGCGATATGCAGGGCACCGTTATTATCCCCGGCTGCTGCGCGCCGGGGTGCGCATCTACGAATACCAGCCGTGTTTCCTGCACCTGAAGATGGTCCTGATCGACGACTGGGTCAGTATCGGTTCGTGCAACTTCGACCATTGGAACCTGCGCTTCAACCTGGAGGCCAATATCGAGGCCCTCGACCCGCCGTTGACGGCTGCCGTCCAAGCCAGCTTCGAGCGTGACTTCGCCTTGAGCGAGGTGGTCGACCTCGGTCATTGGCATGCGCGCCCGCTCTGGCGCAGGGTGAAGCAGCGGGTGTGGGGCTGGCTGGATCGCCTGGTGGTCAACTTGCTCGACCGTCGCGACTGAGACCGGCTATCGTGCAGTGACTGTCTCTAGGCAATCGAAGGAGTGGGTGCGATGACGGCTAAGAAGATTCTCATGTTGGTCGGCGACTTCGTTGAAGATTACGAGGTCATGGTGCCATTCCAGGCCTTGGGCATGGTTGGACATACGGTGCATGCAGTTTGTCCGGAAAAGGTCGCGGGGCAGACCGTGCGCACGGCCATCCATGATTTCGAGGGTGACCAGACCTACAGCGAAAAGCCCGGGCACAACTTTGCCCTGAACTACGATTTCGTCCGGGTGCGGCCCGAGGGTTATGACGCATTGCTGATTCCCGGTGGCCGTGCGCCGGAGTACCTGCGCCTGGATGAGCGGGTGCTGGAACTGGTACGGGCATTCGACCAGGCTGGCAAACCGATTGCCGCGGTGTGCCACGGGGCCCAGCTGCTGGCGGCGGCCGGTGTGCTGGAAGGGCGTGAATGCAGCGCTTATCCGGCGTGTGCGCCGGAGGTGCGGTTGGCCGGCGGCACCTTCATCGATATCGCCGTGGACCAGGCGCATGTCGACGGTAACCTGGTGACCGCGCCCGCCTGGCCGGCCCACCCGGCGTGGCTGGCGGCGTTCCTCAAGGTGCTCGGCACCCGCATCGCCTGACCGGGCTCGGCGTCCTGGTTCCCGCCAGGCACTGTTCTGGTAGGAGTGGCCTTGCGTCGCGATGGGCTGCGCAAGGCCGCTACTACTACACACACACCGTTCTCAGGGCCATTCCCATCGGGCCCGTGTCCCTCAACCGACCTGCTCGAGCCAGTCATTGAGGTTGTAATAGTTGGTCACCCGGGCAATCTTGCCGCAGTGGATATAGAAGAACGCCCCCGCCGGCAGCACGTAGGTCTGGCCGTTGGCCGGCGGCAGGCCTTCGTCAGCGGCCAGGTATTCGCCATGGACGGTGAATTCCGCCGCCGCCCGGCTGCCATCGGCATTCTGCATCACCACGATGTCCGCCAGGCGTTCGCGGTAGCAGTGGTTCATCTTGTCCATGAACGCGGCAAACCGGGCCTTGCCCATCTGCCGCTCGCCCTGGTTGACGTCGTGGATCACGTCTTCGCTGAGCAGGGCAAGAAAGGCCGGCATGTCGCCGGCGTTGAAAGCCGCGTAGTACGCATTTACCAGTTCGGTAGCGGTCATGGAACAATACCTGTCGTTGAGGGAAAAGGCGGGTCGTGGCTTCGGATGATAGGGTTTCCCCTCAAGCCCGGCTTAGCCGAGCGCGTCATCCACATCGACAAAACGACCGCCAAGCATGGAAATACGCCTGTTGCACGGCGCCGCTATCGCGCCTTACATCGATGACCTCGCTCGCCTGCGCCTGACCGTGTTTCGCGAGTTTCCCTACCTTTACGACGGCACCCCGGAGTACGAAGCCGACTACCTGGCCACCTATGCCCGGTCCGGGCGCAGCCTGGTGGTGCTGGCGCTGGACGACGGCAAGGTGGTCGGCGCCTCCACCGGCCTGCCGCTGGTGGATGTCGGCGCCGAGTTCCAGCAGCCATTCCTGGCCCAGGGGCGCGACCCGGCCAGCGTCTACTACTTCGGTGAATCGGTGGTGCTGCCGGAGTACCGTGGCAGGGGCCTGGGCGTGCGTTTTTTCATCGAGCGCGAATCCTACGCGCACAAACTGGCCGAGTTCGATTACTGCGCGTTCTGCGCGGTGGAGCGGCCCGGCGTGCACCCTCGGCGCCCCGCAGACTACAAACCCCTGCATGGCTTCTGGCGTAATCGTGGCTTCCTGCACGACCCGTCGCTGCGCACCCGCTATGCCTGGCGTGACCTGGACGAAGCGGAAAGCTCCGACAAACTGATGTCATTCTGGCTCAAGGAACTGCCGATATGATCCGCCTGGCGGCCTGCCAGTACGCGATCGAGCTGCATGAAACCTGGGACGCCTACGCGGCGCATCTGCAAGGCCTGTGCGCCGAGGCCGCGGCGGCGGGCGCGCGCCTGCTGCTGTTACCGGAGTACGCCGGGCTGGTGCTCAGCGGACAGTTGCCGGCCGGGCAGCGCGGCGACCTGAAGGCCTCGATTGCCGGTATCCAGCCGCTGGTCGAGCCGTGGCTGGCGTTGTGCGAGGGCATTGCCCGGCGCTGGGGTATCTACCTGCAGCCGGGCAGCCTGCCGGTGCAGGATGGCGACGGCCAGTACCGCAACCGTGCCTGGCTGTTCGGCCCGGAGGGCGTGCTGGGTTATCAGGACAAGCTGATGATGACCCGTTTCGAGCGCGAGCAGTGGGACATCGCCGCAGGCCAGGGGCTGCAGGTGTTCGACACTGAACTGGGGCGCCTGGGTATCCTGATCTGCTACGACAATGAATTCCCGATGCTGGCCCGGCGCCTGGCCGAGGAAGGCGCCGACCTGATCCTGGCGCCGAGCTGTACCGACACCGAGGCGGGCTACCACCGGGTGCGCATTGGCGCGCAGGCGCGGGCACTGGAGAACCAGATTGCCGTATTGCAGAGCCCCACGGTCGGGCTGGCAGCCTGGTCGCCGGCGCTGGACGAGAATATCGGCCGGGCAGGGTTGTTCGTGCCACCGGATCACGGCATGCCGGGGGACGGCGTTATGGCGTTGAGTGAGCAACTGAGCCCGGTGCACAGCCAGTGGCTGCTGTGCGAGGTGGACCTGGAGGAAGTGCGGCGGGTGAGGCGGGAAGGGCAGGTGTTTACCCGCAGGGACTGGCCGGAGCAGTTTGACAGAATCCTGTGAAAACAGTGGCGGCCTCTTCGCGGGCTTGCCTGCTCCCACAGGTACAGCGCAAGCCTGAGGGCTACGCGTTACCTGTGGGAGCGGGCAAGCCCGCGAAGAAGCCGCCGCAGTTACATCAGGCTTACTTCACTTCGACTGCCAGGCTCTCGGCAATCTTGCTCTGCCACAGGGCAGGGCCAGTGATGTGCACCGACTCACCGTTGCTGTCCACGGCGACGGTCACCGGCATGTCCTTGACCTCGAACTCGTAGATCGCTTCCATGCCCAGCTCGGCGAAGGCCAGGACCTTCGACTTGCGGATGGCCTGGGCCACCAGGTAGGCGGCGCCGCCGACGGCCATCAGGTACACGGCCTTGTTGTCCTTGATCGCTTCGATGGCGGCAGGGCCACGCTCGGACTTGCCGATCATGCCCAGCAGGCCAGTCTGCTCGAGGATCTGGCGGGTGAACTTGTCCATGCGGGTGGCGGTGGTCGGGCCGGCCGGGCCTACCACTTCGTCACCCACCGGGTCGACCGGGCCGACGTAGTAGATGAAGCGGCCTTTCAGGTCTACTGGCAGCTCTTCGCCACGGTTGAGCATCTCGACCATGCGCTTGTGCGCGGCATCGCGGCCGGTGAGCATCTTGCCGTTGAGCAGGATGGTCTCGCCCGGCTTCCAGCTGGCGACTTCTTCCGGGGTGATGGCGTCGAGGTTGACACGACGGGCGCTCGGGCCGGCTTCCCAGACGATTTCCGGGTAGGCGTCCAGCGATGGCGCTTCCAGTTCGGCCGGGCCGGAACCATCGAGCACGAAGTGGGCGTGGCGGGTGGCGGCGCAGTTGGGGATCATGCACACCGGCAGCGAAGCCGCGTGGGTCGGGTAATCCATGATCTTGACGTCGAGCACGGTGGTCAGGCCGCCCAGGCCCTGGGCGCCGATGCCCAGCTGGTTGACCTTCTCGAACAGCTCCAGGCGGATTTCTTCCAGACGGTTCTGCGGGCCACGGGCTTTCAGTTCCTGGATGTCGATGGATTCCATCAACACTTCCTTGGCCATCACCGCAGCCTTCTCGGCGGTACCGCCGATGCCGATGCCGAGCATGCCAGGCGGGCACCAGCCAGCGCCCATGGTCGGCACGGTCTTCAGCACCCAGTCGACGATCGAGTCGGACGGGTTGAGCATGGCCATCTTCGACTTGTTCTCCGAGCCGCCGCCCTTGGCTGCGACATCGACCTCGACCTTGTCGCCGGGGACGATGGAGTAGTGGATCACTGCCGGGGTGTTGTCCTTGGTGTTCTTGCGGGCACCGGCCGGGTCGGCCAGGATCGACGCGCGCAGCACGTTTTCAGGCAGGTTGTAGGCGCGACGCACACCTTCGTTGATCATGTCGTCGACGCTCATGGTGGCGCCGTCCCAGCGCACGTCCATGCCCACCCGGATGAACACGGTGACGATACCGGTGTCCTGGCAGATCGGGCGGTGGCCGGTGGCGCACATACGCGAGTTGATCAGGATCTGGGCGATGGAATCGCGCGCGGCAGGCGATTCTTCACGCAGATAGGCCTCGTGCATGGCCTGGATGAAATCGACGGGGTGGTAGTACGAAATGAATTGCAGGGCGTCGGCGACGCTCTGAATCAGGTCGTCTTGCTTGATCACGGTCATGCAGCGCGCTCCTCTTAAAGACGGGAACATTCATTGAGACGCTCGACGGTGCCGACCAGCATGTCGAAACGCCTTGCAAAGGCGCGCCGGCGCATGGCCGACGCAAAAAGGCGCGGCAGTATAGCGTGCCTCTCGGTGTGAAACACCTGCGCGTGGTCTGGACCATGGTCGGCAGGGCTCGGGCATCCTTTTTGCTGCCATTGCCCGCTTGGCATACAGTGGCCGCATGACCGATGGAGAAAGACCGAACATGCCCGAACTTTGCGTGGGCGAGCGCCGCTGGACGGTGCCGACCGGCAGCAACCTGCTCGATGCCCTGAACGAGGCCGGGTTCGATGTGCCCTACAGTTGCCGCGCGGGCAGCTGCCATGCCTGCCTGGTGCATTGCCTGGCCGGGCAACCGCTGGATGCCCGGCCCGAGGCCCTGGCGCTGGACAAGCAGGCCCAGGGTTGGCGCCTGGCGTGCCAGTGCCAGGTGGTCGAGAACCTGCGTGTGGCGCTGTTCGACCCGCAGCAGGATGGCGTAGCGGCCGAGGTCTGTGCACTGGATTGGCACGGCGATGTGTTGCGCTTGCGCTTGCGGCCCGAGCGAGCGGTACGTTACCAGGCCGGGCAGCATGTGGTGCTATGGCATGCTGCGGTCGCGCGGCCCTATTCGCTGGCCAGCCTGCCGGGTGAGGACGATTTCCTCGAGTTCCATATCGACTGCCAGCGCCCTGGCGCCTTTTGTGACAAGGCCCGTGGTTTGCAGCCGGGGGATGTGTTGCGCCTGGGGGAATTCAGGGGCGGCGCCTTGCATTACGACCCGGACTGGCAGGACCGGCCGCTGTGGTTGCTGGCGGCGGGCACCGGGCTGGCGCCGTTGTGGGGCATCCTGCGCGAAGCGTTGCGGCAGGGGCATCGGGGCGAGATTCGGCTGCTGCATGTGGCGCGAGAGCGGTCAGGACACTATTTGGCAGAGCCGCTGCTGAAGTTGCCAGGAGTTGAGGTCGAGCTGGTGCTGGCGGAGCAGCTGGAGGACGTGCTGGCCGGCTTGCGGCCGTCATCGCGGCAGACGCTGGCGCTGCTGTGCGGGGCGCCGGCGAGTGTCGAGCGGTTTGCCCGGCGGCTGTTCATTGCCGGGGTGCCGCGGGGGCAGGTGTTTGCTGATGCGTTCGTCGAGCATGCTTGAGGCATTTTTGTGGATGGTGCCGGCCCTTTCGCGGGCAAGCCCGCCCCCACAGGTACAGCACTAACCTCAAGCTTGGCGCGAATCCTGTGGGAGCGGGCGTGCCGGCGAAAGGGCCGCAAAGCGGCCCCTTGGGGCGGATCAACCGACCAGCGGATCACCCACGTGGAGGATCTTCATGCCGTTGGTGCCACCGATGGTGTGGTAGCTGTCGCCCTTGGTCAGGATCACCCAGTCACCTTGCTCCACCAGGCCGCGCTTGAGCAGCTCGTCGACCGCTGCCTGGCTCACCTTGTCGGCCGGCAGCGAGGCCGGGTCGAAGGCGATCGGGTACACGCCGCGGAACATCGAGGCGCGAGCCTGGGTGGCGCGGTGTGGCGACAGGGCGAAGATCGGCACATGCGAACGCAGGCGCGACATGATCAGCGGGGTGTAGCCACTTTCGGTCAGGGCGATGATCGCCTTCACGCCTGGGAAGTGGTTGGCGGTGTACATGGCCGCCAGGGCGATGCTTTCGTCGCAGCGCTCGAAGGTGGTGTGCAGGCGGTGGCTGGACTTCTGGCTGGTCGGGTGCTTTTCGGCACCCAGGCAGATGCGGGCCATGGCCTGGACGGCTTCGATCGGGTAGGCACCGGCGGCACTTTCCGCCGACAGCATGACCGCGTCGGTGTTGTCCAGCACGGCGTTGGCCACGTCGGACACTTCGGCACGGGTCGGCATCGGGTTCTGGATCATCGACTCCATCATCTGCGTCGCCACGATGACCGCCTTGTTGTTGCGGCGGGCGTGCTGGATGATCTTTTTCTGGATGGCGATCAGCTCGGCGTCGCCGATTTCCACGCCCAGGTCACCACGGGCGACCATCACGGCGTCGGAGGCGGCGATCAGCTTGTCGAGGGTCTCGTCGTCGGCAACGGCTTCGGCGCGTTCGATCTTGGCCACCAGCCAGGCGTTGCCGCCGGCTTCGTCACGCAGCTTGCGCGCATATTCCATGTCGCTGGCGTCACGCGGGAAGGACACGGCCAGGTAGTCCAGGTCCATTTCCGCGGCCAGCTTGATGTCGGCCTTGTCCTTTTCGGTCAGGGCCGGTGCGGTCAGGCCGCCACCTTTACGGTTGATACCCTTGTGGTCCGACAGCGGGCCGCCGATGATCACCACGCAGTGCAGGGCATCTGCCGTGGCGGTTTCGACGCGCATGACCACGCGGCCATCGTCGAGCAGCAGTTCGTCGCCAACGCCGCAGTCCTTGACCAGGTCGGGGTAGTCGATACCGACGATGTCCTGGTTGCCTTCGGTCAGCGGGTGGGCGGTGGAGAAGGTGAACTTGTCACCGATCTTCAATTCGATGCGCTTGTTGGCGAACTTGGCGATGCGGATCTTCGGACCCTGCAGGTCACCCAGCAGCGCGACATGGCGGCCGTTCTTGGCGGCGATGTCACGGATCAGGCGGGCGCGGGCCTTGTGCTCGTCCGGGGTGCCGTGGGAGAAGTTCAGGCGTGCCACGTCCAGGCCGGCGAGGATCAGCTGTTCGATCACTTCCGGCGAATTGCTGGCGGGGCCAAGGGTGGCGACGATTTTGGTACGGCGGATGGTCATGCACAGACTCCTATAGTGAAGCGCAGCGAAAGGCTACTCCTGAATCTCGCTGTAGTCATTGTTCCGTTGCACTACCTGCGACCTTCCGGGTCAGGGCAGCTGCAAGCAAGCTACAGACTGAAGCGTGAGCGACACGGGCGCTGATTCCACGGCAACTGAAGAAAACCCGATCCCGGCCGATATACTTGCCATCAAAGGAGATCCCCATGCGCGCCATGATCGTTTTTGCCCTGGCTGCCAGCGCCGTCGGCTGTACCCGCTGGTCGATGGACCACCACCTGAACAATGCCTACCGTGCCTACGACCGTGGCGACTGCCAGCGGGTCATGCTCGAGTTGTCGCAGGTCGACCGCACCAGCCGCGCGCGGCCGTTCATCCACCCCGAGGTGTCGCTGCTGCGTGGCCAGTGCCTGGAGCGCCAGGCGCTGTATGTGGATGCTGCGCAGACCTACCAGTACCTGATCCAGCAATACCCGGGCAACGAGTATGCCTATCGCGCCCAGGCGCGCCTGCAGACCCTGGAAAAACTGGGCCATCTGCGCGGCGAAGCGGCCGTGCCCAGCCCTGTGCAGGGCGCACCTTGGCGTTAACACCAAGGTTTGCTTCATTTCACGGGATTTGCTGCGCGGGCTGGGCTAATCTGTAAATCAGCTGTTACAACAACCGCCAGTTCATCGTATTCCTGGCACCCGGATACGGATTGCACTGCGATCATGTTCAACAAGCGCCATATAGAACGCCATCAGCTGCCTTGTGTCCTCAAGGTGTTCAACCGCTTGACCGGCCAGGCCATCGGCCAGTTGGGCAACGCCTCCGAAGACGGGCTGATGCTGATCAGCCAACTGCCTGTGCTGGTAGGGCCCGACTACGAACTGCAGTTGCGCCTGCCGTTGACCGGCGGCGGGCATCAGTTCGTCAACCTGACCGCCAGTTGCCTGTGGTGCCGCGAAGACCAGACCCCCGGCCACTACGATTCGGGCTTCATGTTGCTGCAAGCGCCCCGCGAGTACGACGACTTCGTCGGTTCGTTGCGTGGCTATTTCAGTTTTCTTCCAGCCGACGCTTCGGTCTGAGGCTGCGCTAGAATCGGTCGACCTTGATACAGGACGACCCCGTGACCTCCAGCATTTTCTGGCACGACTACGAAACCACCGGCATCAATCCCCGTTGCGACCGGCCGTTGCAAGTGGCCGGCGTGCGCACCGACTTCGACCTCAACGAAATCGACGAGCCGATCAGCCTATATTGCCGGCCCTCCGACGACATACTGCCGCACCCGGCTGCCTGCCTGGTAACCGGCATCACCCCGCAGCAGCTGGCTGAACAAGGGCTGTGCGAAGCCGAGTTCATGACCCGGGTACATGAGCAACTGGCCCGGCCAGGCACCTGTGGCGCTGGCTACAACACCCTGCGCTTTGACGACGAGGTGACCCGCTACAGCCTGTACCGCAACTTTTTTGACCCCTATGCCCGTGAATGGCAGGGCGGCAACAGTCGCTGGGACCTTATCGACATCGTGCGCACGGCCTACGCCCTGCGCCCTGACGGTATCGAATGGCCGCAGCAGGACGGGCGTGTCAGCCTGCGCCTTGAGCTGCTGAGCAAGGCCAATGGCATCGACCATGGGCATGCCCACGAAGCGCTTTCCGACGTGCGGGCCACCATCGCCCTGGCGCGTCTGATACGCCAGAAACAGCCAAAGTTGTATGAATGGCTGTTCCAGTTGCGCAGCAAGCATAAAGTCATGGACCAGGTGCGTTTGCTACAGCCCCTGGTACATATATCCGGGCGTTTTTCGGCGGCACGCAACTACCTGGGTGTCGTATTGCCACTGGCGTGGCACCCGCATAATCGCAATGCCCTGGTTGTCTGCGACTTGCATCAGGAAACCCTACCTTTACTACGGGAAAGTGCTGAAGTTCTGCGTCAGCGCTTGTATACCCGGCATGAACAACTGGCCGAGGGCGAACTACCCGTGCCGTTGAAACTGGTCCAGATCAACCGCTGCCCGGTATTGGCGCCACTATCGGTTCTGCGCCCGGCCGATCAACAACGACTGGGCCTGGACTTGACGCGGTTACAAGTGCGCGGCGAAGAACTGGCCAGGCAACAAGCACAATGGCAAGACAAGCTGGAGCACATCTACGGCAAGGAAGAATTCGCCCCGGGTGACGACCCGGAACAACAGTTGTATGACGGTTTTCTCGGGGACCGTGACCGCCGTCTATGCGAGCAAGTTCGAGCGCTGGATCCGGCGCAGTTGGGCCGTGGGCACTGGATGTTCGACGACTCGCGCTTGCCGGAACTGTTGTTCCGCTACCGGGCGCGCAACTTCCCCGACACCTTGAGCAGCGAAGAGCGGCAGCGTTGGTTCAGCTTCTGTCAGCAGCGCCTGAGCGACCCGAAATGGGGCGCGCCGAATACCCTTGGCGACTTCGAACAGGCGCGCCAGCAGGCCTGGGCGGGGGCTGACGAGGCGGGGCGGCGCGTGCTCGAGGCCTGGCGGGAACATGCCCAGCAGTTGCAGGCACGGTTCGCCATTGGCTGAGTGCCGGGGAAAACGCAGGCAAACAAAAACGCCGGCAATGAGCCGGCGTTCTTGCTGCGATAAGCAACAGGCGCAGACGGACAATCAGTCCAGCAGGGTCGCCCAGCTTTCAACCACATCGCCACCCCATTTGGCTTTCCACTCTTTCAGCGTCTTGTGGTTGCCGCCTTTGGTTTCGATCACTTCATTGTTGTGCGGGTTCTTGTATTGCTTGACCTTGCGCGCGCGCTTGGTCGCGGTAGTCTTGACTGCACCACGCGGCGCCTTGCTCAGTTTCGAATCGGGGTCGAGCAGGGCAATCACGTCGCGCAGCGACTTGGAATATTCGCCCATCAGGTTGCGCAGTTTGCCTTCGAACTCCAGTTCTTTCTTCAGCTTGTCATCCTGCGACAGATTGGCCAGGCGAGCCTGAAGTTCCTTGATGGCCTCTTCGGTGGCGCGGTACTCGTTGATCAGGGACATGGAGTGTTCCTTAATGCGTGTTCAGAAATGTGTGGGGCCAATAATAGACAGGCGATACGCTCAAGTAAATATATTATTGGGCGAACAATTGTTAATTAAGCTGTGACAACATTTCTCCAAGTGAACAAAAATTTACATTTAACCCCTGCATTTAGCCCTGTCTGCCAGATGCCGTGCGCGAGGCACAGGGTGAGATACACCAGCCCGGGCGGTTGCGATCAATACTGCGTTTTTGCTGGCGGGCCGCTAGAATGAGCGCCTTTGCGAAGTTCTGGAGTCTCATTCATGCGCACCTATCGTCTGGTGATCGCCTGCCCCGACCGTGTTGGCATCGTGGCGAAAGTCAGTAATTTCCTGGCCTTGTACAATGGCTGGATCAACGAAGCCAGCCATCACTCCGATGAGCAGAGCGGCTGGTTCTTCATGCGTCATGAAATTCGCGCCGAATCGCTGCCGTTTGGTATCGAGGCCTTCCGCGAGGCCTTTGCGCCGATTGCCGAAGAGTTTTCCATGACCTGGCGGATTACCGACTCGGCGCAAAAAAAACGCGTGGTGCTGATGGCCAGCCGCGAATCGCATTGCCTGGCCGACCTGCTGCACCGCTGGCATACCGATGAACTGGACTGTGAGATCCCTTGCGTGATTTCCAACCACAACGACCTGCGCAGCATGGTCGAGTGGCACGGCATTCCGTTCTTCCATGTACCGGTCGACCCCAAGGACAAGGCTCCGGCATTCGCCGAAGTGTCGCGCCTGGTGCAGGAGCACGCTGCCGACGTGGTGGTGCTGGCTCGCTACATGCAGATCCTGCCGCCGCAACTGTGCCAGGACTATGCCGAGAAGGTGATCAACATCCACCACAGCTTCCTGCCGTCGTTCGTCGGCGCCAAGCCCTACCACCAGGCTGCCCTGCGCGGGGTGAAGCTGATCGGCGCGACCTGCCACTACGTCACCGAGGAGCTCGATGCCGGCCCGATCATCGAGCAGGATGTGGTGCGGGTCAGCCATGCCGACAGCATCGATGACATGGTCCGCTTTGGCCGTGACGTGGAGAAAATGGTGCTGGCCCGTGGCCTGCGCTATCACCTCGAAGACCGCGTGCTGGTGCACGGCAACAAGACTGTGGTATTCGACTGACAGGCTCGGGTTGGCTGCGGGATGCGTGACGCAATGCCGGACCGCGATTTCTGTTAGCAGCGGCCTTGTGTCGCGATGGGGCGCAAAGCGCCCCCGGCAAATCTTGAAGGGAACAGCAATGACCAGGCAGCGCAACCAACCCACCGCCACCGCCCCACCCACCCTCGGCGAAGGCTGCCTGGCCCGCTACGACCCCGCTGCCCTGGCCGACACCGACGGTACCGAGTTCCCTGGCGCCGCCGAGCTCTGGCAGCAGCTCAACCCGCCTGACGCCGCCAGCGCTCAAGCAACGGCCGCGCCAGCAGAAACACGAATACCGGGCCACCCGCCAACAGGTAGAAGTAGTAGGTAACCGCCCGCCATATCACGATCGCCGCCGCCGCGGTCGAACTGCCCACCAGAGGCGTCAGCAGGCTCGCCGAGGTCAGCTCGGCGGCACCGGCACCGCCCGGCAGCAGGCTGAACTGGCCGGCACTGAGGGACAGCATCTGCACCAGAAAGCTGGGTATCCACGCCAGGTTCACCCCCAGCCCCTGCAACACCAGGTACAACACGCTGTAGCGCAGCCCCCAATGCACACAGGTCAGGGTGAAAACCAGGATCAGCGTGCGTTTCGGCAGGCGCCAGGTTTGCGCCAGGGCATCGATGAAGTGCAGCAGTTTGCGCGCCCAGCGGCGTTTGCGCCGCGGGCTGATGCCCAGGCGGCGCAACAGCCGGCCATTCAGGCGCATCACCGTGCGCCGGTAGCGCAACAGCCCGAGCACCGCGGCCAAGGCCGTGCACAGTAGCAGCGCGCTGCCCAGCAACATGCCTTGCTGGCTGCGCCCCAGGCTGTGGAACAGGGCGTAGCCGGCAATCGCCAGCATGGCGCAGAAGAAGAACACCAGGTCGTTCAACTGGTCCATGGCGAACACCGCGCCGCTGCGTGCCGGGCCGATGCGGTCGCGCGCCAGCAGCGCCATCAGGGTCAAGGGGCCGCCACTGCCGCCGGGCGTGGTGCAGATGGCAAACTCGGTAGCCATCACCACGCCCAGGCTGCGCAGGCGCCCGAGCCTTGCACCTTGCTGGCCGAGCAGCAGGCGCAGGCGAACGGTGTTGATGACCCAGCACAGCAGGATCATGCCAAGCAGGGTCAGCAGCAGGCTGGGGTCGAAGCGCTGCAGTCGTGGCAGCAGCCCGCTGCCACCGAGCAAGGCGGGCACCAGCACCGCGCCGAGCAGCGCCAGGCCCAGCCATGCCAGGCGGTTCATGCGCCGACCTTGCGGTCCAGCCAGGCCGACTTGGTCAGCGGTTCACGGCCCTGGGCGAGGAGCTTGCGCAAGGTGCTCAACCAGTACTCGCGGGAGCTGCGATGACGCATGTCCACCGGGTGCAGGCCCAGGCGCAGGGTATCGGCATCGCGCCAACGCCGGCATTGCCAGTCGCAGACCAGCCGTGACAGGCCGCGGCGCCAGGCGCTGCGGGCACTCCACACCAGGCCTGGGGCTTCGACCGCGGTGAATTCAGGCAAGCGATACAGGTGCTGTGGCGTGCTGGTGTAGCGCAGCGGCAGCTGACGCAGGGCCTGGCGTGTACCTTCGCTCATCAGCCAGGCGGGGGCGACGAACCCGGCCACTGGCCAGCCCTGCTGGCCGAACACGGCCAGGCCGTGCTGCAGGCGCTGCAGGGCCTGTTGCTGGTCGAGCGCATAGAACTCGCCTTCATGGGTATAGATGCGGCGCATGAAGTACTCGCGGAGCATATGCGGTGGCGGGCTGTCATCGGCATGGTAGTAGCCGTGCAGGGCCAGCTCGTCGCCTTGTGCCAGGCGCCGTTCGAGCAGGCGGCAGAAGGCGGGCGAGCGCAGCAGCGGGTTGCGCTGGTGAAAGTCCGGTACCACCAGCCAGGTCATGGGCACGCCGCCGATGGCGTCGACTGCCTGGACGAAGGGTTGGTAGTCCGGCCAGGTTTCGGGGGCCACATCGTGCAACACCAGCATCAGGCTGCGTGCACCCGGCAACGGCTCAAGCATGGGCGCGTGCCTGCGGCTGGTGGCCGAGCACGGCCTGGTAGTGCTGCAGCAGGCCGGCAACCACGTTGTCCCAGGAATAATGCTGCTCGACGTGGCGGCGGGCCTGTGTCCCCAGTTTGCGTACGCCGGCCTCGAACGCCTCGCGCACGGCGTCCGCCATGGCCTGGCCATCGTTCGGTCGGCACAGGCGTCCGCAGTGTTCGTTGACGATCTCGCCGAACGCACCGGCGCGCACGGCCACCACTGGCGTGGCGCTGGCCATGGCTTCGAGAATGACCAGGCCGAAGGTTTCCTGGTCGCCGGCATGCACCAGCAGGTCAGCGCTGGCCATCAGCCTGGCGACTTCCGCGGCAGGGCAGAAGTGGTCGATCACGCTGACATTCTGCGGCACGTTGGCCGGCATGTTCGAGCCCACCAGCAACAGGTGGTAGGGGCGGCCAAGGTGCTGCATGCAGTCGAGCAGTACCGGCAGGTTCTTTTCCCGCGAGCCACGGCCAGCATAGATCAGCAGGCGGCTGGTATCGGCAATGCCCAGTTCGGCACGCAGTTGCGGGTCGCGTCGGCTGGGGTGGAAGGTGCTCAGGTCGACGCCCAGGCGCTGCACGTGCACGTCCCGCACGCCCAGGCGACGCAACTTGTCGGCCATGACCTGGCTAGGGGCCAGGACCCGGTCGAAATTGCCGTACAGCTTGCTGACATAGGCCTCGACGTTGGGTGTGAACCAGTTGCCCATGCGGTTGCTGACCAGCAACGGCAGGTCGGAATGGTAGAAGCCGATTACCGGCACGTTCAGCTGGCGCCGCGCTTCCAGCGCCGCCCAGGCAGTGAGGTAGGGATCGCCGACTTCGATCAGGTCTGGCTTGAGCTTGCGCAGTACGTTGCACCAGGGGGCCAGGCGCACCGGGAAGCGGTAGCCGTTGCCGAATGGCAGCGGCGGTGCGGGCACCTGATAGATGCCATCGGCATGTTGCGCGCTGGCGCCGGGTATCAGCAGGCTGTGGCGCACGCCGTGGATGGCGTCGAGGCGGTGGTGTTTGGCATCAAGATAGGTACGTACGCCGCCGCTGGCGGGGGCGTAGAACATGGTGATGTCGGCGATGTGCACGATCAGCATCCCTCCGGGATCGTCTTCGGGTCTGTCATCCGGCGGTAAAGGGCCGGCGATGACGCGCCTTAAAGTTGACCTTTCAGAAGGATAGTTTGTTCGATCGGGTTGGGCGGGGGGAGGGCGGGGAGCGGTGTCGGCTCCTTCACGGGCGTGCCCGCGAAGAAGCCGACGCGTTCCTGGATCAGATACGGAAGCTACCCACCAGCTGCTTCAGGCGGCTGGCCTGCTGCTCCAGGTCGGAACAGGCGCGCAGGGTGGCCTGCAGGTTCTCCACGCCCTCCTGGTTGAGCATGTTGATTTCGTTGATGTCCATGTTGATCGCTTCGACCACGGCGGTCTGCTCTTCGGTGGCGGTGGCCACCGACTGGTTCATCCCGTCGATTTCGCCGATGCGCACGGTAACGCTGTCCAGGCGTTCGCCGGCCTGGTTGGCGATCTGCATGCTGTCCTGGCTGTGGCGCTGGCTTTGGTCCATGGTCTCGACCGACTCGCGGGCGCCGACTTGCAGCTCTTCGATCATGGTCTGCACCTGCTGCGCCGACTCCTGGGTGCGGTGGGCCAGGTTGCGTACCTCATCAGCGACCACGGCAAACCCGCGCCCGGCCTCACCGGCACGGGCCGCTTCGATGGCCGCGTTGAGGGCCAGCAGGTTGGTTTGCTGGGAAATGCTGGTGATCACTTCAAGGATCTGGCCGATGTTGACGGTCTTGTTGTTCAGCGTCTCGATGTGCGCGCTGGAGGTGACGATCAGGTCGGACAGGCGATTCATCGCCGCAATGTTGCGCTCCACCACCTGCTGCCCTTCCTCGGCCAGCAGGCGCGCCGAGCTGGCGTGCTGCGAAGCCTGGGCGGCGTTGCCGGCAATTTCCTGGGCCGCGGCGCCCAGTTCGTTGATGGCTGCGGCAACGCTGTTGGTGCGGTTGGCCTGCTCGTCAGAGTTGGTCATGGATGAGTTGGAGGCGCTGATCACCCGCAGGGCCACTTCGTTGACCTGCTCGGTAGCCGAGGAAACTTCGCGGATCGAACTGTGGATACGCTCGACGAAACGGTTGAAAGCGCTGCCCAGGATGCCGAATTCGTCGTGGTTGTGGATACGCAGGCGCTTGGTCAGGTCACCTTCGCCCTCGGCGATGTCTTCCATGGCGCGGGTCATGGTGTGCAGCGGTTGCATCAGCACGCGGATCAGCAGGCCGAGCAGGCCGATGATGATCACTACCGCCACCAGCGTGGCAATCACTGCCGAGGTGCGGAAGGTACTGAGCATCGCGAAGGCCTTGTCCTTGTCTACCGACAGGCCGATGTACCAGTTCGCCGACGGCAGGCCGGTGATCGGGGTGAAGGTCAGCAGGCGGGTCTGGCCATCGCTCTGCACTTCGGTCAGCTCACCGGTCAGTTTCGGCGTGTGCTGCGGGAATAGGTCCGACAGCGACTTCATCACCAGGTCCTTGTCCGGGTGCACCAGGATCTTGCCCTGGTCGTTGACCAGGAAGGCGTAGCCCATGCCGCCGAAGTTCAGCGAGTTGATGATCTGCACCAGGCCGTCGAGGGCCAGGTCGCCACCGACCACACCGACGTTGCTGGCGATCTTGCTGATGATGCCGATGACCATCTTGTTGGTGGCCATATCGATATACGGCTCGGTCAGGATGGTGCCAGTGGCATTCATGCCGTCCTTGTACCAGGGGCGGGTGCGCGGGTCGTAACCGTCCGGCATCTTCGTATCGGGGCGCACGCTGAAGCCGCCATCGACCTTGCCCGCGTAGACCGTGAGGAAGCTGGAAGTAAGGGCATTCTGGCCCAGCAGGGTGTCGGAGCTGGCCGGCGCCTGGGCTATGTTCTGTGCGAGGTTTTCCACCAGCTTGATGCGGCCTTCGAACAGGTTGCGAATATTGTTCGAAGTGGAGTCGCCCATTTCTGCCAGATAGCTTTCCAGGTCTTCGCGGATCGCATTACGCTGGAGGTAATCGTTGTAGAGCGTAAAAAGGCTGAAGGCAAGTATCACGATCAGTGATGCGGCCAAAAGAATCTTGTGGCTGAAACGAAGGCTTTTATTCATGGCGTAATCGGTTCCGCTAAGGTTTGTATCAGGCGTTTGCACGCGAGGCATCGCAGCCGTGCAAGATCCCGAAAAGTCCCTTTTCGGTTGTCCCTCTCTATCAAGGCAAATATCACCCACAGGTATCGGCCGAATTCAGGTAAAGCTTGAGCAGAGGATTAAAGAGATGTCGGAATTTTCGACCATTGTTGTAGGCGCAGGCCCGGATGGTTTGCCAGTCGGACAGGCGATGAGGCTGGCCAACCGCCATGGCCTGGTGGCGGGCGCCACCGGTACCGGCAAGACCGTCACACTGCAGCACCTGGCGGAGGCGTTCAGTGATGCGGGGGTGGCGGTATTCGCCGCCGATGTCAAAGGCGACCTGTGCGGCCTGGGCGCTGCCGGCGCGCCGCAGGGCAAGGTGGCCGAACGCATCGCCGGCATGCCCTGGCTGGGCCACCGGGCGCAGGCCTACCCGGTAAGCCTGTGGGACATCGCCGGGCAGTCCGGGCACCCGCTACGCACCACCCTCAGCGAGATGGGGCCGCTGCTGCTGGGCAATTTGCTGGAGTTGACCGACAGCCAGCAGGCGGCGCTGTATGCCGCGTTCAAGGTGGCCGACCGTGAAGGCCTGTTGCTGCTGGACCTCAAGGACCTGAAAGCGCTGCTGGCGCACCTGAAGGACAACCCGCAACTGCTCGGTGAAGACAGTGCACTGATGACCACGGCCTCTACCCAGGCCCTGTTGCGCAGGCTGGCTACCCTGGAACAGCAGGGCGCCGAGGCGCTGTTCGGTGAGCCGGCATTGCAGCTCGAGGACCTGCTGCGAGCGGACCCGGATGGCCGTGGGCGCATCCACCTGCTGGACGCCAGCCGCCTGGTGCACGAGGCGCCCAAGGTGTATGCGACCTTCCTGTTGTGGTTGCTGGCCGAACTGTTCGAGCAGTTGCCCGAGCGCGGCGATGCCGACAAACCGGTGCTGGCGTTGTTCTTCGATGAAGCGCATTTGCTGTTCAACGATACGCCCAAGGCGTTGCAGGACCGCCTGGAGCAGGTGGTGCGGCTGATCCGCTCCAAGGGGGTTGGGGTGTACTTTGTCACCCAGTCGCCAGGGGATTTGCCGGATGCGGTGCTGGCGCAATTGGGCCTGCGCATCCAGCATGGCCTGCGCGCGTTCACCGCCAAGGAACAGAAGTCGCTGCGCGCGGTGGCAGATGGTTTCCGCCCCAATCCGGCGTTCGACACCCTGGCAGTGCTGACCGAGCTGGGCATTGGCGAAGCGTTGGTGGGGACGCTGGAAGAAAAGGGTACGCCGGCGATGGTGCAGCGCGTGTTGATTGCACCGCCGCAGTCGCGTATCGGGCCGCTGAGCGCCGTCGAGCGTAGTGCGCTGATTGCGGCTTCCCCGCTGGCTGGGCGTTATGACAAGCCGGTGGACCGTGAATCGGCTTATGAAATGCTCAACCAGCGCAAGGGCGAGCCGGTAGAGCCGGCACCACAGCCCCAGGCGGATGAGGATAGCTTTGCCGACAAGGCCGGTGAGTTTTTGCAGAGTGCGGCGGGGCAGGCGATCAAGTCGGCGGTGCGCCAGGCGGCCAACCAGTTGGGCCGGCAGTTGGTGCGGGGGTTGATGGGGTCGTTGCTGGGGGGCAGGAAAAGGTAGGTTGCCTGTAACGGTGCCTTCGCGGGTAAACCCGCTCCTACGCGGATATTGAAAAAGGCGCCCTCAGGCGCCTTTTTCATTGCGGTGTCACTCAGCCAATGGCTTTCGACGCCAGCCAGAACAGGCCAGCCGCCAGGCCCATCGACGCCGGCAGGGTCAGTACCCAGGCCAGCAGGATGGTCTTCACGGTGCCGCCTTGCAGGCCGCTCTTGTTGGCGACCATGGTGCCAGCCACGCCGGACGACAGCACGTGAGTGGTCGATACCGGCAGGGCGAACACGTTGGCCATGCCGATGGCGCAGGCTGCGGTGATCTGTGCCGACATGCCCTGGGCATAGGTCATGCCCTGCTTGCCGATCTTTTCGCCAACGGTCAGTACCACGCGTTTCCAGCCAACCATGGTGCCCAGGCCCAGGGCCAGGGCGACGGCAACGATTACCCAGAACGGGGCGTATTCGGTGGTGGCGGTCAGGTCCTTGCGCAGCTTTTCCAGGTCGGCCTTTTCACGGGCTTCCAGGCCTGGCAGTTTGCCGACCTTTTTCGCCGTGTCGTCCAGGCACAGCAGGTAGCGACGCACTTCAACGCGCTTTTCCGCATCCAGGCTGTGGTAGTCGGTCACGCCTTGCAGCGAAGATTGCAGCGCGGCAATGGTCGGTTCGGTCTGCTTCGGGTTGCAGCTGAACTGCTCCGGCAGGTCGCTGGCATTGGCCTTGCCCAGCGCCAGGAACTCGCCCAGGGTAGCGGCGTTGCGCTGGTAGAACTGGCTCATGTGCAGGGTGGCGTCGCGGGTTCGCTCGATCTGGTAGGTGGTGCTGTTCAGGTCGAGGACGAACTTGGCCGGGACGATACCGATCAGCACCAGCATGATCAGGCCAATGCCTTTCTGGCCGTCGTTGGAACCGTGCACGAAGCTCACGCCCATGGCCGAAACCACCAGTACCAGGCGGTTCCAGAACGGCGGGTGCTTCTTGTCGTCGAGCTTGCGACGCTGCTCGGGGGTCTTGTGCATCTTCGACAGCGGACGCCACCACTTCAGGCCGATCAGCACCAGGGCTGCGACGGCAAAGCCGGCCATTGGCGAGACCACCAGCGACATGGCGATGTCGATCGCCTTCTGCCAGTTGACGCCGTCGCCCAGCGGAATGTCGTTGATCAGTGCGTTGGCCAGGCCGACGCCAAGAATGGAGCCGATCAGTGTGTGCGAGCTGGAGGCCGGGATACCGAAGTACCAGGTGCCGAGGTTCCAGGTGATGGCCGCAGCCAGCAACGAGAAGACCATGGCCAGGCCGTGTCCGGTGTTCACATTGATCAGCAGCTCTACCGGCAGCAGGTGCACGATGGCATAGGCCACCCCGACACCGCCGAGCAGAACGCCAAGGAAGTTGAACACGCCGGAGAAGAACACGGCGAGGTGCGGCGGCATGGCTTTGGTATAGATGACGGTGGCTACCGCGTTGGCGGTGTCATGAAAGCCATTGATGAACTCGAAGGCGAGTACGAAGGTCAGGGCGAGCAGCAAGCTCACCAGTACCCAGGCATCCAGTCCGCTGAATAATTCGATCATGAAGGTTGTCTGGCGGTCATAGGGGGGCGGGATTATGCCAGAAAACCGCGGCAATCGATGCATCTGCGACAGACCGATGGCAGTCTTCCAACGTTGCGCATGCTGTGCGCGGCGGCGTCAGCGCTCAGGGAAATGTCGGCCAAAACGCGGGAAACACGACGAAAAACGTTAAAAGTCCTACGAAAAATCCGCTTCGCTACCATTCAAACGGCTGTATGAAATTTGTGTGATTCCATTTCATCTTCGGCCTGGCGGTAAAGATCGAGCCCGCCCGGGCAGGCTGGGCGGCGATGCGCTGGCAAGATCCGGTTCAGCAGTTGTCGCTACGCAGTTCCTTTTCCATACGCTCCAGTTCCTGGCTGAAGGCCTGGTCACGCACGCTGGCACGCTTGCGCCAAGGTTTGCGTTCCGGATCCGGTTGTGCGGCGTAAGTAGTGACTTCGCCACCATAGACGTCCTTGTAACGTTCAGCCTGGCGCTCCAGTTCTGCGCGCAGTTCATCTTTCGTCACATGCATTACCTGAATTAAGTTTGATCACTGTTTGTCATGTACAGTACAGCTTGCGCATGCCTGGTTGCCGCGCTGGCGTGATACCGCTGATGGTTCGTTGCCGCGGCAGCGCTGCGGCCTGCCAAGTCGATTATAGCAACCGACATTTAGCTGAACACCGTTATTTACTGGCTCTGACATTCCCGACATAAGTAACGGATACGTCCGACAAGAGTGTTTGCCGTCGTACAAGTTCGAAAAGCAAGACAGGAAAAAGTTCGTCGCTGCAGCGGGTAGAGGTGTTCGACTGGTTGTGCAATGAAAAACGGCCTCGCCTGAAAGGCGAGGCCGTTGCCTGGGACTTCTACGGTGGGTACCTGACCAGTCTCTCCAAAGAAGCCACAAGTGGCCTGAGAAAGGTATAAGCAAAAGTGTCAGCGGTCAATTGCGATTATCGGCCGTTTGTTCGATAATCGCACGAGCAGGCGTTTTTTTTGAGGTATGCAATGAGTGACGAAAAGCTGGCCAACGATTCCGTCAATCCAGACTCGGCCATTCCAGAGCAGGCGCGATCTGCCTCGACAGCACTGGCGCCGCCGATCGTGGCATCGCCGGCCAAGCGTATCCAGGCCTTCACCGGCGACCCGGACTTCATGACCTCCCTGGCGCGTGGCCTGGCCGTGATCCAGGCCTTCCAGGAACGCAAGCGTCACCTGACCATCGCCCAGATCAGCCACCGCACCGAAATTCCCCGGGCAGCGGTACGCCGTTGCCTGCACACGCTGATCAAGCTGGGTTATGCCACCACCGACGGGCGCACCTATTCGCTGTTGCCCAAGGTGTTGACGCTGGGCCATGCGTACCTGTCCTCGACGCCGTTGGCGATATCCGCCCAGCCTTACCTGGACCGTATCAGTGACCAGCTGCACGAGGCGGCCAACATGGCCACCCTGGAGGGTGACGATATTCTTTATATAGCCCGTTCAGCCACGGTGGAGCGGCTGATCTCGGTCGACCTGTCGGTGGGTGGGCGCCTGCCGGCCTATTGCACGTCGATGGGGCGCATCCTGCTGGCGGCGATGGACGATACCAGCCTGCGCGAGTACCTGGAGCGCGCAGACCTGAAGGCCCGAACCAGCCGTACCTTGCACGACCCCGAGTCGCTGTTCGCCTGTATCCAGCAGGTGCGTGCCCAGGGCTGGTGCGTGGTAGACCAGGAGCTGGAGCAGGGGCTGCGCTCGATAGCGGTGCCGGTGTATGACGCTTCGGGGCAGGTGTTGGCGGCGTTGAACGTGAGTACCCATGTCGGGCGGGTGACACGCAGCGAGCTGGAGCAGCGCTTCCTGCCGATTCTGCTGGCCGCCAGCCGCGACCTTTGCCACCAGTTGTTTGGCTGACCAAGCAAGGGGCGCACGCTGCCCCTTTCAAATTGAGAACAGGCAAAACCGTTTCCTGTGCGATAAACGCACAGTGTCGTTCGCGGCGAATTGCTTCACTTCTGCCCGCTGATTAATGTCTCTCGCAGCGGTCGGCGGCGCTGACCGAACAAGAAAAATACAAGAGGCACTTACCATGACTACTGTCCCTCCGCTGGCGCGGCCGTACTCGCGCGCAGTCCCGTTGTATCCAGGCTGACACAAGCCGTTCTCACCCAATGATTGCCTCCTGTGCCGGTTGACCGCGTGCAGTGGCCTGGCTGTGCCCTCATTCTGGATAACAATAATGAACCAAGCGCAAACCAACGTCGGCAAAAGCCTCGACGTCCAGTCGTTCATCAATCAGCAGCCGCTGTCCCGCTATCAATGGCGGGTGGTGCTGCTGTGCTTCCTGATCGTCTTCCTCGATGGCCTCGACACCGCCGCCATGGGCTTCATCGCCCCGGCCCTGTCGCAGGAGTGGGGGATCGACCGTGCCAGCCTCGGCCCGGTCATGAGTGCCGCACTGATCGGCATGGTGTTCGGTGCCCTGGGCTCCGGCCCGCTGGCCGATCGGTTTGGCCGCAAGGGCGTGTTGGTCGGGGCGGTGCTGGTGTTCGGCGGCTTCAGCCTGGCATCGGCCTATGCCACCAATGTCGACCAGTTGCTGGTGCTGCGTTTCCTGACCGGCCTGGGCCTTGGCGCAGGTATGCCCAACGCCACCACGCTGCTGTCCGAATACACCCCCGAGCGGCTCAAGTCGCTGCTGGTGACCAGCATGTTCTGCGGTTTCAACCTTGGCATGGCTGGCGGTGGCTTCATTTCTGCGAAGATGATCCCGGCCTACGGCTGGCACAGCCTGTTGGTCATCGGTGGCGTGCTGCCGTTGCTGCTGGCACTGGTGCTGATGGCCTGGCTGCCGGAGTCGGCGCGGTTCCTGGTGGTGCGCAACCGTGGCAACGACAAGGTGCGCAAGACCCTGTCGCCCATCGCGCCGCAGATAGTGGCCGAGGCCGGTAGCTTCAGTGTGCCGGAACAAAAGGCCGTGGCCGCACGCAACGTGTTTGCGGTGATCTTCTCCGGTACTTACGGCCTGGGCACCGTGCTGTTGTGGCTGACCTATTTCATGGGCCTGGTCATCGTCTATCTGCTGACCAGTTGGCTGCCGACGCTGATGCGCGACAGCGGTGCGAGCATGGAGCAGGCTGCCTTCATCGGCGCGCTGTTCCAGTTCGGCGGGGTGTTGAGTGCCGTCGGTGTGGGCTGGGCCATGGACCGCTTCAACCCGCACAAGGTGATCGGTATTTTCTACCTGCTGGCCGGGGTGTTCGCCTACGCCGTGGGGCAGAGTCTGGGGAATATCACGCTATTGGCTACCCTGGTCCTGGTTGCCGGCATGTGCGTGAACGGGGCGCAGTCGGCCATGCCGTCGCTGGCGGCGCGCTTCTACCCGACGCAGGGCCGGGCCACGGGGGTATCGTGGATGCTGGGTATCGGCCGTTTCGGGGCGATTCTCGGGGCCTGGAGTGGCGCGACACTGCTGGGCCTGGGCTGGAGTTTCGAGCAGGTGCTGACGGCGCTGCTGGTTCCGGCAGGGCTGGCGACCGTCGGTGTGATCGTGAAAGGGCTGGTAAGCCACGCTGACGCGACCTGAGGTGCCGGCGAAGGGGCTGGTACGGGTAACGAAAGGAGATAGGTAGGGATGCAATAATTGGTTCGATAATCGCCCAAATAGTCGATTATCGGATTGTAAGGCCCCTGCCAGTCTCCTTAATCTGAGCTTACCGAAGCATCCTGACCAGGAGTCTCCAAATGGCCGCAATTCTCTCGCTTCACGAAGCCGTGAAGCAGTTCATCCAGGATGGCGACACCGTCGCCTTGGAAGGTTTCACCCACCTGATCCCGACTGCCGCTGGCCACGAAATCATCCGCCAGGGCAAGCGCGACCTGACCCTGGTGCGCATGACCCCGGACCTGATCTACGACCAGCTGATCGGCGCCGGTTGCGCCAGCAAGCTGATCTTCTCCTGGGGCGGCAACCCGGGTGTCGGTTCGCTGCACCGCCTGCGTGATGCCGTCGAAAAGCAATGGCCGCACGCTATCGAGATCGAAGAGCATAGCCATGCGGATCTGGCCAACGCCTATGTCGCGGGTGCCTCGGGCCTGCCATTCGCGGTGCTGCGTGCCTACGCCGGTTCCGACCTGCCGAAAGTCAACCCGCTGATCAAGAGCGTGACCTGCCCGTTCACCGGTGAAGTGCTGGCTGCGGTGCCGTCGGTGCGCCCGGACGTGACCGTGATCCATGCGCAGAAGGCTGACCGCAAGGGCAACGTGCTGCTGTGGGGCATTCTTGGTGTACAGAAGGAGGCTGCCCTGGCCGCCAAGCGTTGCATCGTTACCGTCGAGGAAATCGTCGACGATTTGCAAGCACCCATGAACGCCTGCGTGCTGCCGACCTGGGCCCTGAGCGCTGTATGCCTGGTGCCGGGTGGCGCGCACCCGTCCTATGCCCACGGCTACTACGAGCGTGACAACCGCTTCTACCAGGCCTGGGACCCGATTGCGCGTAACCGCGACACGTTCACCGCCTGGATCGACACTTACATCCGCGGCACTGCCGATTTCAACGAATTCAAGGCCAGGCTGGCCAGCACTGCGGAGGCCGCACAATGAGCTACTCCACTTCCGAAATGATGACCGTCGCCGCAGCCCGCCGCCTGCGCAACGGTGCTGTGTGTTTCGTCGGCATCGGCCTGCCGTCCAAGGCCGCCAACCTGGCGCGCCTGACCTCGTCGCCTGACGTGGTGCTGATCTACGAGTCCGGCCCGATCGGCGCCAAGCCAAGCGTGCTGCCGCTGTCTATCGGCGATGGCGAGCTGGCCGAGACCGCCGACACCGTGGTGCCGACCGGTGAGATCTTCCGCTACTGGCTGCAAGGCGGCCGCATCGATGTCGGCTTCCTGGGCGCCGCGCAGGTCGACCGCTTCGGCAATATCAACACCACCGTGGTCGGTGACTACCACGCCCCGAAAACCCGCCTGCCAGGCGCCGGTGGCGCACCGGAGATCGCCGGTTCCGCCAAGCAGGTGTTGATCATCCTCAAGCAGTCGCCGCGTGCCTTCGTCGACAAGCTGGATTTCATCACCTCGGTCGGCCACGGTGAAGGCGGCGACTCGCGCAAGCGTCTTGGCCTGCCAGGCGACGGCCCGGTCGGCATCATCACCGACCTGTGCATCATGGAGCCGGAAGCCGGCACCAACGAGTTCGTTGTCACCGCCATCCACCCCGGGGTGAGCCGTGAACAGATCATCGCCGCCACTGGCTGGGCGATCCGCTTCGCCGACGATGTGCAGACCACTGCCGAACCCACCGCAGTCGAGCTGTCCGCCCTGCGCGACCTCGAAGCCCGCACCGCCGCGGCCCATGGCCAGGTGGCAGGAGAAGCCTGATGCGCGACGTATTCATCTGTGACGCCATCCGTACCCCGATCGGCCGCTTCGGCGGCGCGCTGGCCGGCGTGCGTGCCGACGACCTGGCCGCCGTGCCGCTGAAGGCGCTGATCGAGCGCAACCCCAGCGTGCAATGGGAGCAGCTGGATGAAGTATTCTTCGGCTGCGCCAACCAGGCCGGTGAGGACAACCGCAACGTGGCACGCATGGCCCTGTTGCTGGCCGGCCTGCCGCAGAGCATCCCCGGCGTCACCCTGAACCGCCTGTGCGCTTCGGGCATGGATGCCATCGGTACCGCGTTCCGCGCCATCGCCAGCGGCGAAATGGAGCTGGCGGTCGCCGGCGGCGTCGAGTCGATGTCGCGTGCCCCGTTCGTCATGGGCAAGGCCGAGAGCGGCTACTCGCGCAACATGAAGCTCGAAGATACCACCATTGGCTGGCGTTTCATCAACCCGCTGATGAAGAGCCAGTACGGTGTCGATTCGATGCCGGAAACCGCCGACAACGTGGCTGATGATTACCAGGTTTCGCGCGCCGACCAGGACGCCTTCGCCCTGCGCAGCCAGCACAAGGCCGCCGCTGCCCAGGCCGCCGGTTTCTTTGCCGAAGAAATCGTGCCGGTGCGTATCGCCCACAAGAAAGGCGAAACTGTCGTCGCGCATGATGAGCACCTGCGCCCGGAGACGACCCTGGAAGCCCTGGCCCGGCTCAAGCCGGTCAACGGCCCGGACAAGACCGTCACCGCAGGCAACGCTTCGGGCGTGAACGACGGCGCTGCGGCGCTGATCCTGGCCTCGGCCGAAGCGGTGCAGAAGCACGGCCTGACCCCACGTGCACGGGTCCTGGGCATGGCCAGTGCCGGTGTCGCGCCGAGGGTGATGGGCATCGGCCCGGTGCCGGCGGTGCGCAAGCTGACCGAGCGCCTGGGTATCGCAGTGAACGATTTCGATGTGATCGAGCTCAACGAAGCCTTTGCCAGCCAAGGTTTGGCCGTGCTGCGTGAGCTTGGCGTGGCCGACGATGCGCCGCAGGTGAATCCCAACGGCGGCGCGATCGCCCTGGGCCACCCGCTGGGCATGAGCGGTGCGCGCCTGGTACTGACGGCGCTGCACCAGCTGGAGAAGAGCGGTGGGCGTAAAGGCCTGGCGACCATGTGCGTGGGCGTTGGGCAGGGTCTGGCGTTGGCCATCGAGCGGGTTTGACCTGTACCGGCCTCTTCGCGGGCACGCCCGCTCCTACAGCAGGGACCACGCCTCCTGCTGTGCGGGCAGGCGTGTTGGCGAGGAGGCCGAACCTTGGACGCAAGGCCAAGGCGGAACGAGCGTGTTACCAGGTGTGTCTAGAATTACCTGCGACCCTCCAGGAGTGAACTCACCATGACCTCAACCTATTACACCGGCGAAGAACGCAGCAAACGCATCTTCGCTATCGTTGGTGCCTCCTCGGGCAACCTGGTGGAATGGTTCGACTTCTATGTCTACGCCTTCTGTGCCATCTACTTTGCCCCGGCTTTCTTTCCCTCCGACGACCCTACGGTGCAGTTGCTGAACACGGCGGGTGTGTTCGCCGCGGGCTTTCTGATGCGCCCGATCGGTGGCTGGATCTTCGGTCGCCTCGCGGACCGCCATGGACGCAAGAACTCCCTGATGATCTCGGTGCTGATGATGTGCTTCGGCTCGCTGATGATCGCCTGCCTGCCCACCTATGCCAGCATCGGCACCTGGGCCCCGGCGTTGCTGTTGCTGGCCCGCCTGATCCAGGGCCTGTCGGTAGGTGGCGAGTACGGCACCACCGCTACCTACATGAGTGAAGTGGCCCTGCGCGGCCAGCGCGGTTTCTTCGCCTCGTTCCAGTACGTCACCCTGATCGGCGGCCAGTTGCTGGCGGTGCTGGTGGTGGTGATCCTGCAGCAGTTGCTCACCGAGGACGAGCTGCGCGCCTGGGGCTGGCGCATTCCGTTCGTGGTGGGTGCCATCGCCGCGCTGATCTCGCTGATGCTGCGCCGCTCACTGCACGAGACCAGTAGCGCCGAAGTCCGCCAGAGCAAGGAGGCCGGCACCATCAAGGGCCTGTTCAGCAACCATGCGGCAGCCTTCATTACCGTGCTTGGCTATACCGCCGGTGGTTCGCTGATCTTCTACACCTTCACCACCTACATGCAGAAATACCTGGTCAACACGGCGGGCATGACGGCAAAAAACGCCAGCTACGTGATGACCGGTGCGCTGTTCCTGTTCATGGTGCTGCAGCCATTCTTCGGCATGCTTTCCGACCGTATCGGCCGGCGCAATTCGATGCTGCTGTTCGGCGCCCTGGGGACACTGTTCACGGTGCCGCTGCTGATGGCGTTGAAAACCGTGAGCAGCCCGTTCATGGCCTTCGTGCTGATTACCCTGGCGCTGTGTATCGTCAGTTTCTACACCTCGATCAGCGGCCTGGTGAAGGCCGAGATGTTCCCGCCGCAGGTGCGCGCGTTGGGTGTGGGCCTGGCCTATGCGGTGGCCAACGCGGCGTTCGGCGGTTCGGCCGAATATGTGGCCCTGGGCCTGAAGTCCCTGGGCATGGAAAACACTTTCTACTGGTACGTGACGGCGATGATGGCGATTGCTTTCCTGTTCAGCCTGCGCCTGCCCAAGCAGGCGGCGTACCTGCACCACGATGATTAAGGACGTGGCATGACCAACCAACTGTTCGACGCCTACTTCACCGCCCCGGCCATGCGCGAGATATTCTCCGACCGCGGCCGGCTGCAAGGCATGCTCGATTTCGAAGCGGCGCTGGCACGTGCCGAAGCGGCGACCGGGCTGGTCCCGCACAGCGCCGTCGGGGCCATCGAGGCGGCCTGCCACGCCGAGCGCTACGATGTGCGCGCGCTGGCCGACGCGATTGCCAGCGCTGGCAACTCGGCCATCCCCCTGGTGAAGGCGTTGGGCAAGGTGATTGCCAGTGGCGTGCCCGAGGCCGAGCGCTACGTGCACCTGGGTGCCACCAGCCAGGATGCGATGGATACCGGCCTGGTGCTGCAGTTGCGCGCAGCCCTCGACCTGATCGAGGCCGACCTTGCCAGGCTGGCCGCTACCCTGTCCCGCCAGGCCTTGCAGCACGCCGACACACCGCTGGTAGGACGCACCTGGCTGCAGCACGCCACGCCGGTGACCCTGGGCATGAAACTGGCCGGTGTGCTGGGTGCCGTGAGCCGTCACCGGCAACGCCTGCAGGAACTGCGGCCACGCCTGCTGGTGCTGCAGTTCGGTGGCGCCTCGGGTAGCCTGGCCGCCCTCGGCAGCAAGGCAATGCCGGTAGCCGAAGCCCTGGCCGCTCAGCTTCAGCTGAGCCTGCCCGAGCAGCCCTGGCACACCCAGCGTGACCGCCTGGTGGAGTTTGCTTCAGTGCTGGGCCTGGTCGCTGGCAGCCTGGGCAAGTTTGGCCGCGATGTCAGCCTGCTGATGCAAACCGAGGCGGGGGAGCTGTTCGAGCCTTCCGCGCCAGGCAAGGGTGGCTCCTCGACCATGCCGCACAAACGCAACCCGGTGGGTGCCGCTGTGCTGATCGGTGCGGCGACCCGCGTGCCGGGCCTGGTCTCGACGCTGTTTGCCGCCATGCCCCAGGAGCACGAACGCAGCCTCGGCCTGTGGCATGCCGAATGGGAAACCCTGCCGGAGATCTGCTGCCTGGTTTCCGGTGCGTTGCGCCAGGCCCAGGTGATTGCCGAGGGCATGGAGGTGGATGCCGCGCGCATGCGCACCAACCTCGACCTGACCCAGGGGCTGGTGCTGGCCGAGGCGGTGAGCATCGTCCTCGCCCAGCGGGTTGGCCGCGACCGCGCCCACCACCTGCTGGAGCAATGCTGCCAGCGCGCCGTGGCCGAGCGGCGTCACTTGCGTGCGGTGCTGGGCGAAGAACCGCAGGTCAGTGCCGAACTGTCTGGCGAAGAACTCGACCGCTTGCTCGACCCTGCCCATTACCTGGGCCAAGCGCGTGTCTGGGTGGCACGCGCCGTATCCGAACATCAACGTTTTACTGCCTGAAGGAGACCGCTGTGGCGCATTTGCAACTGGCCGATGGCGTTTTGAACTACCAGATCGATGGCCCGGAAAACGCCCCGGTGCTGGTCCTGTCCAACTCGCTCGGCACCGACCTGGGCATGTGGGATACGCAGGTCCCGCTGTGGAGCCAGCACCTGCGGGTGCTACGCTACGACACCCGTGGCCACGGCGCATCACTGGTCACTGACGGCCCGTACACCATCGAGCAGTTGGGCCGTGACGTATTGGCCCTGCTCGACGCGCTGGACATCGCCAAGGCGCACTTCGTCGGCCTGTCGATGGGCGGCCTGATCGGCCAGTGGCTGGGCATCCATGCCGGCCAGCGCCTGCGCAGCCTGACGTTGTGCAACACCGCCGCCAAGATAGCCAACGACGAAGTGTGGAACAGCCGGATCGACACCGTGCTCAAGGGCGGCCAGCAGGCCATGGTCGACCTGCGCGATGCCTCCATCGCCCGCTGGTTCACCCCAGGGTTTGCCAAGGCCCAGCCAGCCCAGGCCCAGCGCATATGCCAGATGCTGGCGCAGACCAGCCCGCAAGGCTATGCCAGCAACTGCGCGGCGGTGCGCGATGCCGACTACCGCGAGCAACTGGGCCGGATCCAGGTGCCGACACTGATCGTGGCCGGTACCGAAGACGTGGTCACCACGCCGGAGCACGGCCGCTTCATGCAGGCCGCGATCGACGGTGCCGAGTACATCGACTTCCCGGCTGCGCACCTGTCCAACGTCGAGGTCGGCGAGCCGTTCAGCCGCCGCGTGCTCGACTTCCTGCTGGCTCACTGAGGCTATCGTCATGGACGAGAAACAACGTTACGACGCCGGCATGCAAGTACGCCGCGCAGTGCTTGGCGATGCCCATGTGGACCGCAGCCTGGAAAAGCTCAACGACTTCAATGGCGAGTTCCAGGAAATGATCACCCGCCACGCCTGGGGTGACATCTGGACTCGTCCGGGGCTGCCGCGGCACACACGCAGCCTGATCACCATCGCCATGCTGATCGGCATGAACCGCAATGACGAACTGAAGCTGCATCTGCGCGCGGCAGCCAACAACGGCGTGACCCGCGATGAAATCAAGGAAGTGCTGATGCAGAGCGCGATCTATTGCGGCATTCCGGCGGCCAATGCCACCTTCCACCTGGCCGAGTCGGTGTGGGATGAGCTGGGGGTGGAATCACGTAGCTGAGCCCTGCTGGAATCCTGGGGCCGCTTCGCGGCCCATCGCGACGCAAGGTCGCTTCTACAACGAGCGCGCCACAACCGGGCCGGCGTTGCGCTCGACGGCCTGCTTCAGGGCTGGGCACAGGCCCAGCATGAACGCCGCTTCCGCCACCACGAACAGCGGCCCGATGATCAGGCCGCTGACATCGTCGACAAATGCCGGTTTGCGGCCTTCGTAGTAGTGGCCGACGAACTGGATGATCCAACCCACCACGAACGCCGCCAGACCACTGCCAAGCCACAGTGCAGTGGACTGTACCGCCAGCACCTGGCCGACCCACAGGCACAGCCCCAGCAACACGCCCATCACCAGCCCGAAGCGCAGGTCCAGGCGCAGGTAGAACCATACCGACGCCGCCGCTCCCAGCAGTGCCGGGGAAAGCCACATGCCGGCCACGTCCCAGCCTGGGCGTGACAGCAGGATGGTGACTGCCAGTACGATCAAGGGAATGCCCACGAAGTGGGTGGCGATGTTGCGTGGGTCGCGATGGTAGCTGGCGTATTGGCTCAGGTGGTCGACGAGGTTCTTCATGGTGTGCCTCCCTGGTTTGCCGGATCGGGGTGTCTTGCAGGCACCGGCAAAGAGGCCGGTGCTGCAAGCCGATATAGCTCAGGATAGACCGCCGCCACCACCATCATCAGCCAGGCGAATGGCAGCGGCCTGCACTGCCATATCCAGTGGTTCAAAGCAGGTTCAGCGGGTAACTCACGATCAACCGGTTCTCATCGAACGCGTTGGTGCTGAAGTCCCGGCGCATGGTGGAGTTGCGCCATTTCAGCGACAGGTCCTTGAAGCTGCCCGACTGCACCACATAGGCCAGTTCGGTCTCCCGCGCCCATTCCTTGCCGTCGTCCACGGCGCCTGCGGTGACGTTGTCACCCTTGATGTAGCGGTTCATCAGGGTCAGGCCGGGTACGCCGACGGTGGCGAAGTTGAAATCGTAGCGCACCTGCCAGGAGCGCTCCTTGGCATTGTCGAAGCTGGAGTTGTAGCTGTCGTTGGCCAAGGTGCCGCCGCTGGTGCCGTTGACCCGCATCCAGGCGTTGTCGCCGCTGACCTTCTGCAGGCCGACATAGAAGGTGTGGCCCTGGTAGCGAGCTGAGAGCAGGGCCGAGGCGGTGCGGTTGTCCAGTTCGCCGGCGCGTTCGGCGCCGTCTTCCTTGCCGGTGAAGTAGCCCAGGTTGGCGCCCAGGGTCCAGTCGCCCAGCGGCTGGCTGTGCACCAGGTTGAGGTACTGCTGGCGGTAGATGTCCTTGAGCTGCGCGTCCCACAGGCCGATCATGGTGCGCTTGTCGTTGAAGGTGTACTCGCCGCCGGCAAAGTTGAAGCGGTCGGAGGTGAACGCCGCCTTGCCGTTCAGCGACATGTCTTCCATGCTGGCATCGTTGCGCGGGCTGTTGCCGCGGAACTGGCCGGCGTACAAGGTCAGGCCGGCGATTTCCTTCGAGGTCAGCTGGCCACCACGGAAGGTCTGTGGCAACGAGCGGCCGTCGTCCGAGCGCAGGATCGGCAGTACCGGCATCCATTCACCCACTTTCAGTTCGGTTTCGGACAGCCTGGCTTTCAGCGCCACGCCCAGGCGGCCGAAGTCATCGGCGGGGCGGCCATCGTCGTGCACCGGCAACAGGTGGGTGTTGGTGGTGCCTTTGCCGCCGTCGAGCTTGACCGAGTACAGGCCCAGTACGTCCACGCCGAAACCGACGGTACCCTGAGTGAAACCGGAGCGGGCGTCGAGGATGAAGCTCTGCGTCCATTCCTCGGCCTTGGCCTGCGGGTGGGCCGGGTCGACGAAGTTGCGGTTGATATAGAAGTTGCGCAGGTTGAGGGTGGCCTTGGCGTCCTCCATGAAGCCACTCTCGGCGGCGTACAGCGGGAAGGCGCAGGACAGGGCCAACAGGCCGGGCAGCAGCTGGCGTGCGGGTTGCAAAGTGCTCATCTGTCGTGGATCTCTTGTTTTTATGGGCGAGCCGGTGTGCTGCAGGATGCGGCCTGCAGGTGCGGGTCTTGGGGATGAACCGGGGCAACGTTGCGTGGGGAGGATGGTGCGGGGTAGGGCTGGGGTGAGGCAATTCGCCGCAAACGGAAGCGGGCGATAATCGAACGGAATGTTCCGGTTGGTTAATTGTTTTCCTG
>NZ_JBKGGT010000018.1:0-115146 GCF_052041995.1 Pseudomonas sp. SMV7 | reverse complement strand
CGGCCCCAATGCATTTTTGCCCCCAAACAGAGCCCGAACGGCGCTACACTCTGCACCCCGACCGATACGGCCAACATGAGGCTCCTGCATGCAGTATCGCGACTTGCGCGACTTCATCCGTGGCCTGGAACAGCGCGGCGAACTCAAGCGCATCCAGGTTCCGATCTCCCCTGTGCTGGAAATGACCGAGGTCTGCGACCGCACCCTGCGTGCCAAGGGCCCCGCGTTGCTGTTCGAAAAGCCCACCGGCTTCGACATCCCGGTGCTGGGCAACCTGTTCGGCACCCCGGAGCGCGTGGCCATGGGCATGGGCGCCGAGTCGGTCGACGAACTGCGCGAAATCGGCAAGCTGCTGGCTTTCCTCAAGGAGCCCGAGCCGCCAAAGGGCCTCAAGGATGCCTGGGCGAAGCTGCCGATCTTCAAGAAAGTCGTGTCGATGGCGCCCAAGGTGGTCAAGGATGCGGTGTGCCAGGAGGTAGTGGTCGAGGGGGACGATGTCGACCTCGGCGCGCTGCCGATCCAGCACTGCTGGCCAGGCGACGTGGCACCGCTGATCACCTGGGGGCTCACCGTCACCCGCGGCCCGAACAAGGACCGTCAGAACCTGGGCATCTACCGCCAGCAGGTGATCGGCCGCAACAAGGTCATCATGCGCTGGCTCAGCCACCGTGGCGGCGCCCTGGACTACCGCGAGTGGTGCGAGAAAAACCCTGGCCAGCCGTTTCCGGTTGCCGTTGCCCTGGGCGCTGACCCGGCCACGATCCTCGGCGCCGTGACCCCGGTGCCGGACACCCTCTCCGAGTATGCCTTTGCCGGCTTGCTGCGCGGCAACCGTACCGAACTGGTCAAGTGCCGGGGCAGCAACCTGCAGGTACCGGCCACCGCCGAAATCATCCTGGAAGGCGTGATCCACCCGGGCGAGATGGCCCCGGAAGGCCCGTATGGCGACCACACCGGCTACTACAACGAAGTGGACAGCTTCCCGGTGTTCACCGTCGAGCGCATCACCCACCGGCAGAAACCGATCTACCACAGCACCTACACCGGGCGTCCGCCGGATGAGCCGGCGATTCTCGGCGTGGCGCTGAACGAAGTGTTCGTGCCGATCCTGCAGAAGCAGTTCCCGGAAATCGTCGACTTCTACCTGCCACCGGAGGGCTGTTCGTACCGCATGGCGGTGGTCACCATGAAAAAGCAGTACCCGGGCCACGCCAAGCGCGTAATGCTGGGTGTGTGGTCGTTCCTGCGACAGTTCATGTACACCAAGTTCGTTATCGTCACCGACGACGATATCAACGCCCGCGACTGGAACGATGTGATCTGGGCCATCACCACGCGCATGGACCCCAAGCGTGATACGGTAATGATCGACAACACGCCTATCGACTACCTGGACTTTGCATCGCCGGTATCGGGGCTGGGATCGAAGATGGGCCTGGACGCCACACACAAGTGGCCGGGCGAGACGACGCGCGAATGGGGGCGGGTCATCGTCAAGGACGAAGCCGTTACCCGCCGTATTGATGAGCTGTGGGATCAGTTGGGAATAGATTGATGCAGGTAACGTTGCAGCCGTCCGGGGCGGTGCTGGTACTCGAACCCGGGGAACGGATCCTGGATGGAGCGCGGCGGCTGGGCTATGACTGCCCGAACAGCTGCCGCAATGGCAATTGCCATGTCTGCGCCGCATTGCTGGTTGAAGGCCGGGTTCGCCAGGACGGCGCAGTCCGTGACCATGGTGAGCTGTTTACCTGCATTGCCGAACCGCTGGAGGACTGCGTATTGCTCTGGGATGGTGTGCTCGCCCTGGGCGAGCTGCCGGTGCGCAAGCTGGCGTGCAGTGTCAGCGAGTGCGTCGAGGTGGGCGGCGATGTCTGGCGCGTGCGTTTGCTCGCCCCGGCCGGCAGGGCGCCGCGCTATCACGCCGGGCAATACCTGATGATCGAGCGCGACGGCGGCAAGCAGGCGGCGTTTTCGCTGGCTTCCGCCCCGCATTCCGGGCGTGAGCTGGAGCTGCATGTGCTGGCGCGCGAGCCCAGCGCCGTGCAACTGATCGCCCAGTTGCAGCGCGACCGCCTGGCGCGCATCGAAATGCCGTTTGGCGACACCCACCTGGCCGAGTTGCCTGACGCGCCGCTGGTGCTCATCGCCGCCGGCACGGGCATGGGCCAGATGCACAGCCTGGTCGAGCATTGCCGGGCCCAGGGTTTCCGTCACCCGGTGCATCTGTACTGGGGCGTGCGCCGGCCGGAAGACTTCTACCAGATCGAACACTGGGACGAATGGCAGCGCCTGCCCAACCTGTTCCTGCACCAGGTCGTCAGCGACCTCTGCGGCTGGGAAGGCCGTTGCGGGATGCTGCATGAGGCGGTCTGCGAAGACATTGCCGACCTCAATGCCGTGCATGTGTATGCCAGCGGCTCGCCAAACATGATCTATGCCACCCTCGACGCCCTGGTCGACGCTGGCATGGATGCGCACCGCATGCGCGCAGATGTGTTTGCCTACGCGCCACGCGGTTAATAACCGAAGTTTCAAAGTGCGGGTATAAGGCGGTAATTGTTACCGCCTTGGCCAATAACTTTCGCGCCGCCTGGAATAATTATTCCCAATCGTCGGAATGCCCGATGAAAATTTCGACATATACTTGAGCTGACGCACCGGTCTGCCTTAGGTTATGCATGTCTCCCTTGTGGCAGCTGGCTTGCCGGCGGCAGGGCTGGCACAGGCAGTACACTACGACTGCCTCGAATCGTTTTTCGTTATATGTGTAGTTCACAGGGAATCATGGCGGCAGCTTATGTCGGCACTTGAAAGTTCGTCCTGGAAAGTTAGTTATCCTCCTTCGCTCGACTTCGGTCAGCAACTGACCCACGAGCAACTGTACAACTCCATGCAGAGCACCATGTCTCGCCATCAGGGTGGGCCGGTCTGGCTGTTTGCCTATGGTTCCTTGATCTGGCGACCGGAGTGCAACTCCGTGGAGCGCCAGCGCGCCCGGGTGCACGGTTACCATCGGGGCTTGTATCTGTGGTCGCACGAACACCGCGGCACCCCGGAAACCCCTGGGCTGGTGTTCGGTCTGGACCGGGGTGGTTCCTGCAGCGGCTTTGCCTACCGGCTGGATGAAAGCAACCTGGACGACTCGCTGATGGCCCTGTGGCAACGCGAGATGCCGTACCCGGCTTATCGGCCGCACTGGCTCAATTGCCGGCTGGGGGATGGCAGCAAGGTACAGGCCCTGGGTTTTGTGCTGGAACGGCACCTGCCGTGCTATGCCGGGAACCTGCCCGACACCTTGCTGAGCCAGATCCTGGCCAGCGCCAAGGGGCGCTATGGCACCACGCGTGACTATGTCGAGCAGACCTTGAATGCCTTGCGTAGTCACCAGATGCCCGATCGCAACCTCGAGGCACGGTTCCGCCGTTGCCATAACCTGCGCGAAGTCTGACAACTTTACCGATGCCCTTCGCGGGCCTGCCCGCGAAGGGCCGGAACTACGGCTCAGGTTGTGCAGCGTTACCTCGCCAGCACCACCAACTTACCCAGCGCCTGCCGCTGCCCCAGCCTTTCAATGGCCGCGCCCGCCTCAGCCAGTGGATAAGTCTGCGACACCAGCGGCTTCAGCTTGCCTTCGGCATGCCAGGCAAACAGTTGCTGGAAGTTGGCCGCGTTGTCCTGTGGCTGGCGTTGGGCGAACGCCCCCCAGAACACTCCCAGCACCGCTGCGCCCTTGAGCAGCACCAGGTTGGCTGCAATTTGCGGAATGGTCCCGCTGGCAAAGCCCACCACCAACAGTCTGCCGTTCCAGGCCAGCCCGCGCACCGCCTGCTCGAACAGCCCGCCACCCACCGGGTCATAGATCACGTCCACGCCCTGGCCGCCGGTCAGGCGTTTGATCTCGTCACGCAGGCTGGCCTGGCTGTAATCGATAAGCTCATCGGCCCCGGCCGCCTTGGCCACGGCCAGCTTTTCCGCGCTGCTGGCAGCCGCGATCACGCGCGCGCCCATGGCCTTGCCGATTTCCACCGCTGCCAGGCCGACCCCGCCGGACGCGCCCAGCACCAGCAGGGTTTCGCCCGCCTGCAACTGGCCACGCTGGCGCAGGGCATGCATCGAGGTGCCGTAGGTCATGCCGAATGCGGCAGCAGTGGTGAAGTCCATGCTCGGCGGCATCGGCAGCACGTTATAGAACGGCACCGCCACCTGTTCGGCGAACGCACCCCAGCCGGTGAGTGCCATGACCCGGTCGCCGACCTTAAAGGCGCCGGCCTTTTCCCCGACTGCGGCCACCACACCTGCCGCCTCACCACCTGGGGAGAATGGCAACGGTGGCTGGAACTGGTACTTGCCTTCGATGATCAGGGTATCGGGAAAGTTGACCCCGGCAGCCTGCACATCCAGCAGGATCTCGTTTTTCTTCGGCACCGGGCTGGCCACCTCTTCCAGCACCAGGTCGCGCGCCGGGCCCAGGGTTTTGCACAACACAGCTTTCATCAGGGCTATTCCTTTGCGGGTAGTGGCCGATAAGTGTAGGAGGGCCGCCTGACCGGTCAACGAGCATGGCCCGCCCTGATGGCGCAGCATAAGCCCGGGCTTGGGTTTGCGCGGTGTGCTGGGTAAGCTGGCGACAACTGTATTGAGGAGCGAATTCGTGAAAGCGTGGATCTTGATGGTGCTGGCGCTGCTGCTGCCGGCTGCGGCCATGGCCGAGGAAGCCAAGGAAGGGGCGCCCAAGGTCGCCTACATCAGCCTGAGCCCGCCCTTTGTCGGCAACTATGCCCTCGACGGCAGCCCGCGGCTGCGCGTGTACAAGGCCGATGTGGCCCTGCGCGTAACCGGCGACGAAGCCGCCAAGGCGGTGAAGCATCACGAGCCGCTGATCCGCAACCAGCTGGTGGCGCTGTTCACCCAGCAATCGGTGGAAAGCATGAGCAATGTCGAGGCCAAGGAGCATCTGCGCCAGGAAGCGCTGAAGCAGGTGCAGCAGGTGATGGAAGCGGAAGAGGGCAAACCGATTGTCGAAGACCTGCTGTTCAACAACCTGATCGTGCAGTGACCGTAAAACCGGCTCCCCTCAGGGCGCCGGTAACGGGCCACCCGTCAGCACCTGATCAGCACCGTTTCAACGCAACGCGACAATCACCGCCCATTGCTCCGCAGTCACCGCCATTACCGACAGGCGGCTGCCCTTCTGTACCAGCGGCAGTTCGGCCAGGCCGGCCTGCTGCTTCAGCCGGCCCAGTTCCAGCACCCGTGGCAGCGTCTGCACATGGGCCACATCCACCGCACTCCACGGGTTCTTTTCCGGCGTGGCCTTGGCGTCGTAATAAGGGCTTTGCGGGTCCAGTGCGGTCGGGTCCGGGTAGGCCGCGCGGATGATTCTGGCAATGCCGGCAATGCCCGGTTGCGGGCAGCTGGAGTGGTAGAAGAAAAATTCGTCGCCAACGCTCATCGCGCGCAGAAAATTCCGTGCCTGATAGTTGCGCACGCCGTCCCAGCGCGCTTCGCCGAGGCGGCCAAGGGCTTCGATGGAGAGCTCGTCGGGCTCGGACTTCATCAGCCAGTAGGCCATGAATGTGCTCCTGAAAAAGTTTGAAATAACCTGTTGCACGAAACCGACAGCCGGTTGACGTCAAGGTTTGCGTGTAGACGCAGGTTGTCGGAAAATGCGCCCCGTTAAAAGCGCGATGCTCCGGCGGTACCCAGAAAATCGCCGAGTACTGAACAGTTTGCCGGGGGGGCAATCTTCGATGAATCAACGCAACAAGCCAGACTTGCTGTGGGTCCTGGTGTTCATTTTCGGCCTGGGTGTGGTCACTACCGGTTATGCGCAAGGGTTCTGGGAGCGCAAGCTGGACAACGCCTACCAGATGCCGGTCGACGCCAGCCAGCCACAACGTTGATCTCCCTCGCTGGCGCCCTTCAGCGTGGCGCCAGGTACCAACCGCGGTCCGAGACCGTGCCCTGCAGTGGTACATCCCAGCTGGCCTGCGCCAGCCGCTCGACCTTCTGGCATTCATGCGCCAGCCCTAACAGCAATGGCTTTTTCCAGGTCTGGCGACGCGCCTGGTAGGCCAGGCTGCGATCATAGAAGCCGCCGCCCATCCCCAGGCGCCCGCCCACTTCGTCGAAACCGACCAACGGTAGCAAAATCAGGTCCAGCGACCAGATCGGGCGCTGGCGCTTGCGCTCGGTGACAGGCTCGGGAATGCGAAAGCGGTTGGGCTTGAGTTTTTCACCCTGGTCGAAGCGCTGGAACACCATCCGTGTGCGGGGCCAGGCGTGGAGTACCGGCAGGTAGACGCGCTTGCCACGGCGCTGGGCCTCGCGCAGCAGCAGGGCGGGGTCAATCTCGCCGTCATTGGGCAGGTACAGGGCAATGTGCCGGGCTCGACGGAACAGCGGGTGTTGCGCCAACTGGCGGTACAGGCCGACAGCGGCCTGGCGTTGCTGGGCCGGGGTGAGGGCGCGGCGGGCATTGCGCAGCAGGCGACGAAGCTGGGGGCGGGTGAGCGGCGCGGTGTCGGTCATGGCACGAGCGGTCCCAAGTGCGTTGGCCGGCATGGCCGACCAAAACGAATTGCCCGCCGGTAGAGGCGGGCAAGAGAATTCAGGCTCCCCGATAAGACCGCTATCGGTGTAGCCCTTGAACCCGAAAGTTCAAGGTGGAGATTGCAGGGGGCGTTAAGGCTTTCCGTCGGGCGGACATGCACACCGGCCCCAGCGTGCAACCCCCGTGGTTGTGCGTATCGGCTCAGGGACATAACCGACTGGCGCATCCCCCAGGGAGTGGCGCCAGTATAACAACCTCAGCCGATTTTGGTATCCGCATCGTCGGACAGCGCCTGGTCGACCCGCTCCAGCAGGTCGCGCACCTGTTCGCGGGTGGTAGCGCCGGCCGGTGCATCGTTGCGATCTTCCTGGCGGTGCAGCATTTCGTGGGTGATGTTCAACGCTGCCATGACCGCGATGCGGTCGGCGCCGATCACCTTGCCGCTGCTGCGGATTTCGCGCATCTTGCCGTCCAGGTAGCGCGCTGCGCTGACCAGGTTGTTGCGCTCTTCCGGCGGGCAGATGATCGAGTATTCCTTGTCGAGGATCTGCACGGTGACGCTATTGCTTGAACTCATGAGTCTTGCTCCAGAGCCTTGAGGCGTAAAATCATCGACTCGACCTTGCGCCTGGCGATCTCGTTCTTTTCGATGAGGTGGGCGCGCTCTTCGCGCCAGGATTTTTCCTGAGCTACTAGGAGTGCATTTTGCCGTTTTAGTTGCTCGACGCGTTGGATCAGCAACTCGAATCGGCTCATCAGTGCCTGCAGGTCGTTGTCTTGCGTGGATTGCACTCGATTCGCTCCGTCGTTGAGTCACCGTGGCGATGATGATGCGTCTCGCCGGGCGGCGACGGCCAGTGCCGATGGTCTTGGCGCGCCTGCCGGTGCTAGGATACAAGGTCTCCATTCTAGTCATTGCGCCGTCTGGCGCCTAGCTGCCCATGCCCAATACCCAATCGCCTTACGTTGCCTTCGCCATGCTGCTGTCCAGCAATGGCCATCCTGTCACCCCGGCCGAACTGCACGGCCTGCTGATCGGCCGCAGTTGCGCCGGTGCCGGCTTCGACGCCGAAGGCTGGCTGGCCGATGCCGCCCAGCTGCTCGAAACCGAGCCTGGCGACACGGTGCGCAACGCCCTGGTCGGCCTGCAGGAAATGGTCAAGGGTGAGCTGACCAGCGACGACATGGCAATCGTCCTGCTGCTGCCTTCCGACGACGCCGCCCTGGGCGACCGTGCCACCGCACTGGGCCAGTGGTGCCAGGGCTTCATTACCGGGTTCGGTCTGAATGCCGGGGGCAAGGACCTGTCCAGCGAGGCCAAGGAAGTGCTGCAGGACCTGGTGGCCATTTCCCAGGTCCAGGAAGCTCTCGAAGAGTCCGAGGACGGCGAGAGCGACTACATGGAGGTCATGGAATACCTGCGTGTGGCGCCGCTGCTGCTGTTCTCCGAGCTGGCCAAGCCGGCCGCTCCCGCGCCCAAGCCATCGCTGCACTGATCAACCGGGGTAGTCTGCCCATGAGCCACATTCCCAAGGCCGAATATGCCCGTCGGCGCAAGGCGCTGATGGCGCAGATGGTCCCCAACAGCATTGCCATCCTACCCGCCGCTGCGGTTGCCATCCGTAACCGCGACGTCGAGCACGTGTATCGCCAGGACAGCGATTTCCAGTACCTCAGCGGCTTCCCCGAGCCGGAGGCGGTGATTGCGCTGATTCCGGGGCGCGAGCATGGCGAATACGTGCTGTTCTGCCGTGAACGCAACCCCGAGCGCGAGCTATGGGACGGCCTGCGTGCCGGCCAGGAGGGCGCGGTGCGCGACTTCGGCGCCGACGATGCCTTCCCCATCACCGATATCGACGAGATCCTGCCGGGCCTTATCGAAGGCCGTGAGCGGGTCTACAGCGCCATGGGCAGCAACCCTGAATTCGACCGCCGGCTGATGGACTGGATCAACGTGATCCGCTCCAAGGCACGCCTGGGCGCCCAGCCGCCGAACGAGTTCGTTGCGCTGGATCATCTGCTGCACGACATGCGTCTGTATAAATCAGCGGCGGAAGTAAAGGTGATGCGCGCTGCCGCAGACATTTCGGCACGCGCCCACGTGCGCGCCATGCAGGCCTGTCGGGCCGGGCTGCATGAATACAGCCTGGAAGCCGAACTGGATTACGAATTCCGCAAGGGCGGGGCGAAGATGCCGGCCTATGGCTCGATCGTCGCGGCCGGGCGCAATGCCTGCATCCTGCATTATCAGCAGAACGACGCCCCGCTCAAGGATGGCGACCTGGTGCTGATCGACGCCGGCTGCGAGATCGACTGCTACGCCAGCGACATCACCCGTACCTTCCCGGTCAGCGGGCGTTTTTCGCCCGAGCAGAAGGCCATCTACGAGCTGGTGCTCAAGGCCCAGGCCGCGGCGTTTGCCGAAATCGCCCCGGGCAAGCACTGGAACCACGCCCACGAGGCGACCGTGCGGGTCATCACCGAGGGCCTGGTGGAACTGGGCCTGCTCGAAGGCGACGTGCAGGCGCTGATCGACAGTGAGGCTTACCGGGCCTTCTACATGCACCGCGCCGGGCACTGGCTGGGCATGGATGTGCACGATGTGGGCGAGTACAAGGTTGGCGGCGAATGGCGGGTGCTTGAACCCGGCATGGCGCTGACCGTCGAGCCGGGCATCTATATCGGCGCCGACAATCAGGCCGTGGCGAAGAAGTGGCGCGGCATCGGCGTAAGAATCGAGGACGACGTGGTGGTGACCAGGCAAGGCTGTGAAATCCTGACTTCGGGCGTACCGCGTACGGTCGCCGAAATCGAGGCGCTGATGCAGGCTGCGCGCAAGGACGTCGCATGAACCGGGTAAACCTGGCGATCATCGGTGGCGGCCTGGTCGGGGCAAGCCTGGCCCTGGCCCTGCAGGCCGGGGCCAAGGCGCGCGGCTGGAAAATCCTGCTGATCGAGCCGTTCGCCCCCGGCGACAGCTTTCAGCCCAGCTACGATGCGCGCTCGTCGGCGCTGTCGTTCGGCACCCGGCAGATCTACCAGCAGTTGGGCTCGTGGCAGGCGATCGAGGGCCGCGCCGAGCCGATCCGGCAGATTCACGTTTCCGACCGCGGCCGTTTCGGCGCTACTCGCCTGGATGCCCAGGAAGAAGGCGTGCCGGCGCTGGGCTACGTGGTGGAGAACGCCTGGCTGGGCCAATGCCTGTGGCAAGGGCTGGACAGCGAAGTGGTGAGCTGGCGCTGCCCGGCGGAAGTGACCTCGATGCAAGCAATCGAAGGTGGCTACCGCTTGCTGCTGAACGACGACACGCCACTGGAGTGCGACCTGGCGGTGCTCGCCGACGGCGGCCGCTCCGGCCTGCGCGAACAGCTGGGCATCCATGTGCGCCACACGCCTTACCAACAAAGCGCGTTGATCGCCAATGTCACCCCGGGCGAGGCCCACGGCGGCCAGGCCTTCGAGCGTTTCACCGAAGACGGCCCCATGGCCTTGCTGCCGCTGCCGGAGAACCGCTGCGCCTTGGTCTGGACCCGCCAGGGCATGGATGCGCGGCGCCTGGCCGATATCGACGAGTGCCAGTTCCTGCGCGAGTTGCAGGCAGTGTTCGGCTACCGCCTGGGCGCGCTGCGCCAGGTCGGTGCGCGGCACCTCTATCCGCTGTCGCTGATCGAGGCCGAGGAGCAGGTGCGGCCGCATCTGGTGGTGCTGGGCAACGCCGCGCACAGCCTGCACCCCATCGCCGGGCAGGGCTTCAACCTGTCGCTGCGTGACGTGCAGGCGCTGGCCGAGGCATTGCTGGCCGGCCCGCAGCGGCCTGGCGACCTGACCACCTTGCAGGCTTATCAACAGCGCCAGCGCCTGGACCAGGCCCTGACCATCGGGTTTTCCGATCAGGTTACCCGCCTGTTTGGCAGCAGCCAGCCATTGCTGGCCGCCGGGCGCAACCTCGGGCTGCTAGGGCTCGACCTGCTGCCGCCGGCGAAAAGCTGGTTTGCCCGCCAGGCCATGGGCCTGGGTACCCGCGCCGATTCGCGGGGGCAGGCATGACCGCTGATGCACGCCGGCTGGCGCGCCGCGCGCGCCTGTTGCGCTGGCGCCTGAACCTGTTCCCGCCGCACCTCGGCGCCGGTATTCGCGTGCAGCACATCAGCGCTGACCTGCGTAGCGTCAAGGTCGCGATGAAGCTGACCCGCTGGAACCGCAACTACGTCGGTACCCAGTGCGGCGGCAGCCTGTACGGCATGGTCGACCCGTTCTACATGCTGTTGCTGATCGAGCAGCTGGGGCGCGACTACATTGTCTGGGACAAGGCCGCCAGTATCGATTTCATTTCACCGGGCAAAGGCCCGGTGTATGCCGAACTCCACGTCGATGACGCATTGCTGGACGAGATCCGTCAGCAGACCGCCACCGGCAAGAAGTGCCTGCCGCGGCTGCAGGTCGATATTCGCGACGGCGCCGGCGAGCTGGTGGCGCGGGTCGATAAAACCCTATATGTGCGGCTCAAGCCGCAAGCGAGGCTGGCGTAAGGCATGGAAATGCGCGCAGATCTGTTGATTGTCGGTGCCGGTATGGTCGGCAGCGCCCTGGCCCTGGCGTTACGCCACAGCGGCCTGCAAATCCTCTTGCTCGACGGCGGCCCGCTGGCGGTCAAGCCGTTCGATGCCCAGGCCCCGTTCGAACCGCGTGTCAGCGCGCTGTCGGCGGCCAGCCAGCGCATCCTCGAGCGCCTGGGCGCCTGGGATGGCATTGCCCGGCGGCGTGCCACGCCTTACTCGGACATGCACGTATGGGATGGCAGCGGTACCGGCCAGATTCACTTCTCGGCCGCCAGCGTGCATGCCCAGGTACTTGGCCATATCGTCGAGAACCGGGTGGTGCAGGATGGCCTGCTGGAGCGCCTGCATGACAGCGATATCGGCCTGCTGGCCAATGCGCGGCTCGAACAGCTGCGCCGCTCGGGCGATGAGTGGCTGCTGAGCCTGGCCGATGGCCGCCGGCTGCGCGCGCCGCTGGTGATTGCGGCCGACGGCGCCAACTCGGCAGTGCGGCGCCTGGCTGGTTGCGAAACCCGCGAGTGGGATTACCTGCACCATGCCATCGTCACCAGCGTGCGCTGCAGCGCCGGGCACCAGGCCACGGCCTGGCAGCGTTTCACCGATGAAGGGCCGTTGGCGTTCCTGCCGTTGACCCGCGATGGCCAGCAGGACTGGTGCTCGATCGTCTGGTCGACCACGCCGGAGCATGCCGAGCAGTTGATGGCCTTGGACGAAGTGGCCTTCGTGAAGGCCCTGCAGCAGGCTTTCGAGGGACGCCTGGGGGATGTGCTGCAGGCCGACCCGCGGCTGTGCGTGCCGCTGCGCCAGCGCCATGCCAAGCGCTATGTGGATGAAGGCCTGGCCTTGATCGGCGATGCCGCGCATACCATTCACCCGTTGGCCGGGCAGGGGGTCAACCTGGGCTTCCTCGACGCTGCCGTGCTGGCCGAGGTGCTGGTCAATGCCTGCGAGCGTGGCGAGCGGCTGGCGGATGTGAAAGTACTGAGCCGTTACGAGCGCCGACGCATGCCGCACAACCTGGCGCTGATGGCGGCGATGGAAGGGTTCGAGCGGTTGTTCCAGGCCAATCCGCTGCCGTTGCGCTGGTTACGTAACACTGGCTTGAAGCTGGTGCAGCAGATGCCGGAGGCCAAGGCGCTGTTCGTGCGCCAGGCGCTGGGTTTGACCGGTGATCTGCCGGATCTCGCCAAGGCATGAGATTGCTGAAAACTGTGGGAGCGGGCAAGCCCGCGAAACAGGCAACGCGGTGTATGGCACCGGCTTTGCCGGTGTTCGCGGGCTTGCCCACTCCCACAGGAGCCTCGCAACTGTTATCCCTCTGCAACATCCAGTAACGGCTAGGTAGATGAGCGGGAAAATGGGATTCACTACCATTTGCGCCTCTCATACGATCCGAGGAGCGCTTTCCATGTTGCCACGCAAGCCCCTACTGGCCGCCCTGGCCCTGACCCTGTTCGGCGGCACTGCCCAGGCGGCGGACGAAGTGGTGGTGTACTCCTCGCGCATCGACGAGCTGATCAAACCGGTATTCGATGCCTATACCGCCAAGACCGGGGTGAAGATCAAGTTCATCACCGACAAGGAAGCCCCGCTGATGCAACGCATCAAGGCCGAGGGTGACAACGGCGTGGCCGACCTGCTGCTGACCGTCGATGCCGGCAACCTGTGGCAGGCCGAGCAGATGGGCATCCTGCAGCCGATCAAGTCCGCGATCATCGACCAGAACATCCCGCCGCAGTACCGCGCATCGTCGCATGACTGGACCGGCCTGAGCCTGCGCGCGCGCACCATCATCTATTCCACCGAGCGGGTAAAGCCGGAGGAATTGAGCACCTATGAAGCGCTGGCCGACAAGCAATGGGAGGGCCGCCTGTGCCTGCGTACGGCGAAGAAGGTGTACAACCAGTCGCTGACTGCCACCCTGATCGAGACCCACGGTGAGGCGAAGACCGAGCAGATCGTCAAAGGCTGGGTCAACAACCTGTCGACCGACGTGTTCTCCGATGACAACGCAGTAATCCAGGCCATCGAGGCCGGCCAGTGCGACGTGGGCGTGGTCAACACCTATTACTATGGCCGTCTGCACCAGCAGAACCCGCAACTGCCGGTGAAGATCTTCTGGCCCAACCAGGGGGACCGTGGCGTGCACGTGAACCTGTCCGGCATCGGCCTGACCAGGCATGCGCCACACCCGGAGGCGGCGAAGAAGCTGGTGGAGTGGATGACCGGTGAAGAGGCGCAAAAGCTGTTTGCCGATATCAACCAGGAGTTCCCGGCCAACCCGAAGGTCAAGCCATCGGACGAAGTGGCGGCGTGGGGGAGCTTCAAGGCCGACAGCATTCCGGTGGAAATCGCCGGCAAGCGCCAGGCTGAAGCGATTCGCTTGATGGACCGGGCTGGCTGGAACTAAGCGCCAGGCTTTATCCTTCCGGGGCTTATCAGGCCTTTTCGCGGGCACGCCCGCTCCCACCGGTTGCCCACTGCCGTTGACGCATGTGGGGTCCCTGTGGGAGCGGGCATGCCCGCGAACGACCGCAAGGCGGTCGCAAATCATCCGTAGAGACATTCTAGTTGCCGCACACCGCCCAACGCCGCTGGTACCTCCCGGTCGCCCTGACCGCCGCCTTGGTGCTTCTGCCCTTGAGCGTGCTGCTGCTGTCGTGGCAGTCGGTCGACCTGCAGATCTGGTCGCACCTGCTCGACACCCAGATGAGCCGCCTCTTGGGCAATACCCTGACGCTGGTGGCGGGTGTAGGCACCGGCGTCACGCTGCTGGGCGTCAGCCTGGCCTGGCTGACCAGCCTCTGCGAGTTCCCGGGCCGGCGCTGGCTGGACTGGGCGCTGATGCTCCCGTTCGCCATCCCTGCCTACGTGCTGGCGTTCGTCTTTGTCGGCCTGCTGGACTTCGCAGGCCCGGTGCAGAGTGCCCTGCGCGAAGTGTTCGGGCCCATGCGCCTGCCGCGGGTGCGCTCCACCGGGGGGGTGATCGTCGTGCTGGTGCTGGTGTTCTACCCCTACGTCTACCTGCTGGCGCGCACCGCCTTCCTGGCCCAGGGCAAGGGCCTCATGGAGGCCGCCCGGGTGCTTGGTCTGTCTCCCTTGCAAGCCTTCTGGCGCGTGGCGCTGCCCATGGCGCGGCCGGCTATCGGTGCCGGGATTGCCCTGGCACTGATGGAAACCCTGGCGGACTTCGGTGCCGTGGCGGTATTCAACTTCGACACCTTCACCACCGCCATCTACAAGACCTGGTACGGCTTCTTCAGCCTGTCCAGCGCAGCCCAGTTGGCCAGCCTGCTGTTGCTGGCGGTGATGTTGGTGCTGTACGGCGAGCGCCGGGCCCGGGGTGCCAGCCGCAGCGGCAATGAGCGGCCGCGCGGGCAGGCGCTGTACCACCTGCGCGGGGTCAAGGCGTTACTGGCCAGTGGCTGGTGCCTGCTGGTGTTCGCCTGCGCTTTCATCATCCCGCTGCTGCAACTGCTGACCTGGTTCTGGCAGCGTGGCCGGCATGACCTGGACGAGCGCTACGTCGGCCTGGTACTGCATACCCTGTACCTGGGCGGCATGGCGGCACTGGTCACGGTGAGCGTGGCGCTGTTGCTGGCCTTCGCACGGCGCCAGGCGCCGACGGGGACTATTCGCGCTGGCGTCGGGCTGGCCAACCTGGGCTATGCCTTGCCCGGGTCGGTGCTGGCGGTGTCGATCATGCTCGCCTTCAGCTACCTCGATAACCAGCTGGTCATCCCGTTGTCCAGCTGGCTGGGTGGGGCCGGCAAGCCGCTGTTGCTGGGCAGCCTTGCCGCTTTGCTGCTGGCGTATCTGGTGCGCTTCATCGCGGTGGCCTACGGGCCGCTGGAAAGCAGCCTGGAACGTATCCGTCCGTCACTTCCCGAGGCATCGCGCAGCCTGGGTGTCGGTGGCATGAGATTGTTTTTCAAGGTGTATCTGCCGCTGCTGGTACCGGGTGCCCTCAGCGCCGCCTTGCTGGTGTTCGTCGATGTACTCAAGGAAATGCCGGCAACCCTGCTGATGCGCCCGTTCGGCTGGGACACCCTGGCCGTGCGGGTGTTCGAGATGACCAGCGAGGGTGAGTGGGCGCGTGCATCGCTGCCAGCGCTGACCCTGGTGCTGGTGGGACTGCTGCCGGTCATCGGCCTGATCCGCCGTTCGGCCCGTCGACCTGGTCACAGTCACTAAGGGTGTCAGCCTGCGCCCTTGCGGCTACAATGCGCGGCACTCGCGCGGCGGGTCCTACACAAGAAGAGCTGACGACCCAACGTCATCGACCGCCGCCGCTTCGCCACGCCCGGAAGGAGAAACCCATGGGACAGCGCACGCTTTTGTATGACCTGCACCTGGCGCTGGGCGCCAAGACGGTCGATTTCGGTGGCTGGGACATGCCCCTGCACTATGGCTCGCAGGTCGAGGAGCACCATCAGGTGCGCAGCGATTGCGGGGTGTTCGATGTTTCCCACATGACCGTGATCGATGTCGATGGTAGCGACGCTACTGCCTGGTTGCAGCGTCTGCTGGCCAACGATGTGGCCCGCCTCGACGATATCGGCAAGGCGCTGTACAGCCCGTTGCTGCAGGAGCAGGGCAAGGTCATCGACGACCTGATCGTCTACCGTACCGAGACCGGCTACCGCCTGGTCACCAACGCCGCCACCCGGGCCAGGGTACTCGATTGGCTGGCAGCACAACGTGCCGGTTATGCCGTGGACTTCCGGGTCCGCCCCGACCTGGCCATCCTTGCCATCCAGGGCCCGCATGCACGCGAGAAGGTGGCCGCCTTGCTCAGCCCCGCGCGCGCCGCGCTGATTCGCGAACTGCGCCCGTTCGAGGGCGTTGCCGAAGGCGACTGGTTCATTGCCCGCACCGGTTATACCGGTGAAGACGGCCTGGAGATCATTCTTCCAGGCGAGCAAGCCGTGGCCTTCTTCAACGACCTGGTCGGTGCCGGTATTGCCCCAAGTGGCCTGGGCGCCCGTGACACCCTGCGCCTGGAAGCCGGCATGAACCTGTACGGCCAGGACATCGACGAAACCCACACCCCGCTCACCTCCAACCTCGGCTGGAGCATTGCCTGGGAACCCGCCGAGCGCAACTTCATCGGCCGCGCCGGCCTGCTGGCGGAAATCGAACAAGGGGTGCAGGAAAAACTGGTCGGCCTGGTGCTGGAAGAGCGTGGCGTGCTGCGTGCCCACCAGGTGGTGCGTGTAGCCGGGATTGGCGAAGGGGAGATCACCAGTGGTAGTTTCTCGCCTACGCTGAGCAAGTCCATTGCCCTTGCACGCGTACCCATGGCGACCGGCGACCGGGCCGAGGTGGAAATTCGCGGTAAGTGGTACCCGGTGCGGGTGGTCAAACCGACCTTCGTGCGCCACGGCAAGATCCTGATCTGATCAAATTTCAACCGGCGGACGTACCGCTGAGCCAATCGAGGAATTCAAGACATGAGCGATATCCCTAGCGACCTGCGTTTTGCCGAAAGCCACGAGTGGGCTCGCCTGGAAGCCGACGGCACCGTGACCGTGGGTATCAGCGACCACGCCCAGCAAGCCTTGGGCGACGTGGTGTTCGTCGAACTGGCCGAGGTCGGCAAGGTGTTTGCCGCTGGCGACGCTGCCGGTGTGGTCGAGTCGGTCAAGGCCGCTTCGGACATCTATGCCCCGGTCGCCGGCGAAGTGATCGCGGTCAACGAAGAACTGGCTGACAGCCCTGAGCTGCTCAACGAAGAGCCTTACGAGTCGTGGATCTTCAAGCTCAAGCCAAGCAACCCGGCCGAGCTGGGCAAGCTGCTGGATGCTGCTGGTTACGCTGCCGCGATCGGCGAGTAAGACCGCGTCGCCTGCTCCCACAGGGGTCGCGCCAGCCTCAGGGCTTGTGGTTGACCTGTGGGAGCGGGCATGCCCGCGAAGAGGCCGATACTGCAAAACAAGTTTCCCCGCACAATCGGCAATCCCTTCCTAGACTTGTAGTCTCCATGAGAGCTGGCCTAGGAAGAGAGCGTCGTCATGTCCCAGTCGCCATCCCTGCATCAACTGCAAGAGCCCAACCCTTTCCTGCGTCGCCATCTGGGCCCCGATGCTGCCGAGCAGCAGGCCATGCTCAACGCGCTTGGCGTTGCCAGCCGCAGTGAGCTGATCGAGCAGACCGTACCGCCAGACATCCGCCTCGATCGCCCGCTCGACTTGCCCGCTGCGCTGGACGAACAGGCCGCCCTGGCCAAGCTCGCCGGCTACGCCGAGCAGAACCAGGTCTGGACCAGCCTGATCGGCATGGGTTACCACGCTACCATCACGCCCACGGTTATCCTGCGCAACGTGCTGGAAAACCCCGGCTGGTACACCGCCTATACCCCCTATCAACCCGAAATCGCCCAAGGCCGGCTGGAGGCGTTGCTGAACTTCCAGCAGATGGTCATCGATCTCACCGGGCTGGCCCTGGCCAATGCCTCGCTGCTCGACGAGGCTACTGCTGCCGCCGAAGCCATGGCGTTGGCCAAGCGGGTGGCGCGTAACAAGAGCAATGCATTCTTTGCCGACGAGCACTGCCACCCGCAGACCCTTTCGGTGCTGAAGACCCGGGCCGAGGGGTTTGGCTTCGAGCTGATCGTCGACTCTGTGGACAACCTTGGCAAACACACGGTGTTCGGTGCTTTGCTGCAGTACCCCGACACTCATGGCGAAATACGCGACCTGCGCCCGCTGGTCGACCAGTTGCACAGCCAGCATGCACTGGCTTGCGTGGCAGCGGACCTGCTCAGCCTGGTGGTGCTGGCGCCGCCGGGCGAACTGGGTGCCGACGTGGTACTGGGCTCGACCCAGCGCTTTGGCGTGCCAATGGGTTACGGCGGCCCCCACGCGGCCTATTTCGCCTGTCGCGACGACTACAAGCGGGCCATGCCGGGGCGCATCATCGGCGTGTCGCGCGATGCCCGTGGCAACACCGCCCTGCGCATGGCGCTGCAAACCCGCGAGCAGCATATCCGCCGCGAGAAGGCCAACTCCAACATCTGCACGGCGCAGGTACTGCTGGCCAACATTGCCGGCTTCTACGCGGTCTACCATGGCCCTGAAGGCCTGCGACGCATCGCCCAGCGCGTGCATCGGCTGACCTTCATCCTGGCAGCGGGCCTCGAAGCCAAGGGCATCCCGCGGCTCAACCAGCATTTCTTCGATACGCTTACCGTGGAGGTAGGCGGTGCCCAGGCGGCCATCATCGAAAGCGCCGAAGCTGCGCAGATCAACTTGCGTATTCTCGGCCGCGGGCGTCTCGGTGTGAGCCTCGACGAGACCTGCACGGAGCAGACGGTACTGCGCCTGCTGGACATCTTCCTGGGGGTGGATCACGGCCTGGACATTGCCGCGCTCGACCAACTCGCCCTGCCCGAAGGGATTCCAGCGAGCCTGGTGCGGCGCACGCCGTTCCTCGCTCACCCGGTATTCAACCTGCACCACAGCGAAACCGAGATGTTGCGCTACCTCAAGCAGCTGGAGAACAAGGACCTGGCGCTGAACCAGTCGATGATCCCGCTGGGCTCGTGCACCATGAAACTCAATGCCACCAGCGAGATGATCCCCATTACCTGGCCGGGCTTTGCCCAGTTGCACCCGTTTGCCCCGGCCGCCCAGGCCACCGGCTACAAGGCGATGATCGACGAACTGGAAAGTTGGTTGTGCGCCATTACCGGCTTCGATGCCATCTGCATGCAGCCCAATTCCGGTGCCCAGGGCGAATATGCCGGGCTGATGGCCATCACCCGCTACCACCGCAGCCGTCACCAGCCGCAACGCACCTTGTGCCTGATCCCGTCGTCAGCCCATGGTACCAATCCGGCCTCGGCGCAGATGGCCGGCATGGAGGTGGTGATCGTTGATTGCGATGACCATGGCAACGTTGACCTGGCCGACCTCAAGGCCAAGGCGCACGCTGCCGCAGACCGCCTGTCGTGCCTGATGATCACCTACCCGTCGACCCACGGTGTATACGAGGAGGGCATTCGCGAAATCTGTGAAGTGGTGCACCAGCACGGCGGCCAGGTGTACATGGATGGTGCCAACCTCAATGCCCAGGTGGGCTTGGCTCGTCCAGCGGATATTGGCGCCGACGTTTCCCACATGAACTTGCACAAGACCTTCTGCATCCCCCACGGCGGTGGCGGCCCTGGAATGGGCCCGATCGGCATCCGCGCGCATCTCAAGCCGTTTGTCGCCAGCCACCCGGTGGTGCCGGTGCCCGGCCTGGACCCGAACAACCATGCGGTCAGCGCCGCACCCTGGGGTAGTGCGAGCATCCTGCCGATCAGCTGGATGTACATCGCCATGATGGGCCCGCAGCTGGCTGATGCCAGCGAAGTGGCGATCCTTTCGGCCAACTACCTGGCCAGCCAGTTGAGCAGCGCCTTCCCGGTGCTCTACCGTGGTCGCAACCAGCGGGTGGCGCATGAGTGCATCCTCGACTTGCGGCCGCTGAAAGCACTGACCGGCATCAGCGAAGAGGACGTGGCCAAGCGCCTGATGGATTACGGCTTTCACGCGCCGACCATGTCCTTCCCGGTGCCCGGCACGCTGATGGTCGAGCCGACCGAGAGTGAGTCGAAGGCCGAACTGGACCGGTTCGTCGAGGCGATGCTGGCGATTCGCGCGGAAATCGGTGAAGTGCAGGAGGGTAACTGGCCGGCGGAAAACAATCCGCTCAAGCATGCGCCGCATACGCTGGCAGACGTGCTCGGGGTGTGGGACAGGCCTTATAGCCTGGAGCAGGCGGTGGCACCCAGTGCTCACGTACGCCAGCACAAGTACTGGCCGGCGGTGAACCGGGTCGACAACGTGTATGGAGACAGGAATCTGTTCTGTGCTTGTGTGCCGGTGGAGGCTTATCGCTGAAACTAGGGCGCTCCTGCAAGGGTACCCGTCCCGTGCAGGGGCGGTCGCGACAGGGGTGCCAGGCACCCCCAGGGATTTATTCGGCTACCGCGTTCTTGGCCAGAATGGCATTGGCCAGTTCCATGTCGCTGGCCTGCAGGCCAGGGTTCTCTGCGCGGGCCTGACGAATTGCCGCTTCCAGGAACGGTCCACGAATCGCGCCTTCGCTGGCCACGAAGCTGCCGGCGTCATCCTGCGCCGCCATCACCAGCTTGTGGTCCCCCGAGGTCAGGTAGCTCGATGCCGTGGTGGCACCGGTGGTCATCACGTTACGCCAGAAGGTATCGGCCATGGCCGGGCCAATAGGCAGCGAAAGCAAGGCAGCGGCGGCGATGGCGGTTTTGAGACGCATGTTGAAAAAACCTCGAAAGGGGTGGCGGTTGAAGATGCGCGGTTGGAGTGGCGGTACAGAGGTAAGTTCCTTGAATACAAGGCGTTTTTTCTCACGAACAGGCCCGTAGCACTTCTTCTTCCCGGGTCTGCCCGCAGGCCAGCTTGGCGGCCCCGCAAGCGCGCAGGTCGAGCAGGCCATCGGCCTTTGCCTGGCGCCGCAAACTGGCCAGATCGCTGCCTGGGCCTATCAGGGCACGCAGGCTGTCGCTGGGCACCAGCAGTTCGAACAACCCGGTGCGGCCGTGAAACCCGGTACCCCGGCAGGTACGGCACGGCTGGCCGCCGGGCGCAGTCAGTGCGCCGCGACAATCCGCGCACAAGGTACGCACCAGGCGCTGGGCCATCACGCCGACCAGCGTCGCCTTGATCAGGTAGTCGGCTACGCCCAGCTCTTGCAGGCGGGTGATTGCACTACAGGCATCGTTGGTATGCAGGGTGGACAGCACCAGATGACCGGTCAGTGCCGCCTGCACCGCCACCAGCGCCGTCTCGCGGTCGCGAATTTCGCCGATCATGATGATATCCGGGTCCTGACGCAGCAGTGCCCGCACACCATTGGCAAAGCCGAGGTCCAGCGCAGGCTGCACCTGCAACTGATTGAATGCAGGCTCCAGGCGCTCGATAGGGTCCTCGATGGTGCACAGGTTGACTTGCGGCGTGGCCAGCAGCTTGAGGCTGGCATACAGCGTGCTGGTCTTGCCGGAACCGGTCGGCCCGGTGACCAGGATGATGCCCTGGCGCTGTCGCAGCAAGCCATGCCACTGGGCCAGTTGTGGCCCTTCCAGGCCAAGGCGACCGAAACCTTCCTGCAGTTGGTGCGGGTCGAACAGGCGCAACACCAGTTTCTCTCCGAACGGTGTTGGCAAGGTCGACAGCCGCAGTTCTACCTCGGCGCCACCCGGCAGGCTGCTCTGCAGGCGGCCATCCTGCGGCCGGCGTTTTTCCGCGACGTCCATGCGCGCCAGATGTTTCAGGCGGCTGACCAGCGCCAGGGTGACCCCGGCGGGGAAGGCATACACGCAGTGCAGCAGACCATCGATGCGATAGCGCAGCTGGCCCTGCTCGCGGCGGGGTTCGAGGTGGATATCGCTGGCGCGCTGTTCGATGGCGTACTGCAGCAGCCAGTCGACGATATGCACGATATGGGCGTCGTCGGCGCTGGCCTCGGCCTGGCGCTTGCCCAGTTCCAGCAGCTGTTCGAGTTCACCGAGGCTGGCCGACTGCTGGTTTTGCGCACCCTTGACCGACTGAGCCAGGCGGTGGAATGACTGCCCGGCCTGGCGAATCTGCAACGGGCTGGCCAGCACGCGACGTATCGGCCGGCCCAGGCTGCGGGCCAGGTCGGCCTGCCAGTCATCCTGGTACGGCTGGGCGCTGGCGACTGTGACAGCGGTGTCGTCGGCGGCGACGATGAGAATCCCATGGCGCTGGGCGAAGGCAGGGGAGATCAGGCCGCTGATCTGCGTCAGGTCAAGTTGCATCGGGTCGATGCGCAGGTAGGGCTGGCCGACCTTGTTGGCCAACCATCGGCAAAGGCGATCCAGGTCCAGGGGCTGGCCGGGGTGCTGGCGGTCCTCCAGGGCGCAGGCGGCGATCTGCTCCAGTGGGTGGGCGCCGGGGTGGGTGTTGGCGTGTTCGAGTACTGGCAGCGTGTCGTTGGCGTGCAGGTGCTGGTCGGCGAGCAGGGCCTGGAGCACCCGGCTGAGGTCGAGTGCCGGATTGTCGGGGGTATGCATTGGCGCTTCCGTGCTTGATGGAGAGGTGTCGATCAAGCCTAGCCGGGCGCTGGAACGTGGCTGGAGTGAAGGGTTTCTGAATCTTGCTGTTTACTCGCAGGTAAACCAGTTCCCGCAGAACAGCGAACCGTTCAGACCACTGCCAGCTCCACCCGCTGCAGGTTGGTCAGGCTCACCTCGCCCACACACACCAGATTGCGCAGCTTCTGCGCGATCACCTCGGCCCGGTGCCAGCTCAGCCCGCCGATGCCGACTTCGATATCCAGCCAGTCATCCTGTTGGCTGACCTGCACGCTGTGCGGGGTCAGGAATTGCAGGGCAAACAGGTTGAGCACCCGGCACAGGCTGTCAGGCTCGGCTTCGGCCTGCAGGCGGTAGTGCACGGTGCTATGGGCATTGGTGGCGGCCCAGGCGTCGGTTCGGGGTTGTGCGTTCATGCTGGTCTCCGCAGATGTGGGAGAAATTCTTGCACGTTGGCAGCGGTATTTTTTCGCTATGATTCAGCCATTTCGCGTTATTTACGAATAGAAATATTCATCTGCAGACGCTTTGGAGAATAGTCAATGCATAGCGAGCTGGATGCCTATGACCGCCGTATCCTCGAACTCTTGCAGGAGGACGCTTCGCTCTCCAGCGCACAGATCGCCGAACGCGTGGGGCTGTCGCAATCGCCGTGCTGGCGACGCATCCAGCGTTTGAAGGAGGAGGGGGTGATCCGCGGGCAAGTGACGTTGCTGGACCGCAAGAAGGTCGGCCTGAATACGCAGATCTTCGCCGAAGTGAAGCTGAATGCTCACGGGCGCTCCAATTTCACCGAGTTCACCGAGGCGATCCGCGGGTTTCCGGAGGTGCTGGAGTGTTATGTGCTGATGGGGTCGGTGGATTTTCTGCTGCGGATCGTCACGTCCGATATCGAGGCTTATGAGCGGTTCTTCTTCGAAAAACTGTCGAACGTGCCGGGTATCCAGGAGGTGAACTCGATCGTGGCGCTGTCGGAGATCAAGTCCACCACCAGCCTGCCTCTGTCGCGTTAAGGCATTCGCGGCGGTTCGGCGCCCCGACTCGCCCGCTCCCACAGCTACTGCGCAGGCCTTAGGTTCGGCGCAGTTCCCTGTGGGAGCGGGCAAGCCCGCGAAGCAGGCGACACGGTATCAGGCCTTGAGCAGGTGTTTCCAGCCGCGGCTCTGATCAACAACCCTTGCCTGTTCCACACGCGCTTCCAGCACCTCATCGCTGATCGGCTGCTCGGCCAGCTCGTGCAGTTTCTTCAGGTCGCCGTACAGGCGGTCCATCTGTGGCGCCTCCAGCACCTGGCGGGCATGGTGCAGCCAGGCCAGCAGCTGCTCGATACGTGGCAATTGCTCGGCCAGGTCTTCCGGGCGCTGGGTGTACAGCGGCAGCTTCAACGCACGGCCCTCTTCACCCAGCAGGTGTGCCAGCCAGCTGGCCAGTTGCGCCTTGCCCTGGCGTTCGCCACGGCCTTTACGTTCAACGGTCCAGGCACGGGCCAGCAGCCAGCGCGAGGTTTCCAGCGAGAACTGGCCCCAACGCACGTCTTCCAGCTCTTCGGCGAACTGCTCGGGGGCCGCGCGGCGGATATCTTCGTCATCGTTACCGGCCTGTACCAGCGGGCGCCAGTCTTCCAGCAGGGCATCGAGGCTGCTGCGCAGCTCGCGGGTGGTGGCACGCGGGGCAGCCTGGCCCAGGCTGGCGGTCAGGGCACGCAGTTCGCTCAGGCACTCGACCCAGTCCTGCAGCAGGCGCCAGTGGCCGTTGTGGCGGTACTGCTCGGCCAGGCGCTGGCTGCTGCCCAGCAGTTGCCAGGCCAGTGCGGCATAGGCATCGTCCACGGCGGTTTCGGCTTCCAGCTCGGCGTGTGGCAGGCCCAGCTCGTAGCTGTCCGGCTCCAGCAGGCGGTAGCCACGCTCGGCCTTGCTGATATCGCAGGGCATCAGCGGCAGGCTGGCGGCTAGCTCGGCAGCCAGTTCCAGCAGGGCCTGCGGTTCACCTTCGCGCAGTTCCAGCTCCAGCTCGCAGATCTCTTCCTTGTGCTTGCCGGCGATCACGAAGCCCTGGTCAAGCGCCGCCTCGATCACCACCTTGCTCTTGCCACGGCCCCAGGCGATTTCGGCGTATTCACGGCTGAAGTCGGTGGTGAACAGCGGTTTGATGGTTTTCTTGTCGAGGTTGGCCAGTTGCGCGGGCCAGCAGGTGGCGTCGAGCTTTTTCAGGTCGAGCTTGACCTTGTCCAGTGGCCATTCGTACTCATTGCGCTCGGACAGGCCGGCGACGCTCTGGCCGCGGCACTTGAGGGTCTGGATGATGGCTTCGCCGTCGCGGCGCAGGCGCAGGGCGACACGGGCGGCGGAAAGCTCGCGCTCGGGGGTGTCGAAGTACTGGTTGAGCAGTTCGCGGGTCTGCCAGCCGGACTTGTTGCGCTTTTTCAGCAGAGGGTGCTCGCGCAGGGCGGCAAGGGTCTCGCGGCTGGCGCGGAGCTTGAGTTCGGTTTCTTTGTGCATCACAGGCTCGAAAGAGGGGCGTGGTTGGCGGAGAGTCTACAGCAGTCGGCCGCCAACGGTTTATTCCAGACAGCGGATAGTCCTATGATGGGGCACGTTTCCGAGGAGTACGGGCATGCCGTTGCCAACGTTGAAAGACCAGTTTGCCGCCTTGATCGCCGCGCCCTCGGTCAGTTGCACCCAGCCAGCACTGGACCAGTCCAACCGCCAGGTCATCGACCTGCTGGCCGGCTGGCTGGGCGACCTTGGCTTCAACTGCGACATCCGCCAGGTCAGCCCCGGCAAGTTCAACCTGCTGGCCAGCCGCGGCAGCGGCCCAGGCGGCCTGGTGCTGGCGGGGCACAGCGACACCGTACCGTACGACGACCAGCTGTGGGCCAGCGACCCGCTGCGGCTGACCGAAGTCGATGGCCGCTGGGTCGGCCTGGGCAGTTGCGACATGAAGGGGTTCTTCGCCCTGGTCATCGAAGCGCTCATCCCGCTGCTGGAGCACGACTTCAAGCAGCCGCTGCTGATCCTCGCCACCTGTGATGAAGAAAGCTCGATGTCCGGGGCCCGCGCCCTGGCCGAAGCCGGCCAGCCGCTCGGCCGGGCGGCGGTGATCGGTGAGCCCACTGGCCTGCGGCCGATCCGCATGCACAAAGGCATCCTGATGGACCGCATCGACATCCTGGGGCGCAGCGGCCATTCCTCGGACCCAAGCCTGGGCCGCAGCGCCATGGAGGCCATGCACGCGGTGATGGGCGAGTTGATGGGGTTGCGCCAGCAATGGCAGCAACGTTACCGCAACCCGCAATTCACGGTGCCGACCCCGACCCTCAACTTCGGCTGCATCCATGGCGGCGACAACCCCAATCGCATCTGCGGCCAGTGCGCCCTGGAGTTCGACCTGCGCCCGCTGCCAGGCATGGACGTGGCGCAACTGCGCGCGGCCATCCGTGACAAGCTGGCGCCCGTGGCAGAGCGCTTCGAGGTGCGCATCGACTATGCACCGCTGTTCCCGGAGGTGCCGCCATTCGAGCAGGCTGCCGACGCCGAACTGGTGCAGGTGGCGGAGCGCCTCACCGGCCATCGCGCCGAAGCGGTGGCGTTCGGCACCGAAGCACCTTATCTTCAGCAGCTGGGCTGCCAGACCATCGTGCTGGGCCCTGGCGACATCGCCTGTGCCCACCAGCCCGGCGAATACCTTGAAATGTCACGAATCGAGCCTACCGTGCGTCTATTGCGTGACCTGATCCGGCATTACTGCCTGAACTAAACGTCAACCGAGCCGATTCGTTCCTGCCTAGAGGAGACCGCGCGTGACCGCAAGCCTGTTCCGACGATGATCCTGAACGCTCCCTGTATCGCCGTTCTCCGTCCACTTATCCACAGGCCCTGTCATGCCCGACTACGTCAACTGGCTGCGTCATGCCTCCCCGTACATCAATGCCCATCGCGACTGCACCTTCGTGGTCATGCTTCCTGGCGATGGGGTGGAACACCCTAATTTCGGCAACATCGTCCACGATCTGGTGTTGCTGCACAGCCTCGGCGTGCGCCTGGTGCTGGTGCATGGCTCACGCCCGCAGATCGAAAGCCGCCTGGCCGATCGTGGCCTGACCCCGCACTATCACCGGGGCCTGCGCATCACCGATGCCGCTACCCTGGATTGCGTGATCGATGCCGTCGGTGCCCTGCGCCTGGCCATCGAGGCGCGCCTGTCGATGGACATCGCCGCGTCGCCGATGCAGGGCTCGCGCCTGCGCGTGGCGTCCGGCAACCTGGTCACGGCGCGGCCGATCGGCGTGCTGGAAGGGGTGGACTACCACCACACCGGCGAAGTGCGCCGGGTCGACCGCAAGGGCATCAGCCGCCTGCTCGACGAGCGTTCCATCGTGCTGCTGTCGCCGTTGGGCTATTCGCCAACCGGGGAAATCTTCAACCTGGCTTGCGAAGACGTGGCCACCCGCGCCGCCATCGAGCTGGGTGCCGACAAGTTGCTGCTGTTCGGCGCCGAGCCCGGCCTGCTGGACGAGGACGGCAAGCTGGTGCGCGAGCTGCGCCCGCAGCAGGTTGCCCCGCATCTGCAGCGCCTGGGCAGCGACTACCAGGCCGAACTGCTGGATGCTGCCGCAGAAGCCTGCAAGGGCGGGGTGGCGCGCAGCCACATCGTCAGCTATGCCGAGGACGGCGCCCTGCTGACCGAGCTGTTCACCCGTGGCGGTGGCGGTACGCTGGTTTCGCAGGAGCAGTTCGAAGTGGTGCGCGAGGCGAGCATCGATGATGTCGGCGGCCTGCTGGAGCTGATCAGTCCCCTGGAAGAGCAGGGCATCCTGGTGCGCCGTTCGCGCGAGGTGCTGGAGCGGGAGATCGAACAGTTCAGCGTGGTTGAGCGCGAAGGCATGATCATCGCTTGTGCGGCGTTGTACCCGATTGCCGATTCCGATGCCGGTGAGCTGGCGTGCCTGGCGGTGAACCCGGAGTATCGCCACGGCGGGCGCGGCGATGAGCTGCTGGCGCGCATCGAGGGCCGGGCGCGGCAGGCGGGGCTCAAGACCCTGTTCGTGCTGACTACGCGCACCGCGCACTGGTTCCGCGAGCGCGGGTTTGCGCCGAGTGGCGTGGAACGGCTGCCGGCGGCGCGGGCTTCGCTGTACAACTACCAGCGCAATTCGAAGATCTTCGAGAAGCCGCTGTAAGCCTGTATTGGCCTGTTCGCGGGCTCGCCCGCTGGCACAGGTACACCGCAGGCTTCACACCTTGTGATTACCCTGTGGGAGCGGGCAAGCCCGCGAAGCAGGCGACACCGATCTCAAACGAGAACGCCGCCCTTGGGGGCGGCGTTTTCGTCTACACGGTATGCAGGTACCAGTTGTACTCGAGGTCGGAAATCGAATGCTCGAATTCCTCCAGCTCGCTCTCCTTGCACGCGACGAAGATGTCGATGTACTTCGGATCGATGTACTTGTTGAGGATTTCGCTGTCGTCCAGCTCGCGCAGCGCATCGCGCAAGTTGTTCGGCAGGCTCTGCTCCAGCTGCTCGTACGAGTTGCCTTCGATCGGCTCACCCGGCTCGATCTGGTTGGTCAGGCCATGGTGCACGCCCGCCAGCACGGCAGCCATCATCAGGTACGGGTTGGCATCGGCACCGGCCACGCGGTGCTCGATACGCACGGCGTCCGGCGAGCCGGTTGGCACGCGCAGGGCCACGGTGCGGTTGTCCAGGCCCCAGCTTGGCGCGTTCGGTACATAGAACTGCGCACCAAAGCGACGGTACGAGTTGACGTTCGGGCACAGGAACGCCATGGACGCGGGCAGGGTCTCGAGCACACCGCCGACAGCGTGACGTAGCGCGGCGTTCTGCTCGGGATCCTCGCTGGTGAAGATGTTGTTGCCATCTTTGTCCAGCACGGAAATGTGTACATGCAGGCCGTTGCCTGCCTGGCCCGGGTAGGGCTTGGCCATGAAGGTGGTGTCCATTTCATGGTCGTAGGCGATGTTCTTGATCAACCGCTTCAGCAGTACGGCATAGTCGCAGGCCTTGAGCGGGTCGGGCACGTGGTGCAGGTTGACTTCGAACTGCGCCGGGGCGCTTTCCTTGACGATGGCGTCGGCCGGGATGCCTTGTTCCTTCGCGCCTTCGAGGATGTCCTGCAGGCAGTCGGCATATTCGTCGAGGTCGTCGATCAGGTAGACCTGGGTCGACTGCGGGCGTTTGCCGGAGATTGGCGAGCGCGGCGGCTGCGGGCGGCCGTTCACGTTCTCCTGGTCGATCAGGTAGAACTCCAGCTCGAACGCGGCACAGATGGTCAGGCCCATCTCGGTGAACTTGCTCACGACCTGGCGCAGGACTTCACGCGGGTCGGCGAAGAACGGCTCGCCTTCAAGTTCGTGCATGGTCATCAGCAACTGGGCGGTCGGGCGCTTCTGCCAGGGTTCGTTGGAGAGGGTGCCAGGGATCGGGTAGCAGATGCGGTCGGCATCGCCGATGTCCAGGCCAAGCCCTGTGCTTTCGACGGTGGAACCGTTGATGTCCAGGGCGAAGAGGGAGGCAGGCAGGTTGATGCCCTTCTCGTAAACCTTGTGGAGGCTGGTGCGCTCGATGCGCTTGCCACGCACCACACCATTCATATCTGCAATCAGAAGGTCAACGTAGAGAACCTCAGGATGTTCCTTAAGGAACGCGTTCGCTTCGTTAAGCTGAACGGCACGCGGGGGTACCGACATGATGCAACACCTTTGTTGTTAAAAATATCAATCAAGGGGGGCTTGCAGGACCAGTCAATCGAAAACCCAAACTGATGTCAAGCCAACCCCATGATGCCCTGAAATGGCTCATCGACGGCAGATTTGCTGCATATCGGGGCAAGCCATTATCCGCTATTTCCCGCTCGAAGGGCTATCTCCGACAAGCCGTGTTTTATTTTTTACGGAGGTGTTGTGTAAAAAAATGAACAAGGCTAAGCTCGGTCTCAACCCAGAACACAATAATACGAGGGTCACATGGTCCGCTTGCCGCGACCTGAAAGCACTGCCTGCGCAGTGCCATCGGGTACCTCCGTCAATTTTGCAAGCTTCGTCAATGGCGTGGCCGCCATGGCCGCAATAATTGACGTTTGGCAGCCCCGGACTCGCCCTCGCAGCGGCTTGCCGCCCTTCGTTTCGTCTTCCTGCCCTTCGAACTCATTACGGATGCACCTGTTTCCAGTGTATCCAGTGTGGCTCTGCGCGGGGGTTTTTGCTTTAGCAATCTACTCCATCCAGAATCAGTGCGCGGCCCACCTTACCTCCTGAGGTATTTATGAGTAACAACCTCGACCAGCTCACCGATTGGTTGAAAGAGCACAAGATCACCGAAGTCGAATGCATGATCAGCGACCTGACCGGCATCACGCGCGGCAAGATTTCGCCTACCAACAAGTTCATCGCCGAAAAAGGCATGCGCCTGCCCGAGAGCGTGCTGCTGCAGACCGTGACCGGCGACTACGTTGACGACGACATCTATTACGAACTGCTCGACCCGGCCGACATCGACATGATCTGCCGCCCCGACGAGAACGCTGTGTTCCTGGTGCCGTGGGCCATCGAGCCGACCGCGCAGGTCATCCACGACACCTACGACAAGAAGGGCAACCCGGTCGAACTGTCGCCACGCAACGTGCTGAAGAAAGTCCTCAAGCTCTACGCTGACAAGGGCTGGCAGCCGATTGTCGCGCCGGAGATGGAGTTCTACCTGACCAAGCGCAGCGAAGACCCGGACTTCCCCCTGCAGCCCCCGGTAGGCCGTTCGGGCCGCCCGGAAACCGGCCGCCAGTCGTTCTCGATCGAAGCCGCCAACGAATTCGACCCGCTGTTCGAAGATGTCTACGACTGGTGCGAACTGCAGCAGCTGGACCTGGACACGCTGATCCACGAAGACGGCACCGCGCAGATGGAGATCAACTTCCGGCACGGCAATGCCCTGCACCTGGCCGACCAGATCCTGGTGTTCAAGCGCACCATGCGCGAGGCCGCGCTCAAGCACAACGTGGCCGCCACCTTCATGGCCAAGCCCATGACCGGCGAGCCAGGCAGTGCCATGCACCTGCACCAGAGCGTGGTCGACGTGGCCACCGGCAAGAACATCTTCAGCAATGAAGATGGCAGCATGAGCGAGCTGTTCCTGCACTACATTGGCGGGCTGCAGAAGTTCATCCCCGAGGCGCTGCCGCTGTTCGCGCCCAACGTCAACTCGTTCCGCCGTTTCCTGCCCGACACCTCGGCGCCGGTGAACGTGGAGTGGGGCGAAGAGAACCGCACCGTCGGCCTGCGCGTGCCGGATGCCGGCCCGCAAAGCCGCCGGGTCGAGAACCGCTTGCCGGGCGCCGACGCCAACCCGTACCTGGCGATTGCCGCCAGCCTGCTGTGTGGCTACATCGGCATGGTCGAAGGCATCGAGGCCAGTGCGCCGGTACAGGGCCGTGGCTATGAGCGCCGCAACCTGCGCCTGCCGCTGACGATCGAGGACGCCCTGGAACGCATGGAGAACAGCCGCGCGCTGGTGCAGTACCTGGGCAAGAAATTCATCACCGGCTACGTCGCCACCAAGCGCGCCGAGCACGAGAACTTCAAACGCGTCATCAGCTCCTGGGAGCGAGAGTTCCTGCTGTTCGCTGTCTGATCAACCCTGAGGCCGCCCGTGCGGCCGCCGGAAACTGGAGAGGCACATGAGCGTCAACAACCCGCAAACCCGTGAATGGCAAAACCTGAGCGGCGAGCACCACCTGGCCCCCTTCTCTGACTACAAGCAGCTGAAGGAGAAGGGACCGCGCATCATCACCAAGGCGCAAGGTGTGCATTTGTGGGACAGCGAGGGGCACAAGATTCTCGACGGCATGGCTGGCCTGTGGTGCGTGGCGGTGGGCTATGGCCGTGAAGAACTGGTGCAGGCGGCAGAAAGGCAGATGCGCGAGCTGCCGTACTACAACCTGTTCTTCCAGACCGCCCACCCGCCGGCGCTGGAACTGGCCAAGGCGATCACCGACGTGGCGCCGGCAGGCATGACCCATGTGTTCTTCACCGGCTCTGGCTCCGAAGGCAACGACACCGTGCTGCGCATGGTCCGCCACTACTGGGCACTGAAAGGCAAGCCGCAGAAGCAGACCATCATCGGCCGTATCAACGGCTACCACGGCTCCACCGTGGCCGGTGCCAGCCTGGGCGGCATGAGCGGCATGCACGAGCAAGGCGGCCTGCCGATTCCCGGCATCGTGCATATTCCGCAGCCGTACTGGTTCGGCGAAGGCGGCGACATGACCCCGGACCAGTTCGGCGTGTGGGCGGCCGAACAGCTGGAGAAGAAAATCCTCGAAGTTGGCGAAGACAACGTGGCTGCCTTCATCGCCGAGCCGATCCAGGGCGCCGGCGGCGTGATCATCCCGCCGGACACCTACTGGCCGAAGGTGAAGGAGATTCTCGCCCGTTACGACATCCTGTTCGTCGCCGACGAAGTGATCTGCGGCTTCGGCCGTACCGGCGAGTGGTTCGGCTCCGACTACTACGACCTCAAGCCGGACCTGATGACCATCGCCAAGGGCCTGACCTCCGGTTACATCCCCATGGGCGGTGTGATCGTCCGTGACAAGGTGGCCCAGGTGTTGAGCGAAGGTGGCGACTTCAACCACGGCTTCACCTACTCCGGACACCCGGTGGCCGCTGCAGTGGGCCTGGAAAACCTGCGCATCCTGCGCGACGAGCACATCGTCGAGAAGGCGCGCAGCGAAGCGGCACCGTATTTGCAAAAGCGTTTGCGTGAACTGCAGGACCACCCGCTGGTGGGCGAAGTACGCGGCCTGGGATTGCTCGGCGCGATCGAGCTGGTCAAGGACAAGGCGACCCGTAGTCGTCATGAAGGCAAGGGCGTAGGCATGATCTGCCGCACGTTCTGCTTTGAAAACGGCCTGATCATGCGTGCGGTGGGTGACACCATGATCATTGCGCCACCGCTGGTCATCAGCCACGCCGAGATCGATGAGCTGGTGGAAAAGGCGCGCAAATGCCTCGACTTGACGCTGGAGGCGATTCGCTAGGCGTTTGCTAGGCTAGCGGTGTGACATTAAGTGGTTACAAGGCCCTGCTTTTGTTGAAACAGAGCCTTGTACCTTGCCAGACTAGCGGCTGTTTCAGTCGCCGCGCGCTCTGCACCGTAGGTCCTGGCTACTGAACAGATGGCTAAATAAAAATTCCGGAGCATTACGCATGAGTAAAATGGGCAAGACGTTGCTGGCCGCAGCCCTGATGGGTGCCATGGCCACCGCTGTTCAGGCTGAAGACAAGGTGTTGAACGTCTACAACTGGTCGGACTATATCGCGCCGGACACCATCGCCAAGTTCGAGAAGCAGACCGGTATCAAGGTCAAGTACGACGTGTTCGACAGCAACGAAACCCTCGAGGCCAAGCTGCTGGCCGGCAAGTCGGGTTACGACATCGTGGTGCCGTCCAACAACTTCCTGGCCAAGCAGATCAAGGCTGGCGTGTACGAGGAACTGGACCGCTCCAAACTGCCGAACTGGAAGAACCTCGACCCGGACCTGCTCAAGGCCGTTGGCGATGCCAGCGACAAGGACAACAAGCACGCCTTCCCGTACATGTGGGGCTCGATCGGCATCGGCTACAACCCGGAGAAGGTCAAGGCCGCGCTGGGCGTGGACAAGATCGACTCGTGGGACGTGGTGTTCAAGCCTGAGAACATCGCCAAGCTCAAGAGCTGCGGCGTGAGCTTCCTCGATGCCCCGACCGAAATGCTCCCGGCTGCGCTGCACTACCTGGGCAAGCCGACCGACAGCACCAAGAAGGAAGACCTGAAGGCCGCCGAGGACCTGTTCCTCAAGATCCGTCCTTCGATCACCTACTTCCACTCGTCCAAGTACATTGGCGACATGGCCAACGGCAACATCTGCGTAGCCGTCGGTTACTCGGGTGACCTGGAGCAGTCCAAGGCCCGTGCCCACGAAGCCGGCGACAAGGTCAAGGTCGAGTACGTCATTCCGAAGGAAGGTGCCGGTACCTTCTACGACATGGTCGCCATCCCCAAGGATGCCGAGCACAAAGACGCTGCCTACCAGTTCATGAACTTCCTGATGCAGCCGGAAATCATGGCCGAGATCACCAACGCTGTGCGCTTCCCGAACGGCAACGCTGCCGCCACCCAGTTCGTGGACAAGGAAATCACCAGCGATCCAAGCATCTATCCGCCAGCTGAAGTGAAGAAACAGCTGTATGCCATCGCTGCTCCTGAAGCCAAGGCCCAGCGTGACATCACCCGTAGCTGGACCAAGATCAAGTCGGGCAAGTAAGCCCGGTGCAGCACCTCTGGGCCGGGATACCCGGCCCAGAGCCAGTAAAAGGCAATTGATGATTGCGGCATCGAAGCTGCGAAGGTAAGTTGCGCGCCGGTTTTGCGTGTGCGGCAGCACTGTCGCTACCCGGGCACTGATTGTAAAAGGAGCACCCACTTGTCCATTTCTGTATTCCGCAAGGCCTTGATGGCTGGTGCGGGCCTGACGCTGGCATGCAGCGTCCAAGCGGCGCCTACGGTGCACTTCTACAACTGGTCCGACTATATCGGCCCGAACACGCTCGCGGACTTCGAGAAGGCGACGGGCATCAAGCCCGTGCAGGACGTATTCGATTCCAACGAAACCCTGGAAGGCAAACTGCTGGCCGGCAACACCGGCTATGACGTGGTGGTGCCATCCAACCATTTCCTCGGCAAGCAGATCAAGGCGGGCGCGTTCCAGAAGCTCGACAAGAGCCTGCTGCCCAATTACGCCAACCTCGACCCGGCGTTGATGAAACGCCTGGAAAAGAACGACCCGGGCAATCAGTACGCGGTGCCATACCTGTGGGGCACCAACGGCATCGGTTACAACGTCGACAAGGTGAAGGCCGCGCTGGGCGTTGACACCATCGACTCCTGGGCCGTGCTGTTCGAACCGGAGAACATGAAGAAGCTCTCCAAGTGCGGCGTGGCCTTCCTCGACTCGGCGGACGAGATGTTGCCGGCGGTGCTCAACTACATGGGGCTGGACCCCAACAGCAGCAACGCCAAGGACTACCAGGCCGCCGAGAAGAAGTTGCTGGCGGTACGCCCATACGTGACCTATTTCCACTCGTCCAAGTACATCACCGACCTGGCCAACGGCGACATCTGCGTCGCGGCAGGTTTCTCGGGTGATGTGTTCCAGGCCAGGACCCGCGCTGAAGAAGCGAAAAAGGGTGTGAACCTGGCCTACGCGATTCCCAAGGAAGGCGGCAACCTCTGGTTCGATGTGCTGGCGATCCCCAAGGACGCCAGGAATGTCAAAGAGGCGCACGCCTTCATCAACTATTTGCTGAAGCCTGAGGTTATCGCCCAGGTCAGTGATTACGTCGGTTACGCCAACCCGAACCCCAAGGCTGGCGACCTGATGGACCAGGCCGTGAGGACTGACGCCGCGGTTTACCCACCGCAGGAAGTGCTGGACAAGATGTTCGTGAATGCAGAGTTGCCACCCAAGGTGCAACGGCTGATGACCCGTAGCTGGACCAAGGTCAAGTCGGGCAAGTAAAAATCCAGGCCCGTGGCGGCACCTGCAGAGCAGGCCACGCGGGCACAAAAATCTTGTTGGGAGTTTCACTCATGGCAGTTGCCTCCGGTGCCTATAAAAAAGCCCTCGAGGGTGGCCAGCAACCCAAGCAGGTGCTGGTCAAGATCGACCGGGTCACGAAAAAATTCGACGAAACGGTAGCCGTGGACGATGTGTCCCTGGAAATCCGCAAGGGTGAGATCTTTGCCCTGCTGGGTGGCTCCGGTTCCGGCAAGTCCACGTTGCTGCGCATGCTGGCCGGTTTCGAGCGCCCGACCGAAGGGCGGATTTTCCTCGATGGCGTCGACATCACCGACATGCCGCCCTACGAGCGGCCGATCAACATGATGTTCCAGTCCTATGCGCTGTTCCCGCACATGACCGTGGCTCAGAACATCGCCTTCGGCCTGCAGCAGGACAAGATGCCCAAGGCCGAGATCGATGCCCGCGTGGCCGAGATGCTCAAGCTGGTGCACATGACCCAGTATGCCAAGCGCAAGCCGCACCAGCTGTCCGGTGGCCAGCGCCAGCGCGTGGCCCTGGCCCGCTCGCTGGCCAAGCGTCCCAAGCTGCTGCTGCTCGACGAGCCGATGGGCGCGCTGGACAAGAAGCTGCGTTCGCAGATGCAACTGGAACTGGTGGAAATCATCGAGCGCGTGGGCGTGACCTGCGTGATGGTGACCCACGACCAGGAAGAGGCCATGACCATGGCCCAGCGCATCGCCATCATGCATTTGGGCTGGATCGCCCAGATCGGCTCGCCGGTGGACATCTACGAGACCCCCACCAGCCGCCTGGTGTGCGAGTTCATCGGCAGCGTCAACCTGTTCGACGGTGAAGTGGTCGACGACGCCGAAGGCCACGCGATCATTGCCAGCCCCGAGCTTGAGCGCAAGATCTACGTGGGCCACGGCATCACCACCTCGGTGGAAGACAAGCACATCACCTACGCCCTGCGCCCGGAGAAGATGCTGGTCACCACCCAGCAACCGACCTGCGAGCACAACTGGTCGCGCGGCAAGGTCCACGACATCGCCTACCTCGGTGGCCACTCGGTGTTCTACGTCGAGCTGCCGAGCGGCAAGATCGTCCAGTCGTTCGTGGCCAACACTGAGCGCCAGGGCACCCGGCCGACCTGGGGCGACGAAGTGTACGTGTGGTGGGAAGACGACAGCGGCGTGGTACTGCGGTCATGAAGCCTCGCAAGCTCAAGCGAGCCTTCCAGCGCATCATTCCGGAGGGGCGGCACCTGGTGATCGGCGTGCCGTTCATCTGGCTGTTCCTGTTCTTCATGCTGCCGTTCTTCATCGTGCTGAAGATCAGCTTCGCCGAAGCCGATGTGGCGATCCCGCCCTACACCGAGATCTACAGCTACGTCGAGGACAAGGTCCAGCTCGTGCTGAACCTGGCCAACTATGGCCTGCTGACCGAAGACGAGCTGTACATCTCGGCCTACCTGGGTTCGCTGAAGATGGCCTTCTTCAGCACCCTGCTGTGCCTGTTGATCGGCTACCCGATGGCCTATGCCATCGCCAATGCCAGGAAGGAGACCCAGACGGTCCTGCTGCTGCTGATCATGATGCCGACCTGGACCGCGATCCTGATCCGCGTCTACGCCTGGATGGGCATCCTCAGCAACAACGGCCTGCTCAACGGCTTCCTGCTGTGGACCGGGCTGATCGACCAGCCGCTGCAGATCCTCAACACCAACCTGGCGGTCTATATCGGCGTGGTCTACTCGTACCTGCCGTTCATGATCCTGCCGCTGTTCGCCAACCTGGTGAAGCACGACCCGAGCTTGCTCGAAGCCGCTTCCGACCTGGGTTCGAGCACCTTCAACAGCTTCTGGAAGATTACCGTGCCGCTGTCGAAGAACGGCATCATCGCCGGCTGCATGCTGGTGTTCATCCCGGTGGTGGGCGAGTTTGTGATTCCGGAACTGCTTGGCGGCCCGGAAACCCTGATGATCGGCAAGGTGCTGTGGCAGGAATTCTTCAACAACCGTGACTGGCCGGTGGCCTCCGCGCTGGCGGTGGTGATGCTGGCGATCCTGATTGTGCCGATCCTGCTGTTCAACCGCAGCCAGGCCAAAGAAATGGAGGGCAGGGCATGAAGCGCTTCAGTTTCTCCAAGCTGATGCTGGTGCTCGGCTTGCTGTTCATCTACCTGCCGATGCTGATCCTGGTGATCTACTCGTTCAACGCCTCCAAGCTGGTGACCGTGTGGGGCGGCTGGTCGGTGAAGTGGTACGTCGGCCTGCTCGACAACACCCAGCTGATGGGCTCGGTGATGCGCTCGCTGGAAATCGCCTGCTATACAGCGGTGGCGGCGGTCGCGCTGGGTACCCTGGCGGCATTCGTGCTGACCCGCGTCACCCGGTTCAAGGGCCGCACCTTGTTCGGCGGCCTGGTCACCGCACCGCTGGTGATGCCCGAGGTGATCACCGGTCTGTCGCTGTTGCTGCTGTTCGTGGCCATGGCGCAGATGATCGGCTGGCCGCAGGAGCGGGGTATCGTCACCATCTGGATCGCCCACACCACGTTCTGTGCGGCGTATGTGGCGGTGGTGGTGTCGGCACGCCTGCGTGAGCTGGACCTGTCGATCGAAGAAGCAGCGATGGACCTGGGCGCCAAGCCGTGGAAGGTGTTCTTCCTGATCACCATTCCGATGATCGCGCCGTCGCTGGCGGCGGGCGGCATGATGTCGTTCGCGCTGTCGCTGGATGACCTGGTGCTGGCCAGCTTCGTCTCCGGCCCGGGTTCGACCACCTTGCCGATGGAAGTGTTCTCGGCGGTGCGCCTGGGGGTGAAACCGGAGATCAACGCCGTGGCCAGCCTGATCCTGCTGTCGGTGTCGCTGGTGACCTTCCTGGTCTGGTACTTCAGCCGCCAGGCCGAAGAGCGTCGCCGCAAGGCGATTCAGCAGGCGATCGAAGAGGGTGCGGCAGCCAACGCTTCGCAGCCGCAGGTCAAGCGGCCGGCGCAGGTTGCTGCTTCGGCCTGATCCGGCCTCTACGCGGGCTCGCCCGCTCCCTCAGGGACATCACAGCCTTAAGGTCAATGGTGATCCCTGTGGGAGCGGGTTTACCCGCGAAAGCCGCAGCACCTATTCAAAGCCAGGCTGCATCCCAATGTGGATAGTCCCTGACGCTTCTGACCAAGCCGGCTCGCAAGGGGTTGGCAATAATGTATCTGGCAACATGCACCGTGCTCTCCTCCCGCCGCAGTGCACGGTCCTGATATCCAGGCTGCCACACCGGATCATGCTCAACCCCCGCCTGATGCAAAACCAGACTGGACCTGGATTTGAACCTGCGCATCAAAGTGCCTAGCGTCGTGCCTTTCAATTCGATTAGCCAATGCAGATGGTCGGGCATCAGCACCCAGGCCAGAGACCGGCATGCGTATTCCTGGTCAGATTTCCGAAGTTGGTGAATGACCAGCCGGGCATGGTGGAAATCGTAGAACAGCGGCTTGCGCTGGTGGGTGACGGTGGTCAGCAGATAGAGCCGGCCAAATTCTGAATAGCGACCGCGGCGAAGCAGGTGAGACTGAGCTCGCGACATTGGCTTCTTCCTTGAAAAGCAGATGACTTTTCAAAGGTAGTGGCTGAGATGCAGGTGCTGTGTAGATGATGGTTTCTGGATATGGCAGAGATTTGTGGATGGCAGTACCGGCCCTTTCGCGGGTGAACCCGCTCCCACACGGTCATGTGCAGCCTCAGGGTTTGCGCAATCCCTGTGGGAGCGGGTTCACCCGCGAAGAGACCCGCACAGGCGCTGAAAATGCCTAACTGATCCTCGTCAGTGCTGTTTATCGAACCCTGAACTACGCTGACAGTCGCATCCCACAAATCATTTGTGCGCAAGCAAGGAGCCTGCATGACGTTGTTGCGTCCGCTGTCGGTCGTTTGCCTGGGGCTGTTGTACATGCTCACGGGCTGTAGCAAGGAAGAAGTCCCCGAGACACTGCCCCGGGTGGGCGTGCAGCAGGTCCAGCCGACCGACTTCGCCGCCAGGGTCACCCTGACCGGCGACGTACAGGCTCGCGTGCAGACCGACCTGTCGTTCCGCGTCGGCGGCAAGATCATCTCGCGCAGCGTCGATGTCGGCGACCACGTCAAGGCCAACCAGGTACTGGCGCGCCTGGACCCGAAAGACCTGCAGAACAATGTCGACTCGGCCAAGGCCGAGGTGTTCGCTGCCCAGGCGCGGGTCACCCAGAGCAGCGCCGCTTTCGTACGCCAGCAAAAACTGCTGCCCAAGGGCTACACCAGCCAGAGCGAATACGACGCTGCCGAGGCCGCCCTGCGCAGCGACCAGAGCGCACTCAAGGCCGCCCAGGCGCAATTGGCCGATGCCAATGAACAACTCAGCTACACCGCGCTGGTGTCCGAAGCCGATGGCGTAATCACCGAGCGCCAGGCCGAGGTTGGCCAGGTAGTGCAAGCGACCATGCCGATCTTCAGCCTGGCCCGCGACGGCGACCGCGATGCCGTGTTCAACGTCTATGAGTCGCTGCTGGTGGCGCCGCCCAGCGATGCCGGGGTGATCGTCAGCCTGCTGGACGACCCCAAGGTAAAGGCGCATGGCGTTGTCCGCGAAATCACCCCGACGGTGTCCGAGCAAAGCGGCACGGTTCAGGTCAAGGTCGGCCTCAGGGACGTGCCAGCGGCGATGCAGCTTGGCGCACCGGTAACCGCCACTACCAATGCCGAGGGGCGGCCCAGCATCGAGCTGCCCTGGTCCGCGTTGACCAAAGCTCTGCATGAGCCCGCGGTATGGGTGGTGGGCGAGGGCGACAAGGTGGAACTGCGCAAAGTTGAAGTCAGCCGTTACCTCACCGGCAGGATCGTGGTCGCCAGCGGCCTGAAAAGTGGCGAAACCGTGGTGGTCAATGGCGGGCAGTTGCTGCACCCCGGCATGCAGGTACAGAAGATCGATGCCAAGGCCAAGGGGGGTGAGCTATGAAGCGCCTGCTGATGATGCTGTCGGCCGGCATGCTGCTGGTCGGCTGCAGTAGCGAGGACGAAACGCCGGAGCCGATTCGGCCGGTGCTGTCGGTCAAGGTCGAACCCCAGGTGCAATCGCAGCTGGGCCGCTTTGCCGGCTCTATCCAGGCGCGTTTCGAAAGCACCCTGGGCTTTCGCGTGTCCGGGCGCATCGCCCGGCGCTGGCTGGATGTGGGTGCCCAGGTCAAGGCGGGGGACACGCTGGCCACGCTCGATCCGACCGACCAGCAGAACCAGTTGCGCGCCGCTGAAGGCGACCTGGCCAAAGTGCAGGCGCAATGGATCAACGCCCAGGCCGATGCCCGCCGCCAGCAGCAGTTGTATGACCGCGGCGTTGGCGCCCAGGCCCAGCTGGACATCGCCCAGACCAACCTGAAAACCACCAGTGCCGCGTTGGAGCAGGCGCGCGCGGCCGTCAGCCAGGCCCGTGACCAGCTCGACTACAGCACCCTGCGCAGCGACCATGCCGCGGTGATTACCGCCTGGAAAGCCGAAGCCGGGCAAACCGTCACCGCCGGCCAGGCCGTGGTGACCCTGGCCCGGCCAGACGTGAAGGAAGCGGTAATCGACCTGCCGATCGGCCTGGCCGAGCAGTTGAGCAAAGGGCTGACCTTTACCGTTGCCTCGCAACTCGACCCGACCATCAACACCACGGCCAGCCTGCGCGAACTGGAGCCCCAGGCCGACGCCACCACCCGTACCCGCCGCGCCCGCCTGACCCTGGCCAGCACGCCGGCGGCATTCCACCTGGGCACCGCCATCAGCGTGACCCTGAGTTCGGCGGTGACGCCGCGCAGCGAGCTGCCCCTGAGCGCCTTGCTCGAACGGGATGGCAAGACCCAGGTGTGGGTGATCGACCCGCAACAGAAAACCGTGGCCACCCGCGACGTGGCCCTGATCGACCGCACCGACCAGAGCATCGTCCTGACTTCCGGGGTACAGCCCGGTGAGCGGGTGGTGACGGCGGGCGTGAACAGCCTCAAGCCTGGCCAGAAGGTCACCTTCGACGAGGATGCGCAATGAAAGGAAGCTTCAACCTGTCCGACTGGGCACTCAAGCATCAATCGTTCGTCTGGTACCTGATGTTCGTTGCGCTGTTGATGGGGATCTTCTCCTACTTCAACCTGGGCCGTGAGGAAGACCCGTCGTTCACCATCAAGACCATGGTGATCCAGACTCGCTGGCCGGGCGCGACCCAGGACGAGACCCTTTACCAGGTCACCGACCGCATCGAGAAGAAGCTCGAGGAACTCGACTCGCTCGACTACACCAAAAGCTACACCCGCCCGGGTGAGTCCACGGTCTACGTGTACCTGCGCGACACCACCAAGGCCAAGGACATCCCGGAAATCTGGTACCAGGTGCGCAAGAAGATCCAGGACATTCGCGGTGAGTTCCCGGCCGGCATCCAGGGCCCGGGGTTCAACGACGAGTTCGGCGACGTGTTCGGCTCGATCTACGCCTTTACCGCCGACGGTCTGACCCTGCGCCAGCTGCGCGACTACGTGGAGCAGGCGCGGGCTGAGGTGCGTGACGTACCCAACATCGGCAAGATCGAGCTGATCGGCACCCAGGACGAAGTGCTGTACCTGAACTTCTCCACCCGCAAGCTGGCAGCCCTGGGCATCGACCAGCGCCAGGTGATGCAAGCACTGCAATCGCAGAACGCGGTGACCCCGGCCGGGGTGATCGAGGCGGGCCCGGAGCGCATTTCCGTGCGCACCACCGGGCAATTCGCCTCGGAAAAGGACCTGCAAACCGTCAACCTGAAGATCAACGACCGCTTCTTCCGCCTGGCCGACATCGCCGACATCGAGCGCGGCTACGTCGACCCACCTTCGCCGATGTTCCGCTACAACGGCCAGACAGCGCTGGGCCTGGCTATCGGCATGAAAGCCGGTGGCAACATCCAGGTGTTCGGCGCGGCACTGAAAAAACGCATGGACCGGGTGGTCGAGGACCTGCCGATAGGCGTCGGGGTGCATACCGTTTCCGACCAGGCCGTGGTGGTCAAGCAGGCGGTTGGCGGCTTCACCAGCGCGCTGTTCGAGGCGGTGGTGATCGTGCTCGGGGTGAGCTTTGTCAGCCTGGGGGTGCGCGCCGGCCTGGTGGTGGCCTGTTCGATCCCGCTGGTGCTGGCCATGGTGTTCGTGTTCATGGAATACAGCGGCATCACCATGCAGCGTATTTCGCTGGGTGCGCTGATCATTGCCCTGGGCCTGCTGGTGGACGACGCGATGATCACCGTGGAAGTCATGGTCACGCGGCTGGAGATGGGCGAAAGCAAGGAACAGGCGGCGACCTTCGCCTACACCTCGACGGCGTTTCCGATGCTCACCGGCACCTTGGTCACCGTGGCCGGGTTCGTGCCCATTGGCCTCAACGCCAGTTCGGCGGGCGAATATACCTTCACCCTGTTCGCGGTGATTGCCGTGGCCCTGCTGGTGTCGTGGATCGTGGCGGTGTTCTTTGCCCCGGTGCTGGGCGTGCACATGCTCAGCAGCAACCTCAAGGCCCATAATGCCGAGCCTGGCAGGCTCGGCCGGGCCTTCGAGCACGGCTTGCTGTGGTGCATGCGCAACCGCTGGCTGACCATCATCGGCACCGTGCTGCTGTTCGCCCTGGCGATCTTCTGCCAGCGTTTCGTGCAGAACCAGTTCTTCCCCTCCTCGGACCGCCCGGAAATCCTCGTCGACCTCAACCTGCCGCAGAACGCCTCGATCGAAGAGACGCGCAAGGTGGTCGACCGCTTCGAGGCGCGGATCAAGGACGACCCGGACCTGGTGCACTGGAGCACCTACATCGGCCAGGGCGCGATCCGCTTCTACCTGCCGCTCGACCAGCAGCTGCAGAACCCTTACTACGCACAGCTGGTGATCGTCAGCAAGGGCTTCGAAGAGCGCCAGGGCATGATGGAGCGGCTGCAGAAGATCCTGCATGAGGAATTCGTCGGCATCGGCACCAACGTGCAGTCCCTGGAGATGGGCCCGCCGGTGGGCCGGCCGATCCAGTACCGGGTCAGCGGCGCCAATATCGACGAGGTACGCAAGCATGCCATCGAGCTGGCCACCTTGCTCGACCAGAACGAACACATTGGCGAGATGATCTACGACTGGAACGAGCCAGGTAAGGTGCTGCGGGTGGAAATTGCCCAGGACAAGGCGCGCCAGCTGGGCCTGTCATCGGAAGACGTGGCCAATGTGATGAACAGCATCGTCAGCGGCGTCCAGATCACCCAGGTCAATGACAACATCTACCTGGTCGACGTGGTTGCCCGTGCGCAGGACAGCGAGCGTGGCTCGCCGGATACCCTGCAGAACCTGCAGATCCTCACCCCCAACGGCACCGCGATCCCGCTGCTGTCGTTCGCCACCGTGCGCTACGAGCTGGAGCAGCCGCTGGTGTGGCGCCGTGACCGCAAGCCGACCATTACCATCAAGGCCTCGGTCAATGGCGACATCCAGCCCACCGACCTGGTGGCCCAGCTGAAGCCGAAGATCGACGAGTTCGCCAGCAAGCTGCCGGTGGGCTTCGAAGTGGCTACCGGCGGTACGGTGGAAGAGAGCGCCAAGGCGCAAGGCCCGATCCGCAAGGTTATCCCGCTGATGCTGTTCCTGATGGCGACCTTCCTGATGATCCAGTTGCACAGTGTGCAGAAGCTGTTCCTGGTGGTCAGCGTGGCACCGCTTGGGCTTATCGGCGTGGTGCTGGCGTTGGTGCCCACCGGCACGCCGATGGGCTTCGTGGCGATTCTCGGGATTCTCGCGCTGGCGGGCATCATCATTCGTAACTCGGTGATCCTGGTGACCCAGATCGACGAGTTCGAGGCACAAGGCCTGTCGCCGTGGGATGCGGTGGTGGAGGCTACCAATCACCGGCGCCGGCCGATCCTGTTGACCGCAGCGGCGGCGAGCCTGGGCATGATCCCGATTGCCCGCGAGGTGTTCTGGGGGCCGATGGCCTACGCCATGATTGGTGGGATCATCGTGGCGACCCTGCTGACACTGTTGTTCCTGCCAGCGTTGTATGTGGCCTGGTACAAGATCCGCGAGCCTGAAAACAAGACCGAAACCCAGCACTGAACCCTGTGGGAGCGGGCGTGCCCGCGAATGCGATGGTGAATTCACTGACGCATTCGCGGGCACGCTCGCTCCTACAGGAGCCTTCTGTTGTCTTCAAAACGAGATTTTATTTTCAGTTATATAAACATTCTTAAACAGTATTTTTAAGAATAACCTGGCCTCACTACTATTGCCTCAAGCCAGGCGTAATTCCCCTTCAAACCTCAGCCCGGCAACTTCATTCCAAGGAGAACGAGCATGAGTGCATCTCTGCGTAGCATCGACGGTCAGGACGAAGCCACCATTCTGCGGGAAATCCAGAGCGCCCTGCGCGACCTGCGTTTCGGTGCGGTGGAGATCACTGTGCACAACGCTCAGGTCGTACAGATCGAGCGCAAGGAGAAATTCCGCCTGCAACAGCCCGGCAACAAGACCGGCTGACGCGCCACCCCTTCAAAACTAGAAAAATGCCAATCGGGAGCTTCACCATGTCCATCCGCCGTTATGCGCTCGCCGCCCTGGCCAGTGCTGTTTTTGCCGGTTCCGCCATCGCCAAGGACTACGAACTGCTGAACGTGTCCTACGACCCGACCCGTGAGCTTTATCAGCAGTACAACGCCGAGTTCATCAAGCACTGGCAACAGGCCCACCCGGGCGACACGGTGAAGATCCAGCAATCCCATGGCGGCTCGGGCAAGCAGGCCCGTGCGGTGATCGACGGCCTGCGCGCCGACGTGGTGACCCTGGCCCTGGCCGGCGACATCGACGAAGTCGCCAAGCTCGGCAAGACCTTGCCCGAGGACTGGCAGAAGCGTCTGCCGGACGCCAGCACGCCTTATACCTCGACCATCGTGTTCCTGGTGCGCAAGGGCAACCCCAAAGGCATCAAGGACTGGGGCGACCTGATCAAGAAGGATGTGTCGGTGATTACCCCGAACCCGAAGACCTCCGGCGGCGCCCGCTGGAACTTCCTCGCCGCGTGGGCCTACGGCCTGAAGACCGGGGGTAGCGAAGACAAGGCCAAGGCCTACGTGCAGGAGCTGTTCAAGCATGTGCCGGTGCTGGATACCGGCGCCCGTGGCTCGACCATCACCTTCGTCAACAACGGCCAGGGCGACGTCCTGCTGGCCTGGGAAAACGAGGCCTTCCTGGCGCTGAAGGAAGACGGTGGCGCCGACAAGTTCGAAATCGTCGTGCCGTCGCTGTCGATCCTTGCCGAGCCGCCGGTGGCAGTGGTCGACAAGAACGCCGAGAAGAAGGGCAATACCGAGATTGCCGGCGAATACCTCAAGCACCTGTACAGCCCGGCCGGGCAGAAGATTGCTGCCGAGAACTTCTACCGCCCGCGTGATGCCAAGGTGGCGGCCGAGTTCGGCAAGCAGTTCCCGAAACTGGACCTGGTGACTATCGACAAGGACTTCGGTGGCTGGAAAACTGCACAGCCCAAGTTCTTCAATGATGGCGGTGTGTTCGACCAGATCTATCAGGCACAGTAAGCGCCAGGGAAAAGCAGGGGCCGCTTTGCGGCTCTTTCGCGACGCAAGGCCGCCCCTACGAGGAATACGCGATCTTCTGTAGGAGCGGCCTTGCGTCGCGAAAGGGCTGCAAGGTCGCCCCAGGATTCACAAGCCTGCACCGGCCCGGGATCGATCCCGGGCTTCGTGCGTTCAACCAGGGATATTTATGTCACGTCGCATTTCCCCCGTCATACCCGGCTTCGGGCTGACGCTGGGCTACACCTTGGTGTACCTCAGCCTGATCGTGCTGATACCGCTGGCCGCCATGTTCGTACATGCCGCGCAGCTGACCTGGGAGCAGTTCTGGAACGTCATCAGTGCACCGCGGGTGATCGCCGCGCTCAAGCTGAGTTTCGGTACCGCCCTGTTCGCCGCCATCATCAACGGCCTGATCGGCACCTTGCTGGCCTGGGTGCTGGTGCGCTACACCTTCCCCGGGCGCAAGGTCATCGATGCGATGATCGACCTGCCATTCGCCCTGCCCACCGCCGTTGCCGGCATCGCCCTGACTGCCCTGTACGCGCCTTCGGGCTGGGTCGGCCAGTTCGCCACCGACCTGGGCTTCAAGATCGCCTACACCCCACTGGGCATCACCCTGGCGTTGACCTTCGTCACCCTGCCGTTCGTGGTGCGCACGGTACAACCGGTGCTGGCCGACATTCCGCGTGAAGTGGAGGAGGCCGCTGCCTGCCTGGGCGCCAAGCCGCTGCAGGTGTTTCGCCATGTACTGGCGCCGGCGCTGCTGCCCGCCTGGCTCACCGGTTTTGCCCTGGCCTTTGCCCGCGGTGTGGGCGAGTATGGTTCGGTGATCTTCATTGCCGGCAACATGCCGATGAAGACCGAGATCCTGCCGTTGCTGATCATGGTCAAGCTCGACCAGTACGACTACACCGGCGCGACCTCCATCGGCGTATTGATGCTGGTGGTTTCCTTCATCCTGCTGCTGCTGATCAACCTGCTGCAGCGCCGCATCGAAACCCCTTGAAGGAGGCCGGCATGTCCAGTTCAACCCTGAATGCAACCGCCGCCGCCAACGCCGCCCGCCGTGGCAGTGCGACCTCGCGGCGCGTCCTGATCAGCCTTGGCTGGCTGGTATTCGCGCTGTTCCTGCTGCTGCCGCTGGTGATCGTGGTGTCGCAAGCGTTGAAGAACGGCTTTGGCACGTTCTTCGAAGCGATCCTCGAGCCAGATGCGCTGTCGGCCTTGAAGCTGACCCTGATCGCGGTAGTCATTTCGGTACCGCTCAACCTGGTGTTCGGGGTCAGCGCCGCCTGGTGCGTGAGCAAGTACACCTTCCGTGGCAAGAGCCTGCTGGTCACCCTGATCGACCTGCCGTTCTCGGTGTCGCCGGTGATCGCCGGCCTGGTGTACGTGCTCATGTTCGGCGCGCAGGGCCTGTTCGGGCCATGGCTGCAGGACCACGACATCCAGATCGTGTTCGCCCTGCCGGGTATCGTCCTCGCCACCATCTTCGTCACCGTGCCGTTCGTGGCCCGTGAACTGATCCCGTTGATGCAGGAGCAGGGCACGCAAGAGGAGGAGGCTGCGCGCCTGCTCGGCGCCAATGGCTGGCAGATGTTCTGGCATGTGACCCTGCCGAACATCAAATGGGGCCTGATCTACGGCGTGGTGCTGTGCACCGCGCGGGCCATGGGCGAGTTTGGCGCCGTGTCGGTGGTGTCGGGCCATATTCGCGGCGTGACCAACACCTTGCCGCTGCATGTGGAGATTCTCTACAACGAGTACAACCACGTGGCGGCCTTCAGCGTGGCCAGCCTGCTGCTGATCATGGCGCTCTTCATCCTGCTGCTCAAGCAGTGGAGCGAGAACCGTATTAACCGCCTGCGCCACAGCGCCGCGGAGGAATGATTCATGTCGATCGAAGTTCGTAACGTCAGCAAGCGCTTCAACAGCTTCCAGGCACTGGACAACATCAACCTGGATATCAACAGCGGCGAGCTGGTGGCCCTGCTTGGCCCGTCCGGCTGTGGCAAGACCACCTTGCTGCGCATCATTGCCGGGCTGGAAACCCCCGACCAGGGCAATATCGTGTTCCATGGCGAAGATGTGTCCGGGCATGACGTGCGGGACCGCAACGTCGGCTTCGTGTTCCAGCACTACGCCTTGTTCCGCCACATGAGCGTGTTCGACAACGTCGCCTTCGGCCTGCGCATGAAGCCCAAGGGCGAGCGCCCGAGCGAAAGCAGGATTGCCGAAAAGGTGCATGAGCTGCTGAACATGGTGCAGCTGGACTGGTTGTCCGACCGCTACCCCGAGCAGTTGTCCGGTGGCCAGCGCCAGCGTATCGCCCTGGCCCGTGCGCTGGCTGTGGAACCCAAGGTACTGCTGCTGGACGAACCGTTCGGTGCGCTGGATGCCAAGGTGCGCAAGGAGCTGCGTCGCTGGCTGGCGCGCCTGCACGAGGACATCAACCTGACCTCGGTATTCGTCACCCACGACCAGGAAGAAGCCATGGAAGTGGCCGACCGCATCGTGGTCATGAACAAGGGCGTGATCGAGCAGATCGGTTCGCCGGGCGAGGTGTACGAGCACCCGGCCAACGATTTCGTCTACCACTTCCTGGGGGACTCCAACCGCCTGGCCTTGAGCGAAGGGCACCATGTGCTGTTCCGCCCGCACGAAGTGTCGTTGTCGCGGCACGAGACCGAAGGGCACCATGCCGCCGAGGTGCGCGATATTCGACCGTTGGGCGCTACCACGCGGGTGACCCTGAAGGTAGAAGGGCAGAGCGAGCTGATCGAGGCCGAGGTGGTCAAGGACCACGACAGCCTGACCGGGTTGGCGCGGGGCGAGACGTTGTTCTTCCGGCCGAAGGTCTGGCAGAAAGTGGCGGATATCTGAGCCGCCTTCGAACATGAGAAACCCGGGCGCTGTCCCGGGTTTTTCATGCCTGGCGGGTGGCCGGGGCTGCTTCGCAGGCCTGAAAAACCATGCATTCTGCGCATATGCTGCATGCGTCTGACGCACCGCTTTTTCCCGCCCCAGCTACAGCCCACGGAATCCGCGGCCTCGAAGGCAGCGCAAAAAACGGATATTCATTTACGTTCTAAGCATAATTTTAAACATTCCTTTAAGGGATAAGCCCCCTGGTTCCATGATTCAGTCAGACCTGAATCGAGACCCTGGGAGTTTTATCAATGGCTAATGTCCAGCCGGCCATGAAGGCCTACGACCAGCCATGGCGCCCCGCTCCGGGTGACCTGGTCGAGCTTGGGCGCACGCTTCGCCTCCCGCTCGGCCAGCTGCGCCTGCAACGCACGCCTGTCAGCGGGCTCAAGCAGCGCGACAAGCTGGCGCTGGGCTTGCTGGCGCTGGCGCTGCATGCTGCCGTCGCCTACTGGATCAGCCGGGCGCCTACGCCCGAGCTACCGGTGGTGCCGCCGCAGGTGCCGCCCATGACCATCGAATTCGCCGCGCCTGCCCCGCCTGTGGTCGAGCCTCCGCCGCCCGCCCCGGCACCGCCCGTGGTCCAGCCGCCACCGCCGCCAGTGGTCGACGAACTGGCCAGCAAACCCAAAGCCAAGCCCAAACCCGTGCCCAAGCCGGTGGTAAAGCAACAACCCAAGCCACAGCCCAAGCCGGTCGAAGCTGCGCCACCGGTCCCGGTAGCCGCCCCGGCACCGCCGGCGCCCGCGCCTGCCGCGCCAGCCCCGGTAACCCCGGCATCGGCGAACGCCGCGTACCTGAAGAACCCGGCGCCGGAGTACCCGCAGTTGGCCCAACGCCGTGGCTGGGAGGGCACCGTGCTGTTGCGCGTCGAGGTGCTGCCCAGCGGCGCGCCCGGACAGATCCAGATCCAGAAGAGCAGTGGCCGCGATGCCCTCGACACCGCCGCGCTGGCGGCAGTCAAGCGCTGGCGTTTCGTCCCGGCCAAGCAGGGCGACGTGGCCCAGACCGGCTGGGTCAGTGTGCCGATCGATTTCAAGCTTCGCTAACTTTTCCGCAGAACACAGGAAGACATCATCATGAGCCTGCTGGCATCCCCTCTCGAGTCCGTTGAAAGCGCAGTTATCTGGCTGTTGGTTGGTTTCTCTGTCGTCACCTGGGGCCTGGCCCTGGTCAAGGCCGTGCAGTTCGTGCGGTTGAAGCATCAGGACAAGCGCTTCCACCAGCGCTTCTGGGCCGCCTCGAGCCTGGACTCGGCCGCCGAGCCCAGCCACGACCTGCCGGGCCCGGCTGCACGCGTGGCGCAGTCCGGCTACGCCGCCATCGCGGTGGGCGATACCCAGGCCAGCGACTTGAGCCACGCCATCAACCATCAGGACCGCCTGGAGCGCGCGCTGCGCCAGCAGATCGTGCGGGAGCGCCGTTCGCTGGAAACCGGCCTGGCGGTGGTCGCCAGTATTGGCAGCACGTCGCCCTTCATCGGCCTGTTCGGCACCGTGTGGGGCATCATGGAAGCGCTCAAGGGTATCAGTGCGGCCGGCTCTGCCAGCCTGGAAACCGTCGCCGGGCCGATTGGTGCGGCACTGGTGGCCACCGGTGTGGGTATTGCCGTTGCGGTACCGGCGGTACTGGTCTACAACTACTTCCTGCGCCGCCTCAAGCTCACTGCGGCCGACCTCGATGACTTCGCCCACGACTTCTACAGCCTGGCGCAGAAGAGTGCCTTCCGCGTACTGGTGCACCCGGCCGTGCACGCGCACCAGGGCGGGTTTACCCAGCCCGTGAAGGAGGCATCCTGATATGGCCTTCTCGACCCAGGACAATGACGAAGTCCTCAGTGAGATCAACGTTACGCCCCTGGTGGATGTGATGTTGGTGCTGCTGGTGGTGTTCATCGTCACCGCGCCGCTGCTGACCAACGCGATCCCTGTGAACCTGCCCAAGACCGAAGCCGTGGCACCGGTGGAGCAGAAGGACCCGCTGGTGGTCAGCATCGACGGTGACGGCAAGCTGTTCATCAACAAGGACCAGATCCAGCCCGATCTGCTGGAAACCAGCCTCAAGGCCGCCAAGGACAAGGATGCGCAAGTGCGTGTGCAGCTGCAGGCCGACGACGGTGTCAACTACGGCGAAGTGGCACGGGCCATGGCGGCGATCGAACGTGCGGGCATCAGCAAGCTGGCGGTGATTACCGCGCGCTGAACCCCGGCAAACCCTCTTCAGGCAAGTGCTTATGGGCCATATCTCTTGGCAGGGGATGGCCCTTTTTTTTGCCATACGCGCCCACGCACAGAGCGTACCGATTGGCGATTTTGTTATTAATAAATAGCTTCTTATTCCTTTACTGATATAACTCCCGCCCTATACTGGTCTCCAAGCACGCAAACCCACTGGAGGCGTCCCCATGCGCAACGAGTCGATCCGTTACCTGATTGTGCCGGGCTGGCAAGGATCGCCAGACAATCATTGGCAAAGCCACTGGCAGCGCACCCTGCCCAACAGCGCGCGGGTCGAGCAGCAGGACTGGTTGACCCCGCAGCGCCAGGACTGGGTCCAGGCGCTGGACCTGGCGATTGCTGCCGAGCGCTCGCCGGTGATCCTGATTGCCCACAGCCTCGGCTGCGTCACGGTCGCCCATTGGGCCGCCCAGGCCAACCCGGCCTTGCTGCGGCGGGTGCGTGGCGCCTTGCTGGTGGCGCCGGCGGATGTCGAGCGGCCCAGTTGCGCACCCGCCTTGCGCAACTTCGCACCGATCCCGACCGAGGCGCTGCCGTTCCCCAGCCAGGTGGTCAGCTCGGACAACGACCCGGCCGTGAGCGTGCCACGGGCGTTGTACCTGGCCCAGGCCTGGGGCGCCGAAGCGGGGCTGCTGACCAACGCCGGACACATCAACGTCAAATCCGGCCATGAGCGTTGGGAACAGGGGTTCGCTTACCTGTATCGCTTGCAGAACCGGGTCGAGCAGCGGGCACTACGCCGCGCCTGATCACCCTACTGTCTATTGTTTGCCGACGCCCGGCCACTGCAGGCCTGGGGCGGGAGTTCGTCATGACTTTTCAAAACCCGTTTGGCCAGCCGTTGCTGACTTTCCCCGAACTGGACAAAAGCCCGCTGAGCATTCGCGCCAAGGCGCTGGTATTCATCGACCCGCGTTCCCAGCAGTTGCGCGAGCAACTCGAACGCCTGGCGCCACAGCCCCTGCCGGTGCTGATCCGTGGCGAAACCGGTACCGGCAAGGAGCTGCTGGCTCGGCAGATTCACCGCGCCAGTGACCGCGGAGGGTTGTTCGTGTCGGTCAACTGCGCGGCCATCAGCCCCACCTATGCCGATGCCGAGCTGTTCGGCTACAGCGCCGGTAGCCACGCGGGCACGGCCAGCAGCCGCGCCGGCTGGTTTGGCTCGGCCAACGGCGGCACGCTGTACCTGGACGAGATCGCCGATTTGCCGCTGGCCATTCAGGGCAAGCTGCTGGCCGCCCTGGAAAACCGCGAGGTTACCCGGGTGGGCGCGCAGCAGCCGCAGCCGGTGGACGTACGCCTGGTAGCCGCCACCAGCATCGACCTGGCCCGGGTGGTAAGCGCGGGGCGCTTCAACGAGCGCCTGTACCAGTACCTGCGCGAAGGGGCGCTGGAGCTGCCGCCACTGCGTGAGCGGCCGGGCGACATCCTGCCCTTGGCCGAGTATTTCGTCGGCATCTACAGCGCACGCCTGCAAAGGCCTGTGCCGCTGGTGAGCGAGGCCGCACAACAGCTGCTGGAAGCGCACCTCTGGCCGGGCAACACCCGCGAGCTGGAGAACATTATCCACTTCGCCCTGCTGGTGAATGACGGCGAGGAAATCCTGCCGAAGGACCTCGATTTGCCCAGCCCTGCGCGCTAGACGCCGCTCATGAACAAAATGGCTGATGGCAATTTGGTTTTGGAATAAGCAGCTAAATAAAAGATATTTTTGCGGAATAAAAAATCTAGGTATTGTCCGCCATACGCCCGCTGATGAACCGGTTGGGCACCCGATTCGCCATCGTCGATGGCCAGAACCAGAACAAGGATCACCATGAAGAAGACCCTGCTGACCACCGCCCTGGCTGCTGCCCTGTCGTTCGCCGGCCTGGCTGCTGCCGCCGAGAAACTGGTGGTTGCCGCTACCCCGGTACCGCACGCTGAAATCCTCGAGCTGATCAAGCCGACCCTGGCCAAGGAAGGCGTGGACCTGCAGATCAAGGTGTTCACCGACTACGTGCAGCCCAACGTGCAAGTTGACCAGAAACGCCTGGACGCCAACTACTTCCAGACCCTGCCGTACCTGCAGAATTTCAACGAAGGCAAGGGCACCCACCTGGAAACCGTGATCGGCGTTCACGTCGAGCCGTTCGGTGGCTACTCGAAGAAGGTCAAGAACCTGAGCGAGCTGAAAGAAGGCGCCACCGTTGCCATCCCCAACGAGGGTAGCAACAGCGGCCGTGCCCTGCTGCTGCTGCAGAAGGCTGGCCTGATTACCCTGAAAGACCCGAAAAATGCCCTGGCCACACCCAAGGACATCGCCGAGAACCCGAAGAAGCTGAAGTTCCGCGAGCTTGAATCGGCCATGCTGCCGCGCGTGCTGGACCAGGTCGACCTGGACATGATCAACACCAACTATGCCCTGGAAGCCGGCCTGAACCCGGCCAAGGATGCGCTGGTGATCGAGGGCAGCGACTCGCCGTACGTGAACTTCCTGGTCGCCCGCCCGGACAACAAGGACAGCGAAGCCATCCAGAAACTGGCCAAGGCCCTGACCAGCCCGGAAGTGAAGGCGTTCATCGCCAAGAAGTATGAAGGTGCGGTACTGCCGGCGTTCTGATCTGCAAGTATGAAAACAACGCCGACGCATTCGTGTCGGCGTTTTTGTTTGCGGAGCATTCACCTGTGCTGGCGGCGGGCCCGTTAGCACCGGCGTAGCCGCTGCCATCCACCGGGTCGGCACGACGTCTTGGTGATATGTTTATTCTATAAAGATATTTATCAAAATATTTTTATATCTTTAGAGTCTATGCATCGTGCCGCTGCGCACCCTGCCGACCCGCTCTACCATGACCCTCGACACCGCATTCATCCTCAGCACGTTGCCTGCCTTCCTGCAGGCCGTGGGTGTGACTTTGCAGGTGGGCCTTATCGCCATCGCCACTTCGCTGCTGGTTGCCTTGGTCAATGCCACGCTGCTGGTATTGCGCACCCCGTACCTGTGGCGTCTGGTCAAAGCCTACGTGGAACTCGCCCGCAACACGCCTCTGCTGATCCAGCTGTTCTTCGTCTATTTCGCCTTGCCCAGCCTGGGCCTGAAGATTTCCGGTTTTGCCGCTGCGATCATCACCATGACCTTCATGGGCGGCGCCTACCTCACCGAGGTACTGCGTGCCGGTGTCGAGGCCGTGCCCCGGGCCCAGCTGGAGTCCGCGCGCTCGATCGGCCTGTCCGAGGGCCAGCTGCTGCGCCACGTGGTGTTGCCCCAGGCCGGCATCCTCAGCCTGCCGGCACTGTTCGCCAACTTTATCTTCCTGCTCAAGGAAACCACTGTGGTGTCGGCGGTGGCCGTGCCGGAAATTCTCTACACCACCAAGAATTACATCGCGCTGTACTACAAGACCTACGAAATGCTCACCGTGCTGACCCTGCTCTGCGTGCTGCTGTTCCTGCCGCTGTCGTTGTTGCTGCGTCATGTGGAAAGGAGGCTGCAACATGGCCAGCTCGGCCTCTGAACTGTTATTGCAGGCGCTGCCGCAGCTGGCTGGCGGCGCCGCGCAGACCTTGGCCATTTCCGCGCTGGGCATCCTTTTCGCGACGCTCGGGGGCGTGCTCTATGGCGTGTTGGCAACGCTGGGCAACCGCCTCCTGAGCATCGCCTTGCAGGTGTACCTGGAGCTGTTTCGTGCCATCCCGGTGCTGGTCTGGCTGTACCTGGTTTTCTTCGGCCTGCCGATCTTCTTCGGTTTGAGCATTCCCAGCTTCTGGTGCGCGGTACTGGTGCTGGGCCTGTGGGGCGCCAGCGAGGTTGGCGAGGTGGTGCGGGGCGCGCTGCGTTCGCTACCGCGCGGCCAGCGCGAGGCCGGGTTGTCGATTGGCCTGGCCGGCTGGCAGCTGTATGGCTACGTCCTGTTGCCGCAGGCGCTCAAGCGCATGACCCCGCCGACCATCAACATCTACACGCGGATCATCAAGACCAGTTCGCTGGCGGTGCTGATCGGCGTGGTCGAGGTGATCAAGGCCGGCCAGCAGATCATCGAACGCACCTACGAATCGGTGCTGATCTACGGCGCCTTGTTCCTGTTCTTCTTCATCGTCTGTTATCCGCTGTCCGCCGCTTCGCGCGTGCTGGAACGCCGCTGGGCCCACTCATGAGCGCATTGATCGAATTCCAGGGTTTCAACAAGTTCTTCGGCGAGCAACAGGTGCTCAAGGGCGTCGACCTGAAGGTGGCGGCCGGCGAAGTGGTGGTCATCCTCGGCCCCAGCGGCTGTGGCAAAAGCACCCTGCTGCGTTGCCTCAACGGCCTGGAGCAGGCCAACGGCGGCCACCTGCGCCTGGCCGGGCAGGAGCTGCTCGACCCGCGCACCGACTGGCGCGCCGTCCGCCAGCGGGTTGGCATGGTGTTCCAGAGCTATCACCTGTTCGGCCATATGAGCGTCATCGATAATCTGCTGCTCGGCCCGCTCAAGGTGCAGAAGCGCGAGCGTGCCGAAGCGCAGGCGCAAGCCGAGGCGCTGCTGGCGCGGGTTGGCCTGCTGGACAAGCGCGATGCCTTTCCCCGGCAATTGTCCGGGGGCCAGCAGCAACGTATCGCGATCGTGCGTTCGCTGTGCATGAACCCCGAGGTGATGCTGTTCGACGAAGTCACCGCGGCCCTCGACCCGGAAATGGTCAAGGAGGTGCTGCAGGTGATCCAGGGCCTGGCCCGCGACGGCATGACCTTGCTCATCGTTACCCACGAAATGGCCTTCGCTCGCGCGGTGGCCGACCGCATCGTGTTCATGGAGGCCGGCAGGATCCTTGAACAGGGCGACCCCGAGAGCTTCTTCACCCGACCGCAGACCGCACGCGCGCAGCAGTTCCTGGAGAAATTCTCCTTCGTAGAAAGCCTGCCGAAGACACTGCACAAGGAACTGTCATGAAAACTGCCAACTTCACCAAACTGCTGGCGCCGCTGTTCGGCCTGGCCCTGCTGGCCGGCTGCAACAAGGCCGAGGAACCCCCCAAGCCGGCGGCCGCGTCGCCGGCCACCAGCTACCTGGAAACCATCAAGGCTCGCGACAAGCTGATTGTCGGGGTATTCACCGACAAGCCGCCGTTCGGTTTCGTCGATGAAAAGGGCCGCTACGTGGGCTTTGACACCGACATCGGCCGGCGCCTGGCCAAGGACCTGCTGGGTGACGAGAACAAGGTCGAGTTCGTTGCCGTGGAGCCGGCCAGCCGTATCCCGTTCCTGCAGAGCGACAAGGTCGACCTGATCCTCGCCAACATGACCGTGACGCCAGAGCGCAAGGAAGCGGTGGACTTCACCAACCCCAACCTGCGCGTTGCCGTGCAGGCCATCGTGGCGGACGGCAGCCCGGTACAGAAACTCGATGACCTGGCCGACAAGACCATCATCGTCACCACCGGCACCACCGCCGATATCTGGCTGACCAAGCATCATCCAGACTGGAAGCTGCTCAAGTTCGAGAAGAACAGTGAGTCGCTGCAAGCGCTGGCCACAGGGCGTGGCGATGCCTATGCGCAGGACAACCTGATCTTGTTCAGCTGGGCCAAGCAGAACCCGGGCTACCGTGTGCTGCCTGAGCTGCTGGGTGACGAGGCACCGATTGCACCGGCGGTGAAGAAGGGCAATATCGAGCTGCGTGATTGGGTCAATGCCGAGTTGGCCAAGCTGGGGGAAGAGAAGTTCCTGCTGAAACTGTATGACCAGTACGTGCGCAAGGAACTGAGCGATGACACCAAGCCGGAAAGCGTGATCGTCGAAGGCGGCAAGTGGCAGGGTTGACTGTTTGAAGGGGGCCGCTTTGCGGCCCATTGCGACACCAGGCCGCTCCCGCAGGGGGTGTGAAAGCCGAAGCGAGCGGCCTGGTGTCGCGATGGGCTGTCACGGCCCCGGTACCAGTCGCAAGCTACTTTGCGCCGGTATCATGCCCATCTGCACCCGCTGGTACTGCCCCTGCACATACCCCTCGGCCTGGTCCGAGTAATGCCTGTCGAACGGTACGCCACTCTGCCCGACCGGGTTGCTGGTCAGCGCCTGTCCGGCATCGGCGAAGTCGATCAGCCGTCGGGTAGACGGCCCATAGTTCACCGGCCATGGCGCCGGGCCGATCTTCGCCGAGAGGTTGTTCGGTACCTCGTGGGTTCCCGGCGCGGCGAACGGGCCGACGTTGAACAGCAGATGCAGTGGCTTCTTTACCCCCAGCGGGTGGTTATGGGTCAGGGTGTGCGCCTTGCCCCACTGCCAGCTGGCCGGGTCGTTACCCAAGGTGTCGCGCAGGTGCTTCAGGCTGTTCTGCCAGGCCACGCGCACCACGGCGCTCCGGTCGGTGCGCTGGTTGCCACCACGGGTGTTCCACCAGGGCGAATCGGCATCCGCCGCCAGGCGTGGCAGGGCGGCGTCGATGATGCGGGTGCTGATCAGCACCGGGAACCAGGTATCGCCCAGTTCGTCATGCAGTGCGGCGAATGCCAGTTCGTAGAGGAACTGGTTGAACAGCGTGGCGCTGACCGAGTCCACCGGATAGTCGCCTGCCCAGGCGGCCAGTTGTTCCACCAGTTCCTTCTCTTCGTCACCCTCGGCCACCGCGCGCAGCGTTGCCAGCAGCGGGGCAAGGGTACGCGGGCCATAATCGCTGGCGGTGCCCAGTTGCAGCTGCTGGCTGTTCTGGGTGTCCCATTTCACCTCGGGGTTGGCCAGTTGGTTGTCGAGCTGACGGCCTCGGTCTGGCAGGTTGTAGTAACCCGGTATCGGCACCACCGCCGGCGGCTGGTAGTTGGCCGAGACAATATAGCCGCGCGCCGGGTTTTCCTGCTGCGGGTTGACGCTGAACGGGTAGAAACCGAGCTTGGCGGCCTGGGCACTGGCCCCGTCGAGAATGAACGCCGGGTCGACCCCGTCGGGGCGAATCGGTAACCGCGCAGCCGCCCACCAGCCAATGTCGCCGCGCGCATTGGCCCAGACAAAATTCAGCCCGGGCGCGTGCACTTTGGCGGCAGCCTCGCGCATCTTGCCCAAGGTATCGGCACGGTTGATCTGGTAGAAGCCGTCGAGGATCGGGTTTTCGGTTTCCAGGAATGCCCACCACATGGCAATTGGCGTGGGCCCGGCGGTGGCGCCCAGCACGTCGTTGACGATCGGGCCGTGGGTTGAGCGGCGCAGGCTCAGGGTGACCGGTGCTTCACCCTTCACGGCGATCTGTTGCTCGGTCTTTTCCAGCGCCTGCCACTGGCCATCGATCATGACCTGGTTTTCGTCGGCCGGGTTGCTGCGTTCGGCGATCAGGTCGACGTCATCGTTCTGGAACATGGTCAGGCTCCAGCCGAAGTCGCGGTTGTGGCCGAGCAGGGCGAACGGGTTGAGCGCCTGGAAGTAGCCGTACAGGTTGAAGCCCGGCGCTGACAGTTCGGCCTCGTACCACACTGCCGGCACGGCGAAACCGATGTGCGGGTCGCCGGCCAGCAACGGCTTGCCGCTGCGCGTGCGACTGCCGGCCACGGCCCAGGCGTTGCTGCCTTCGAACTGCGGGATGCCGGCCGCGCCGAGCGCCTCATGGCTAAGACGGGCGAGGGCTTCAAGGCTTTGCCAGTCGGCAGCGGCCAGTGGTGTACCCAGGGCGCCCTCCGGCTGCCAGCCGAGGTCGAAGATGCCCAGGTACTCGGGGCCCAGCTGGTCACGGATATAGGTCAGGGCCGGTTCGGTACGAAAGGCGGCGGCGAAGCTGTAGGCCAGGTATCCAGCGATGCTGAGCGTGTCTTCTGCGGTGAACGGGCGCGGGTTGATACCCAGCAGGTCGAATTCGACGGGCTTGGGATGGCCGGCCTGCCAGCTGTTCACGCCATCGAGATAGGCTTGCAGGGCCTGCCAGGCCGGGGACTGGCGGTCCTGACGCTTGGCCATCAGGGCGGCCTGTTCGCGAATGCGCAGGCTGCGGAACAGGGTGTCGGTGGGTAGCAGCTTGGCGCCCAGCACCTCGGCCAGCTCGCCACGGGCCAGGCGGCGCAGGATCTCCATCTGGAACAATCGGTCCTGGGCATGCACATAGCCTAGTGCCCGGTACAGGTCCGCCTCGCTCTGCGCCTGTAGGTGCGGCACGCCGCGGGCGTCGTAGCGCACGCTGACCGGGGCCTGCAGGCCGGCCACGGCCACCTCGCCCTCGCGCTGCGGCAGTTTGCCCTGCACATACCAGTATCCAGCGCCGGCGGCCACGGTAACCACCACGGCCAACAGGGTCAGGCTGCGCTTCATTCAGGCTCCTTGTGCATTCCAGGGAAAAGTGTGGTCCGATCATGGGCGGATTCGCGAACAGAGCATAGTCCCAGGAAGGAGTTTCCATGTCCCTCAGCGAAAAACAGAAAATGCTTACAGGCCAGCTCTATCATGCCGGTTGCCCCGAGCTGCAGGCCGAGCAGATCGCCAACAAGCACTGGATGCACCGTTACAACAACAGTGTCGAATTGCTCAACGACGCACGGCATGGGCTGTTGGCCGAGCATTTTGCCCAGGTTGGCGAAGGCGCGGTGATCCGCCCACCGTTCTATTGCGACTATGGCTACAACATCAGTGTTGGTCGCAATACCTTCATGAACTTCAACTGCGTGATTCTCGATGTGTTGCCGGTGCGGATCGGCGACGACTGCCAGATTGGCCCCAACGTGCAGATCTACACCGCCGACCATCCGCTCGACCCCGAGGTGCGGCGCACCGGGTTGGAAAGCGGGCGGCCGGTGACCATCGGCAACAACGTGTGGATTGGCGGTGCAGCGATCATCCTGCCGGGGGTGACCATTGGTGACGATGCCGTGGTGGGTGCCGGTAGCGTGGTCACGCGGGATGTACCGGCTGGGGCGACGGTGGTGGGTAACCCGGCGCGGGTGCTTCAGCCGCGCCAGGGGCAGTAGCAGCCCACCGCCAGGGTATTCGAGGCGTTCACCTGCCGGCCGTCGAGCAGGGCCTTCAGGATGGGCTCGACAAAACTGTTGCTGGCGTTGCACACAGCCCCTTCGCTGTACGGGCCGAAGTAGGCCAGATGCCCTTGTCGGTCCCAGATGGCTACGGCCGGAGAGGCCGGCAGCCGTTCGCTACCGGGCAAACTGGCGATGGGCTGCAGACCGCTCAGGTTGGCTGGCAATTGACCATGGCTGCCTGGCTTTTGCAGCACATGAAAGATCACCCCTTGCTCGGCAAACTGGCTGACCAGCTCGCCCAGGTGCTGCTGGTTACCGACGTTGCACGGGCAGGTTGGGTCCCAGAAATGCACCACACGGATCGGCCCGGGGCCGGCCAGTCCGGCGGGCAGTTGCAGTTGGCTGCCGTCGAACAGCGTGGCCTGGTTGTCGAAGGGGCGTAGGTAACGGGCCTGGAAGGTGGTGTAGGCCTGCCAGAGGATGGCGGCTCCGACCAGCAGGGCGATTGCGGTGCACAGCGGTTTGATGATCCGGTTCTTCATGAAGTTCTTCCGCGGTCCCCTTGTAGGAGCGGTGCTGGTCGTTCGAAGCTGAGCAAGCTTGCCACGACGCCGACCAGAGCTGAATATCGCAGATCAATACTTGCTTCGCTGTGGATGTACCGATGCCCGCCACCTTTCACCCCGATCTCCTGCGCACCAGCCTGGGGCCGTTGACCGCTCGCCAGCCGTTGTCGGCCCAAGGCCTGGAATACCAGCGCTTCTATGGCCTGGACCTGCCGGCAGGAACCTGGCTGGGCGGCTTTCAGGCCGCGGGCTTCGACCTGGTCGGGCAAGTCTGGCTACCCGAGCAGGTGACCGCGACGCTGTTCCTGCTGCACGGCTATTACGACCATATGGGCCTCTATCGACACGTGATCGAGTGGGCGCTCGGGCAGGGCTTCGCAGTCATCAGCTGCGACCTGCCCGGGCACGGCCTGTCCAGCGGCGAACGGGCCAGCATCAGTAATTTCGAGTTGTACCAGCAGGTGTTGCAGGCCCTGTTCGAGCAAGCGCGCATGCTGCAACTGCCACGCCCATGGCATCTGTGCGGGCAGAGCACCGGTGGCGCGATTGCCGTGGACCATCTGCTGTACCAGGGCGCGCAGAGCCCCATCGATGGCCAGGTCATCCTCTTGGCGCCGTTGGTGCGGCCCTGTGCCTGGCGCTGGTCGAAGTTGAGCTACAGCCTGCTGCGCCACTTCGTCAATGGCATCGAGCGACGCTTCAGCGAGAACACCAATGACCCGGCCTTCCTGCCGTTTCTTGAAGCCGACCCGCTGCAACCCCGTCGCCTGCCAACGGCCTGGGTCGGTGCCTTGATCGCCTGGGTCAAGCGCATCGAAGCCGCCCCGTGCAGCACGCGGCGGCCATTGATCGTGCAAGGGGAGGCGGATGGCACGGTGGACTGGCCCTACAACCTCGAAGTACTCAAGGCCAAGTTCGCCGAGCCGCAGATCTTGATGCTGCCAGGGGCTCGTCACCACCTGGCCAACGAGCTGCCGGGCATTCGCCAGCGCTACTTCGACTTCATCGACCAGCGCCTGGGCTGATCACTTCAGGTCGCTGCTGCTCTGGCCCACTGCCAGACCTGCGCGCACGGCGGCCAGGGCGGCCTGGTAATAGGCCTTGCCGTCAGGCGATTCGGCAAAGGTCGCAAACTCTTCCAGCTCGGCGTCGGACAAGTCGCGGTAGACATACAGCAGGGTATTGTTGAGGTCTTCGCCGATCTGGCTCATCAGGCGCTGGCGCTGGCCGTCGAGCAGGCCTTGGGCCTGGCCACCACCGAACAGGCCGGGAATCATCGAACTGAGGCTGTCGGCCGCCACACCAGCGATGGCCAGGCTGACTTCGGCGCCGGCCTCGCGTGCCGGCAGGGCCTGGGCCAGGTGGCCGATGATCAGCAGACGGTCGTCGCTGGCCTGGATCTTCGGCAGGCCTTTGGCATTTCTGGCCAGTTCATCCTTGCGTGTGGCCTTGAGTTCGGCCGCCACCACCTTGCGCCCCAGCGGCGACTGGAAGAACGCCAGCGCCGGTGCCGGGTTGGCCAGGGTCGCACGCAGTTTTGCCTGGGCGCGACGGTCCACGGCCTGGGCCTGGAAACGCTGGTTGCTGTTGTTGACCAGCGCCTGGTACACGGCGGGTGGCAAACTGTTGCGATAGCGTTCCTGGGCAGCGGTCAGGGCATCGTTGAAATGGGCGCGCTGGTCGGGCCAGCCAGCAGCCTTGTACAGTTGATCCAGGTTGTCTGCCCAGACAGGCACGGTGCAGATCATCAGCAGAATCAGGGAAAACAGACGGCGCATTCAGGACTCCTGTCGGCAGGCGGCTATTGTCCTTGGCCTGGCGCTGGTTTGTCGAGATATCTACGTGCTTCTCGGCCAAGTGGCGCTGTGCGGCGGCATGGCTAATGGATATGATGCGCGCCATGCACATGACCCCCGAACACCCGATGCTTGCGGCCGTCGTCGACGATCTGGCCACCCATGGCTGGTCGCAGCAGGCGCTCTTCCTGCCTGCCGACCTGGTGCGCGCGCTGGCGGCCGAATGCCGGCGTCGTGATGCCGAAGGCGAACTCAACCCTGCGGGGGTTGGGCGCGGTGTTGCCCAGGAGGTACGCGAAACCATTCGCGGCGACCAGATCCAGTGGATCGACCCCGGGCAGGCCGAGGCTTGCGACCAGTACCTGGCCGCCATGGACCAGTTGCGTCAGGCCATCAACCGGGGCCTGTTCCTCGGCCTGGAAGATTTCGAGTGCCATTTCGCCCTGTACCCGCCCGGTGCATTTTATCGCCGCCACCTGGACCGTTTCCGCGACGATGACCGGCGCATGGTGTCAGCGGTGCTGTACCTGAATGAAGGCTGGCAGCCAGAGGATGGTGGCCAGTTGCGCATGTTCCTGGCGGATGGCGTCGAGCACGATGTGCAACCGGTGGCGGGTTGCCTGGTGGTGTTCCTGTCCGGTGAGGTACCGCACGAAGTGCTGCCGGCCGGGCGCGAGCGGCTGTCGTTGACCGGCTGGTTCCGGCGCCGTGGCAATGACCCGTTCTGACCTGCCCAAAGTGCTGGTCAGCGCTTGCCTGCTGGGGCAGCCAGTGCGTTACGACGGGCGTACCAGTGGCCACCCCGACCAGCTGCAGCGTTGGCAGGCCGAAGGGCGTGTGGTGCCGTTGTGCCCAGAGGTGGCAGGCGGCCTGCCGACTCCGCGCCCGGCTGCAGAGATACCCGGCGGGCAGGGGGCAGCGGTGCTTGACGGTGATGTACAGGTGCTGACAGTGACCGGTGAGGATGTCAGCGTGCAGTTCGTTGCCGGGGCGCAGCAGGCGCTGGAACTGGTACGCCGGCATGGCATTCGCGTGGCGGTGTTGAAGGCCGGCAGCCCTTCGTGTGGCAACCGCTTGACCTATGACGGCACGTTCAGTGGCGTGAAGGTGGCCGGGGAGGGGGTAACCACGGCGCTGCTGCGGCGGGCTGGGGTGCAGGTGTTCAGCGAGCTGGAGCTGGAACTGGCGGAACAGGCGCTGGCCGGGCTTTCAGTTTAAGTCTGTACCGGCCCTTTCGCGGGCGCCTACGAAAGGGCCGGTGCAGGCGGCAAAGAAATTACTGCCCGGCGGCCGTCGCCGGTACACCTTTGAACCACTTCTGTTCAAGCTCGGCAGTCCTCCCACTGTCCTTGAGCCGCTGCAAGGCGTTGTTCACCGCACTTTCGAAAGCCGGGTTGTCCTTCTGGAACGGGATCACCAGCTGCTTCTCGCCAAATGGAAGGCTCACATCGAGCGGGCCGTCAGCCTGGGGCGACTCACTCGGCGGGGTCAGTGCGATGTCGTACTTGCCACTCTCGACACCAGGCAGGACCTCGGCCGCGGGGGCTTCGATAAATTCGGCGCGCAGGTCCAGCTCCTTGGCCAGGTCCTGGCCAAACTCCACTTCGAAGCCGGTCAGGTGGTCGTTTTCCTTGAAGGCGTATGGCGAGTTGTCTGCCTGTACGGCAATGCGCAGTTCGCCTCGGTCGGCAATTTCATCTATCAGCTCGGCCTGCGCCAATGGCGAGACCAGTACCGCCAGCAGTAGTCCAATGGTCGAACGCATGAAAGCCCCTTTTTTCTTTGGCAGGTAAATAACGCCCGCCACGGCTTTCTTCCTCGCCATGGTCGGGCGCAGCCTATGACCTTGAAGCCTCGGCGATGTTTAACCGTGACTGAAATATTTCTACCTGTCGATTTGAACATATGGCCGTTCACATCAACTAAGGTGAATCACCGCCGCCGTTGGATCGCAGGCGGGGGCCGACAAGTGAATCACAGGAGAAGTGAATGAACAGCCTATTTTCGCGTGCTGCCGTTGCAGGTCTGCTGATGGGGGCATCGGTGCTGGCCAGTGCCGCAGACGCGCTGAAGAGCCAGGAACCGCCCAAGGAGGCCAAGGTCTTCATCGTTTCCCCCGCCGACGGCGCTACGGTGGACAAGACCTTCACCGTCAAGTTCGGTATCGAGGGCATTGCCCTCAAGCCGGCCGGTGATCACACCCCGCATTCCGGCCATCACCACCTGTTGGTTGACGTGGACAAGGAGCCGGTGGCCGACATGCCGCTGCCGACCAGCCTGATGCCGGAAAACGGCGTGGCCCTGCCAGATGGGCCACAGGTGCTGCACTTCGGCAAGGCGCAGACCGAAACCACCATCACCCTGACCCCCGGCAAGCACACCCTGCAACTGATACTGGGTGACCAGTATCACGTGCCGTTCAAGCCAAGTGTCGAGTCGCAGAAGATCACTGTCGAAGTGAAATAAAAAAAGGGAGGCCAACAGGGCCTCCCTTTTTCATGCTGCCAGCAAATCAGAACAGGACGCGGGAACGGATGGTGCCCTTGACCTGTTGCAGCTTCTCCTGTGCCAGGTCCGAGTACTCGGCGTCGACGTCGATCACCACGTAGCCGACTTTCTCGTTGGTCTGCAGGAACTGGCCCGAGATGTTGATACCGTTCTCGGCGAAGACCTTGTTGATCTCGCTGAGCACGCCCGGGATGTTTTCGTGGATGTGCAGCAGGCGGTGCTTGCCCGGGTGCGCCGGCAGGGCCACTTCCGGGAAGTTGACCGAGGACACCGAGGTACCGTTATCGCTGTACTTGACCAGCTTCTCGGCGACTTCCAGGCCAATGTTGGCCTGGGCTTCGGCGGTGGAACCACCGATGTGCGGGGTCAGGATCACGTTGTCCAGGCCACGCAGCGGGCTTTCGAACTCTTCGTCGTTGGAGCGCGGCTCGACCGGGAACACGTCGATGGCGGCACCGATCAGGTGCTTGTCCTTGATCGCGGCGGCCAGGTGGTCCAGCTCGACCACGGTGCCACGGGCGGCGTTGATCAGGATCGAGCCCTTCTTCATGGCACGGATTTCCTTCTCGCCGATCATCCACTGGGTGGACGGCAGCTCAGGCACGTGCAGCGAGACGATATCGGCCAGGCCCAACAGTTCGTGCAGGCTGGTCACCTGTACCGCGTTGCCCAGCGGCAGCTTGGTCAGCGGGTCGAAGAAGTACACCTGCATGCCCAGGCTCTCGGCCAGGACCGACAGTTGGGTGCCGATCGAGCCGTAGCCGACGATGCCCAGCTTCTTGCCGCGGATCTCGAACGAGTTGGCCGCGCTCTTGATCCAGCCGCCACGGTGGCAGGAGGCGTTTTTCTCAGGGATGCCGCGCAGCAGCAGAATGGCTTCGGCCAGTACCAGCTCGGCTACCGAACGGGTGTTGGAGTACGGCGCGTTGAACACGGCGATACCGCGTTCGCGGGCAGCTTCCAGGTCGACCTGGTTGGTGCCGATGCAGAAGCAGCCAACCGCGACCAGCTTCTTGGCGCAGTCGAAGATCTCTTCGGTCAGCTGGGTACGCGAACGGATGCCGATGAAATGGGCATCGGCGATCTTTTCCTTCAGCTCGGCTTCCGGCAGCGAACCAGTGAGGTATTCGATGTTGGTGTAGCCGGCGGCCTTGAGGGTATCGACCGCGTTCTGGTGCACACCTTCAAGAAGAAGGAACCGGATCTTGCTCTTGTCGAGAGAAGTCTTGCTCATCTGCGTAAACCTGTATCCCGGAGAAAAAATGGCGAGGGGTGATGCCAGGCGCCAGGGCTGCCTTAGCATGAACAGCGGGAGGGCTATGCTAGCATACGCGACACAATCTGAGCTTATCCCGACAGGTGAAGAGTGCTCAGGGTGACTATGAATAAGTCGAGAGTTCCAGCGATGACCCATCCCGCTGTAATTGATGAACTGATGACCTTGGTCGACCCTGGCAAGGTCCTGACCGACGCGGCTTCGCTCGAAGCCTATGGCAAGGACTGGACCAAGCACTACCCGCCGGCACCCAGCGCCATCGTGTTTCCCAAGACGGTGGAGCAGGTGCAGGCGATTGTTCGCTGGGCCAATACGCACAAGGTAGCGCTGGTGCCGTCTGGCGGGCGCACCGGGCTTTCCGCGGGGGCCGTGGCGGCCAATGGCGAAGTGGTGGTCGCCTTCGACTCCATGAACCAGATTCTCGGCTTCAATGCCTTCGACCGCACCGTGGTCTGCCAGCCTGGGGTGATCACCCGGCAGTTGCAAAGCTTCGCCGAACAACAGGGCCTGTATTACCCGGTGGACTTCGCTTCCAGCGGTTCAAGCCAGATTGGCGGCAATATCGGCACCAATGCTGGCGGAATCAAGGTAATTCGCTACGGCATGACCCGCAACTGGGTCGCCGGGCTGAAGGTGGTCACCGGCAAGGGCGAATTGCTTGAGCTGAACAAGGGCCTGGTCAAGAACGCCACCGGCTACGACCTGCGCCAGCTGTTCATCGGCGCCGAAGGCACGCTGGGCTTCGTGGTCGAAGCCACCATGCGCCTCGACCGCGCACCGCGCAACCTCACTGCCATGGTTCTGGGTACCCCGGACTTCGACTCGATCATGCCGATGCTGCATGCCTTCCAGGGCAAGCTGGACCTGACCGCCTTCGAGTTCTTCTCCGACAAGGGCCTGGCCAGGATCCTGGCGCGCGGCGACGTGCCGGCACCGTTCGACACTTCTTGCCCGTTCTATGCCCTGCTGGAATTCGAGGCCAGTACCGAAGAGGTGGCCAACGAAGCCCTGGCTACCTTCGAGCACTGCGTCGAGCAAGGCTGGGTGCTGGACGGCGTGATGAGCCAGAGCGAAACCCAGCTGAAAAACCTGTGGAAGCTGCGCGAATACCTGTCGGAAACCATCTCGCACTGGACGCCATACAAGAACGACATTTCAGTAACTGTCGCGAAGGTTCCGGCTTTCCTGCGTGATATCGACGCTATCGTCACCGAACATTACCCGGATTACGAAGTGGTGTGGTACGGCCACATCGGCGACGGCAACTTGCACTTGAACATCCTCAAGCCCGAGCACATGAGCAAGGACGATTTCTTTGCCTCGTGCACCAAGGTCAACAAGTGGGTGTTCGAGATCGTCGAACGCTACAACGGCTCGATCTCCGCCGAGCATGGGGTGGGCATGACCAAGCGCGACTACCTGGGCTACAGCCGCTCAGCCGAGGAAATCGCCTGCATGAAGGCAATAAAGGCCGTGTTCGACCCTAACGGCATCATGAATCCGGGTAAGATCTTCCCACCCGAATAAAAAAGCAGTATCCAGAGGAGTCGGCCATGAGTTACCAGCACCAGTACGTAGACGGCACGCGCATTCACTTCCCGCTGGGCAAGGTGGTGTGCATCGGCCGTAACTATGCCGAGCATGCCAAGGAACTGGACAACCCCATCCCCACCGAACCGCTGTTGTTCATCAAGCCGGGCAGCTGCGTGGTACCGGCCGAAGGCGGCTTCAAGATCCCGGCCGAACGAGGTTCGGTGCACTATGAGGCTGAAATTGCAGTGTTGCTGGGCAAGCCGCTGTCGACCCATCCGACCGAAGAAGAGGTGCTGGACGCCATATCGGGCTACGCTCCCGCGCTGGACCTGACCCTGCGTGACGTGCAGGCCAGGCTAAAGGAAAAGGGCCTGCCCTGGGAGTTGGCCAAATCCTTCGACGGTGCCTGTGTGCTGCCGCCTTTCGTGTCGGCTGCCAGCTTCGAAGACCTGACCGACATTCCGTTGCGCTTGACCGTCAACGGCGAAGTACGCCAGGACGGCAACAGCAAGATGATGCTCAACCCGATCGTGCCGATGATTCAGCACATATCGGCGCACTTCTCGCTACAGGCGGGGGATGTGATCCTTACCGGTACCCCGGCGGGCGTGGGGCCGTTCAAGGTCGGTGACGAACTGGTGCTGGAGCTGCCAGGTGTGAGCCGCTTCGAAAGCCGGGTACTCTGAACCGAAACCGCATCGCTTTCTTCGCGGGTAAACCCCGCGAAGAAGCCAGCGCTGTTGACTGTTTTTTCACACCCCATCCGGATAATGCGCAGACCTACGCCCATTGCCCCAGGAACCCCGCATGCCATCACCCTCCAGCGCCTCGGCAACACCCAAGCGCCGTTTCTACCTGCGCTGGCCCTTTGGCCTGGCCGTGGCGGCCGTGATTGGCTATGGCGTGGCTGTGGCCATGCACTGGGATGACCGCGGCGCGCTGTGGGTCAAGGAAAGCTTTGAAAGCACCGCCGAGCGCAGCGAAAGCGTGTGGTTGCCGGATTACCACGTCGACATCGATGCCAAGCCGCTGCCGGGGATGGACGATGACGAAGCCTCCGATGTGGCCTTCAACCCACGTACCCGCACCCTGTTTGCGGTGATGGGCAAGAACCCGTTCCTGGTCGAGCTGAACCTGGATGGCGAGGTCCTGCGCAAGATCCCGCTCAACGGCTGGAACAACCCGGAAGGCGTCGCGGTGCTGGAGGACGGCTACCTGGCCATCACCGACGAGCGCCTGCACGACCTGACCGTGGTCAAGGTGGATGCCCAGACCACCGCCCTGAACCACGATGACTTCCAGAGCCACGACCTGGGCCAGTCGGTGAAAAGCAACAAGGGTTTCGAAGCGGTTGCCTGGGACCCGCTGCGCCAGCGCCTGGTCATCGGCGAGGAGCGCCCGCCCAAGCTGTACACCTGGAACACCGATGGCCGCAGCCCGCTCACGGGTGACAAGCAAGCGTTGCCCAGCGATGAGCTGGACCTGCGCAACCTGTCGGCGCTGAGTGTCGACCCGCGTACTGGCCACCTGTTGGTGCTATCGGCCGATTCGAACATGCTGCTGGAGCTGGACGAGCAGGGCCAGCAGGTCAGCTTCATGACCTTGCTCGGCGGTTTCAATGGCCTGCAAGGCACCATTCCGCGCGCCGAAGGGGTGGCCATGGACGACAAGGGCAACCTGTACATGGTCAGCGAGCCAGCCCTGTTCTATCGCTTCAGAAAGAACTAGCCCGAACATCCGACTTTTCGGATGCTGGCATTAAGCTTTGTTTCAGTTGTTCATGGTTAGATTCGCCACCCCTATGTCGAGTCTGTACGCATGCGCCGTTTTGTTCGCCCCTCTCTTGTCGTGGCCGTTACCGGCCTGCTTCTGCTCGGTTGGGCCGGGCAGGAGTTCCGCCTGTTCGAACGTGGCTGGTTCAACCTCAAGGCTTGGTGGCAGCCTGCGGAGCAGGGCATCGGCCTGGACCGCTACCGGGTGGTGGTCGAGGCGCAGCCGGTCGAAGGGCTGGATGATGACTTGTCGGCGCTGACCTACGACCCCGATCGCAAGACCCTGTTCACCGTCACCAACGCCCGTTCCGAACTGATCGAGCTGTCGCTGGACGGTCGTATCCTGCGCCAGGTACCGCTGACCGGTTTCGGCGACCCGGAAGCCGTCGAGTATGTCGGGCCGAACAGCTATGTCATCACCGACGAGCGCCAGCAGCGGCTGATTCGCGTGCGCCTTGACGATGACACGACGTTCCTCGATGCCGGCGATGCCGAGCAACTGACCCTGGGCATTGGCCTGAACGGCAACAAGGGCTTCGAGGGGCTGGCCTACGATTCGGCGGGCAAGCGCCTGTTCGTGGCCAAGGAGCGCGATCCGATGCTGATTTACGAAGTGCATGGTTTTCCGCATGACAACCCTGAGCAGCCTTATGCGGTACACGTGGTACAGGACAACAAGCGCGATTCACGGCTGTTCGTGCGCGACCTGTCGAGTTTGCAGTTCGATGAGCGCAGCGGGCATCTGCTGGCGCTGTCTGACGAGTCGCGGCTGGTGCTGGAGCTGGATGTGGAAGGCCGGCCGCTGAGCACCCTGTCGTTGCGCAAGGGTTTCAAGGGGTTGCAGGCGACGGTGCCGCAGGCGGAGGGGATTGCGATGGATGAAGCGGGGACCATCTACCTGGTCAGTGAGCCGAACCTGTTCTATGTGTTCAAACAGCCAGCGGAGTGAGCAGGTGGGGCTGCTTTGCAGTCCATCGAGGCACAAGGCCGCTTCTGCAGGAAATCGCGTACCCCTGCAGGAGCGGCCTTGTGTCGCGAAACGAGGGCGAAGCCCTCGCCGCAGGTTACTCGGCCTTGAGGCTTTTCACCCCTTCAGAGGTGCCCAGCAGCAGCAAATCCGCCGGCCGCGCCGCGAACAGGCCGTTGGTTACCACACCAACGATGGCGTTGATCTGTGCTTCCAGCTCCACCGGGTTGGTGATCTGCAGGTTGTGCACATCGAGGATCACGTTGCCGTTGTCGGTGACCACACCCTCGCGGTACACCGGGTCGCCGCCCAGCTTGACCAACTGGCGCGCCACGTGGCTGCGGGCCATGGGTATCACTTCGACAGGCAGCGGGAACGCGCCCAGCACGGGTACCAGCTTGCTGGCATCGGCGATGCAGATGAAGGTCTTGGCCACTGCGGCAACGATCTTCTCGCGGGTCAGGGCTGCACCACCGCCCTTGATCAGGTTCAGGTGCGCGTCGCTCTCGTCGGCACCGTCCACGTAGAACTCCAGTTCGCTGACGCTGTTGAGTTCGTAGACCGGGATACCATGGCCCTTCAGACGCTGGGCGGTGGCTTCGGAGCTGGCGACCGCACCGTCGAAGGCGGTCTTGTGCTGAGCCAGGGCGTCGATGAAGAAGTTGGCGGTCGAACCGGTACCGACGCCGACAACGCTCTTTTCATCCAGCTTGGGCAGAATGAAGTCGACAGCGGCCTGGGCGACGGCCTGTTTGAGTTGGTCCTGGGTCATGCGGGCTCCGAGAGGGGCAGGGCGGTTTTGAAAGGAGCCTAGTATAACGGCTCGCACGGCTTTGCTGTGGTCGCCCGACGTAGCGCTGGGGTAGACTCCAAGCCCTTGTCCCGCGGCCCAGTGATGCTTTCCCGATGCTCGAACAGTACGTCAAGAAGATCCTCTCCTCGCGCGTCTACGACGTTGCGGTCGAAACCCCGCTGCAGAGCGCCGGGCAGCTGAGCAAGCGCCTGGGCAACCAGATCCTGCTCAAGCGCGAAGACCTGCAGCCGGTGTTCTCGTTCAAGATCCGCGGGGCCTACAACAAGCTGGCCCAGCTGACCGCGGAAGAACTGGCCCGTGGCGTGGTCACCGCCTCGGCCGGCAACCACGCCCAGGGCCTGGCTCTGGCTGCGCGTGAAATGGGCATCAAGGCCACCATCGTGATGCCCAAGACCACCCCGGAGATCAAGATCGAAGGCGTGCGCTCGCGCGGTGGCAAGGTGGTGCTGCATGGCGACTCCTTCCCCGAGGCGCTGGCCTATTCGCTGAAGCTGGTAGATGAAAAGGGCTTCGTCTATATCCACCCCTACGATGACCCGCACACCATTGCCGGGCAGGGCACCGTGGCCATGGAGATCCTGCGCCAACACCCTGGCCAGCTGGATGCGATCTTCGTGCCCGTGGGCGGTGGCGGCCTGATCGCCGGTATTGCCGCCTACGTGAAGTACCTGCGCCCGGAAATCAAGGTGATCGGTGTCGAGCCGGACGATTCCAACTGCCTGCAGGCGGCCATGGCGGCCGGCGAGCGCGTGGTGCTGCCGCAGGTCGGGCTGTTTGCCGACGGCGTGGCGGTGGCGCAGATCGGCCAGCACACCTTCGATATCTGCCGGCACCATGTGGATGAGGTGGTGACTGTCAGCACCGACGAGATCTGTGCTGCAATCAAGGATATCTATGACGATACCCGCTCGATCACCGAACCTGCCGGTGCCCTGGGCGTGGCTGGCATCAAGAAGTACGTCGAGCTGTACGGCGTCACCGGCCAGACCCTGGTGGCCATCGATTCGGGCGCCAACGTCAACTTCGACCGCCTGCGTCATGTGGCCGAACGTGCCGAACTGGGTGAAAAGCGCGAAGCGATCATTGCCGTCACCATCCCGGAGCGCCCAGGCAGCTTCAAGGCCTTCTGCGAGGCCATCGGCAAGCGCCAGATCACTGAATTCAACTACCGCAAGCATACCTCTGACGAAGCGCACATCTTCGTTGGCGTGCAGACCCACCCGGAAAGCGACCCGCGCGCGGCCTTGGTACAGCAACTGACCGAGCAGGGTTTCCCGGTGACCGACCTGACCGACAACGAACTGGCCAAGCTGCATATTCGCCACATGGTCGGCGGGCATTCGGCGGGCGCCAGCGACGAGATGGTCCTGCGCTTCGAGTTCCCCGAACGACCGGGGGCGCTGTTCAACTTCCTCAACAAGCTGGGCGGGCGCTGGAACATCTCGATGTTCCACTACCGCAACCATGGCGCGGCTGACGGGCGCGTGGTGGCAGGGTTGCAGGTACCGGAGGACGAGCGCCACCTGGTACCGGCGGCGCTGGCCAAGATCGGCTACCCGTACTGGGACGAGACTGATAACCCGGCCTACAAGCTGTTCCTGGGCTGAGCGGCTAAGCTAAGCCAGATCTCGCCTTTTGCAGGAGCGGCCTCGTGTCGCGCTGGGCCACTCCTGCAAGAAGAAAGGCTGCTGCCAAAATGGCCTGATAAAGGACGATTCGAACATGGAACACCTGACCACCCTCAAGACCCTGCATATTGCCGCCACCGTAATCCTGTTGCTGGGTGCCCTGGGCCTGGCGATCTGGACCGTACGCGCCCGCCGCCAGGGCGATGCCGAGGCCTACGCCAAGCTGCTGCGTCGGCCGCTGGTGTTCGTCTGGCTGGTGATAGGCCTGTGCCTGGTGAGCATGCCGTTCACCGGCTGGTGGCTGGTACACCTGGTGGGCTGGCCGCTGGGGCAAGCCTGGGTGCTGGCTTCCAGCGTCGTCTATATGTTCGGCGCGTTCGCCGTGTGGTGGCTGCTGGTGCGGCTGAACCGGCTGCGCAAGGCTGAAGTGGTCGGGTTGCGTTTTACCTTGGCGCTGGCGGTGTTCAGTGGGGTTTGCTTCCTGTCCATCGCCGGGCTGATGGGCGCCAAGCCCGTCTGAAGGCCGGAGCAGGAAAACCTCAATCGCGCAACGAGATCACCGGCCACCCGCGCTTCTCGGCCTCGGCCCGCAGGTTCGGGTCCGGGTCCACCGCCACCGCATGCGTCACCCGCTGTAGCAACGGCAGGTCGTTCATCGAATCGCTATAGAAGTAGCTGTCCTCGAGATCGAAGCCGTTCTCCAGCATCCAGCGTTCCAGCCGCGTCACCTTGCCTTCACGGAAACAGGGTATATCGGTACTACGCCCGGTGTAACGGCCGTCACGCATCTCGCATTCGGTCGCCAGCAACACGCGAACCCCCAGGCGCCGGGCAATCGGCGCGGTGACGAAGCGGTTGGTGGCGGTGATGATCACCAGTTGGTCGCCCGCTTCACGGTGCTGCTCCAGCAAGGCCAGCGCCTTGGGCAGGATGATCGGCTCGATGCAAGCGTGCATGAAGTCGCGGTGCCATTCGTCGAGCTGGGCCACGGGCGTTGCCGCAAGAATCTCCATGGAGAACGCCAGGTAGGCCTGCAGGTCCAGCGTGCCGTTCAGGTAGTTCTGGTAGAAAGCATCGTTGCGTTGCTTGTAGGCAAGCGGGTCGACGATGCCGCGTTGGCACAGGTAATCACCCCAGGCATGGTCGCTGTCGCCACCGAGGAGGGTATTGTCCAGGTCGAATAAAGCCAGGCGCATTGCGGTCACTCGCATCAGCCACAAGGTAGGCCCGCAGAATACGGAGTTTTCGCACGGCTGCACATAAGCTTGGCGGGCGCGTTGCTGCGCTCGCAAGCTTTGTGGAACAATGCTGTGACATGCGTTTGCGAGGTTGCTGCCGTGATCGACCCGGATGGTTTTCGCCCCAATGTCGGGATCATTCTCACGAATGATGCCGGGCAGGTGCTATGGGCTCGACGGATCAACCAGGATGCCTGGCAATTTCCCCAGGGTGGCATCAACCCTGACGAGACGCCGGAAGACGCCCTGTACCGCGAGCTGAACGAAGAAGTTGGCCTGGAACGCGATGATGTGGAAATTCTTGCCTGCACCCGTGGCTGGTTGCGTTATCGTTTACCTCAGCGGCTGGTGCGTACGCATAGCCAGCCGTTGTGCATCGGCCAGAAGCAGAAGTGGTTCCTGCTGCGCCTGGTCAGCAACGAACAACGGGTGCGGATGGACCTGACCGGCAAGCCGGAATTCGACGGCTGGCGTTGGGTCAGCTATTGGTACCCGCTGGGCCAGGTTGTGACATTCAAGCGCGAGGTTTACCGGCGCGCCCTGAAAGAGCTAGCACCGCGTCTGCTGACGCGCGACTGACGACGGAGTTCGACCCCGAGCCATGCTCAATACGCTGCGCAAGATCGTCCAGGAAGTAAACTCCGCCAAAGATCTCAAGTCGGCGTTGGGGATCATTGTCTTGCGTGTCAAGGAGGCCATGGGCAGCCAGGTCTGCTCGGTCTACCTGCTCGACCCGGAAACCAACCGCTTCGTGCTGATGGCCACCGAAGGCTTGAACAAGCGCTCAATCGGCAAGGTCAGCATGGCCCCCAACGAAGGCCTGGTTGGCCTGGTCGGTACCCGGGAAGAGCCGCTGAACCTGGAAAACGCTGCCGATCACCCGCGTTACCGCTACTTCGCCGAAACCGGTGAAGAGAAATTCGCCTCCTTCCTCGGTGCGCCGATCATCCACCACCGCCGCGTGGTCGGGGTACTGGTCATCCAGCAAAAGGAGCGTCGCCAGTTCGACGAGGGCGAAGAAGCCTTCCTGGTCACCATGAGCGCGCAACTGGCCGGGGTTATCGCCCATGCCGAGGCGACCGGCTCGATCCGCGGCCTGGGCCGCCAGGGCAAGGGCATCCAGGAAGCGCGCTTCGTCGGTGTGCCGGGCTCGCCTGGCGCCGCCGTGGGGCGCGCGGTGGTGATGCTGCCGCCGGCCGACCTGGAAGTGGTGCCGGACAAGACCGTCGATGACATCGACGCCGAACTGAACCTGTTCCAGAACGCCCTTGAAGGCGTGCGCGACGACATGCGCAAGCTGTCCGCCAAGCTGGCCACCCAGCTGCGCCCGGAAGAACGTGCGTTGTTCGATGTGTACCTGATGATGCTCGAGGACGCGGCCCTGGGCGGTGAAGTGACCGAAGTCATCAAGACCGGCCAGTGGGCCCAGGGCGCGCTACGCCAGGTGGTGGGTGAGCACGTCAACCGCTTCGAGCTGATGGACGATGACTACCTGCGCGAGCGCGCCTCAGACGTCAAGGACCTTGGCCGACGCCTGCTGGCCTACCTGCAGGAGGCCCGCTCGCAGTCGCTGGTGTATGCCGACAACACCATCCTGGTCAGTGAAGAGCTGACCCCGGCGATGCTCGGCGAAGTGCCGGAAGGCAAGCTGGTCGGCCTGGTCTCGGTGCTGGGTTCGGGCAACTCCCACGTCGCCATCCTGGCCCGCGCCATGGGCATCCCCACGGTGATGGGCCTGGTCGATTTGCCCTATTCCAAGGTCGACGGCATCGAGATGATCGTCGACGGCTACAAGGGCGAGGTGTTCACCAACCCCAGCGAAGTGCTGCGCAAGCAGTACAGCGATGTGGTCGAAGAGGAACGCCAGCTGGCCCGCGGCCTGGATGCCTTGCGCGAACTGCCATGCGTGACCCCGGATGGCCACCGCATGCCGCTGTGGGTCAACACCGGCCTGCTCGCCGACGTGGCCCGTGCCCAGCAGCGCGGCGCCGAAGGGGTGGGCCTGTACCGCACCGAAGTGCCGTTCATGATCAACCAGCGCTTCCCCAGCGAGAAGGAGCAGCTGGCCATCTACCGCGAGCAGTTGGCGGCATTCCATCCGCTGCCGGTGACCATGCGTACCCTCGACATCGGTGGCGACAAATCGCTGTCGTACTTCCCGATCAAGGAAGAAAACCCGTTTCTCGGCTGGCGTGGCATCCGCGTCACCCTCGACCACCCGGAAATCTTCCTGGTGCAGACCCGCGCCATGCTCAAGGCCAGCGAGGGCCTGAACAACCTGCGCATCCTGCTGCCGATGATTTCCGGCATCCATGAGCTGGAAGAGGCTCTGCACCTGATCCACCGCGCCTGGGGCGAGGTGCGTGACGAAGGCACCGATGTGCCGATGCCGCCGGTGGGCGTGATGGTGGAAATTCCTGCGGCGGTGTACCAGACCAAGGAGCTGGCGCGGCAGGTCGACTTCCTCTCGGTCGGCTCCAACGACCTTACCCAGTACCTGCTGGCGGTGGACCGCAACAACCCGCGTGTGGCTGATTTGTACGATTACCTGCACCCGGCGGTGCTGCAAGCGCTCAACACGGTGGTGCGCGACGCCCACGGCGAAGGCAAGCCGGTGAGCATCTGTGGCGAAATGGCCGGTGACCCGGCGGCGGCGATCCTGTTGATGGCAATGGGCTTCGACAGCCTGTCGATGAACGCCACCAACCTGCCTAAAGTGAAATGGATGTTGCGTCAGGTGAACCTGAGCAAGGCCAAGGAGCTGTTGGTGGAGGCCTTGAGCCATGACAACCCGCAGGTTATCCACAGCTCGCTGCAGCTGGCCCTGAAGAACCTCGGGTTGGCGCGGATGATCGGGCCAGGGGCCAACAAGACCCTCTGAAGTGCTGGGGCTGCAAAGCAGCCCCATGGCCCTCAAAGCAAAAGGTCAACTTCACCAAGATGCCCGCCAAACGGGCCGAAACTGCGCTCAATCAGCCGCCTTCTGCCTTGATCATCGACCAATAGCACGGTACTCGCCCGGGTCCCATAGTTCTGGCTGGCAATGAACACGCTCGACAACAATTTCTCGGTCGCCAATCCCACTCCGGTCTCCGGCAACTCGCCCTCCGGCGCAGGTTCGGCATCGGCCAGCAAGGCCAGCAACCGCTGCGGGTCTGCGTTGGCCAGCAACCCCTCGAGCCCGCTCCGCGCTTTCACCAGCTTCGGCCACGGCGTATCCAGCCCGGCGTTGGATAACCCGTACACCCCGGCCTCAAGCAAGCGCGGTGCGGCATCCCTGGCATGCAGGTAGCCAAGCTGTCGGCCATCGCCCACCAGCAGGTTGAAACCTGAATACTGCCCGCTGCGGCTGGCTACCTGATCCAGATAGGCCTCGACCACCAGCTCACCCTGCAGGTAGGCCGCCACCAGCTCGCCGCGTGAACGTGGACCCAACGGTTGGCGTGGGTCGCGGATGTTGGTCAGCGCCGCGAAACGCCCTTGCGGACCCACCCCCAACCAGGTTCCGCCGGCTTCCAGATCACGCCCGGCATACACCCCTGGTGCGTCTTCCCAGGCTGCCAGGGCCTGGGTAGGGCGGGCATAGAACTCGTCGCGGTTGGCCGCCACCACCAGCGGCAGGGCATGCCCTGGTCGCCAGGCGAATACGATCAGGCACATCGTTCGAGCCTCTGTGTGTTTTTGCCACTGTACCCACAGCGGCGGGGCTGATCCATCCTGACACAGACTTCACTAGAGCGCCGAGCCCGGCTTCCGTTACCATGCCGGATTGTTTTTTCGGGGAAGACGAATGGAATTCGTGCTCTATCTGGTGTTGGGCGCCTGTGCCGGTGTGCTGGCCGGGTTGTTCGGTGTGGGGGGTGGCATCATCATCGTGCCGGTGCTGGTGTTCAGCTTCACCTTGCAGGGGTTTGATGCCGCGGTGCTGACTCACCTGGCGGTCGGCACATCGCTGGCGACCATCGTCTTCACCTCGATCAACGCCGTGCTCGAACACCACCGTAAAGGCGCGGTGCAATGGCCGATCTTCGCCTGGATGACACTGGGCATTCTCATCGGCGCCGGTGTCGGCGCCAAGACCGCCTCGCTGATCCAGGGGCCGCTGCTGCAAAAGATCATTGGCGTGTTCGCCCTGGTCATCGCCGCGCAGATGGCGCTCGACCTCAAGCCCAAGGCCAGCCGTGGCATCCCCGGCAAACCCGCGCTGGTCGGTGCCGGCGGGGTGATCGGCTGGGCCTCGGCGATCTTTGGCATCGGCGGTGGTTCGCTGACCGTGCCGTTCCTGACCTGGCGCAGCCTGCCCATGCAGCAGGCAGTGGCCACCTCCTCGGCCTGCGGCCTGCCGATTGCCGTAGCCAGTGCCCTGAGTTTCATGCTGCTGGGCTGGAATGAGGCGCACCTGCCGGCCCATAGCCTGGGTTACGTGTACCTGCCGGCGCTGGTCGGCATTGCCGTGACCAGCATGTTTTTCGCCCGTTTCGGCGCACGCCTGGCGCACAGGTTGTCGCCACGTTTGTTGAAGCGCCTGTTCGCAGCCTTGCTGTTCTGCGTCGGGCTCAGCTTTCTGATTTGAACCGAGAGGAAGTTCCATGCTGCCTTACCCGCAGATAGATCCCGTGGCCGTAGCCATCGGGCCGCTGAAAATCCATTGGTACGGCCTGATGTACCTGGTCGGCATAGGCGGGGCCTGGCTGCTCGCCTCGCGCCGGCTGAACCGCTTCGACCCCACCTGGACGCGCGAAAAGCTCTCCGACCTGGTGTTCTGGCTGTCGATGGGGGTGATCGTCGGTGGCCGGCTGGGCTATGTGCTGTTCTACGACCTGCACGCCTACCTGGCCAACCCGACACTGATCTTCGAGGTCTGGAAAGGTGGCATGTCGTTCCACGGCGGCTTCATTGGGGTGATGCTGGCGGCCTTGTGGTTCGGCAAGCGCAACAACAAGTCGTTCTTCGAACTGATGGACTTCGTCGCCCCGCTGGTGCCGATCGGCCTGGGCGCCGGGCGCATCGGCAATTTCATCAACGCCGAGCTGTGGGGCAAGCCGACCGATGTGCCATGGGCGATGATCTTCCCGCCGTTCAGCGACCCGGCGCAGTTGCCACGTCACCCGTCGCAGCTGTACCAGTTCGCCCTCGAGGGCGTGGCGCTGTTCGTCATCCTCTGGCTGTTCTCGCGCAAGCCGCGGCCGACGATGGCGGTATCGGGTATGTTCGCGTTGTTCTACGGCATCTTCCGCTTCATCGTCGAATTCGTCCGCGTACCGGATGCCCAGCTTGGCTATCTGGCCTGGGGCTGGCTGACCATGGGTCAGATTCTCTGCGTACCGATGATCCTGGCTGGCCTCGGCCTGATCTGGTGGGCTTATAATCGCAAGCCCACGGCGAAACCCGCCTGATTAATCCCGCGGCAGGGGCGATCCCCCTGCCGTTCTTGCTACAGGTAAGCCATGAAACAGTATCTGGACCTGGTCCGCGACGTCATCGAAAACGGCACGCTGCAGGGCAACCGCACCGGCATCCGCACCATCAGCCTGCCGGGCGCCATGCTGCGTTTCGACTTGCAGAAGGGCTTCCCGGCCATCACCACGCGCAAGTTGGCGTTCAAGTCGGCGATCGGCGAAATGGTCGGTTTCCTGCGCGGGGTGAAGAACGCCGGTGAATTCCGCGAGCTCGGCTGCAAGGTCTGGGACCAGAACGCCAACGAAAACGCCCAGTGGCTGGCCAACCCGTTCCGCCAGGGCCAGGACGACCTGGGCGAGATCTATGGCGTGCAGTGGCGCCAATGGCCGGGCTACAAGCGCATCCCGCTGAGCAACCCGGCGGCCATCGAGATGGCCGAGCAGGCAGGCTTCCGCCGCATCGCCCAGGACGAGGAGAACGGTGTCGCCTTCGTCATCCTGTACAAGGCCATCGACCAGGTGCGTCAGTGCCTGGACACCATCGCCAACGACCCGGGCAGCCGACGCATCCTGTTCCACGGCTGGAACTGCGCGCAGCTGGACGAAATGGCGCTGCCGCCATGCCACCTGCTGTACCAGTTCCACCCGAATGTTGAGACGAAGGAAATTTCCCTGACCCTGTACATCCGCTCCAACGACCTGGGCCTGGGTACGCCGTTCAACCTCACCGAAGGCGCGGCGCTGCTGTCGCTGTTCGGCCGCCTGACCGGCTACACCCCGCGTTGGTTCACCTACTTCATCGGCGATGCCCATGTGTATGAAAACCACCTGGACATGCTCAACGAGCAGCTCAAGCGCGAGCCGCTGGAAGCGCCGAAGCTGGTGATCAGCGACCGCGTGCCGGCGTTTGCCGAGACTGGCAAGTATGAGCCGGAGTGGCTGGAGAAGATCGAGCCCAGCGATTTCTGGTTGGAAGGGTATGAGCACCATGCGCCGATGACGGCGCCGATGGCGGTCTGACTGATCGCTATTGCCTGAACCGGCCTATTCGCGGGCACGCCCGCTCCCACAGGTACAGCGCAGCCTTCAGGTGCGGCGCGGTCCCTGTGGGAGCGGGCGTGCCCGCGAAGCTTTTTGGGCTCAATGGCCGTGACTACGCCCCACATGCGAATGCTCGGTATCCGGCACCGATACCGCCCCGTTCGTTTCCAGTTGCTGCAAGATCGCGCACTCAGCCCCCTGTGCATTGCAGCGCCGGCGCAATTCCACAAGCTGTTGCTGCAACGCCACCAGGCCATCGATCCGCGCCTGCACGTGCTCGATATGCTCGTCGATCAACGCATTGACGCTGCCGCAAGAACCCTCCGGGCTGTCGCGCAGGCCTAGCAGGCTGCGGATTTCGTCCAGGGTCATGTCCAGGGTGCGGCAGTTGCGGATGAAGGTCAGCCGCTCGACGTGGGCCTGGGTGTACAGCCGGTAGTTGCCCTCTGTACGCGCCGGCTCCGGCAGCAGTTGTTCGCGTTCGTAATAGCGGATGGTTTCCACGGCGCAATCGGTGGCCTTGGCCAGTTCTCCGATCTTCATCAGCAAATCTCCAGCAAGAGGCTTGACCCTATAGTGGCTACAGGGTGTTCACTTGGCAACAGGCTCATATTAAGGACGAACCCATGAACCAGCCTGTCAGCCACGAACACAAGCATCACCACCACGCCCACAGCTGCTGTGAAGCCTCCGTTGCGCCCGCCAAGGTACAGGTGAGCGGAAAAGCCAGCAGCCACGCCCAGCTCAGCCGCTTCCGCATCGAGGCCATGGACTGCCCGACCGAGCAAACGCTGATCCAGGATAAGCTGGGCAAGCTGGCGGGCATCGAGCAGCTGGAATTCAACCTCATAAACCGCGTACTCGGCGTGCGTCACACCTTGAACGGCACTGCCGAAATCGAGCAGGCGATCGACAGCCTGGGCATGAAAGCCGAGCCGCTTGGCAGTGCAGATGAAGGCAGCGCCAACGCGCCGCAATCGGCCAAGGCCCGCTGGTGGCCGCTGGCTTTGTCGGGCGTCGCCGCGCTCGCCGCGGAGATCGTGCACTTTGCCGCGCTGGCCCCGGAATGGGTCGTGGCGGCACTGGCGCTGGCGGCCATCCTTGGCTGTGGCCTGGGTACCTACAAGAAGGGCTGGATCGCGCTCAAGAACCGCAACCTCAATATCAACGCGCTGATGAGCATTGCCGTGACCGGCGCCGTGCTGATCGGCCAGTGGCCGGAAGCCGCCATGGTGATGGTGCTGTTCACCGTCGCCGAACTGATCGAAGCCCGCTCGCTGGACCGCGCGCGCAATGCGATTGGTGGCCTGATGCAGCTCGCCCCGGACCTGGCCACCGTGCGCCAGGCCGATGGCCAATGGCGTGAAGTGGAAGTGCGTGAGGTGACCATCGGTGCCTTGGTGCGGGTGCGCCCCGGCGAGCGCATTGGCCTGGACGGCGAAGTGACCAGCGGGCAATCCAGCGTCGATCAGGCGCCGATCACCGGCGAAAGCCTGCCCGTGGAGAAGGCGGTGGGTGACAAACTGTTCGCCGGCACCATCAACCAGGCGGGCGCTCTGGAGTTTCGCGTTACCGCAGCTGCCGGGCAATCGACCCTGGCGCGGATCATCAAGGCGGTCGAGGAAGCGCAAGGTGCCCGGGCGCCTACCCAGCGGTTCGTCGACCGCTTCTCGCGCATCTACACGCCGGTGGTATTTGCCATTGCATTGGCCGTGGCGGTAATACCGCCGCTGTTCATGGCCGGCGCCTGGTTCGACTGGGTCTATCGCGCCCTGGTGCTGCTGGTGGTGGCCTGCCCGTGTGCCTTGGTGATTTCGACCCCGGTAACCATCGTCAGCGGGCTGGCCGCCGCCGCGCGCAAAGGCATCCTGATCAAGGGCGGCGTGTATCTGGAGGGCGGCCGGCAGCTGGACTTCCTGGCGCTGGACAAGACCGGCACCATCACCCATGGCAAGCCCGTGCAGACCGACGCCAAGGTGCTGGAGCCGCTGTTCGAAGGCCGCGCCCAGGCCCTGGCCGCCAGCCTGGGCGAGCGTTCCGACCACCCGGTATCCCGTGCGATTGCCCAGTTCGGCAAGCAACAAGGGCTGGCCCTGGCCGAGGTCGAGGATTTCGCCGCCCTGGCCGGCCGAGGTGTGCGAGGCCGCATTGCGGGTGAACTCTACCACTTGGGCAACCACCGGATGGTCGAGGAGCTGGGCCTGTGTTCGCCGCAGCTGGAGGCCCAGCTGGATGCGCTGGAACGTCAGGGCAAGACCGTGGTGCTGCTGCTCGACCGCTCCGGCCCCTTGGCCTTGTTCGCCGTGGCGGATACGGTCAAGGACAGCAGCCGCCAGGCCATCGTCGAGCTGCATGAGTTGGGCATCAAGACCGTGATGTTGACCGGTGACAACCCGCATACCGCCCAGGCCATCGCTGCCGTGGTCGGGATCGACCGCGCCGAAGGCAACCTGCTGCCTGCCGACAAGCTGACGAGCATCGAAGCGCTGTATGCCCAGGGCCATCGGGTGGGCATGGTCGGCGACGGCATCAACGATGCCCCGGCGCTGGCCCGCGCCGAGATCGGTTTCGCCATGGCGGCGGCCGGTACCGACACCGCCATCGAAACCGCCGACGTTGCGCTGATGGACGACGACTTGCGGAAAATCCCGGCCTTCGTCAGGCTGTCGCGGCAAAGTGCGGCGATCCTCATGCAGAACATCGTTCTGGCGTTGGGTATCAAGGCGATATTCCTGGCGATCACCTTTGCCGGCATGGCCACCATGTGGATGGCGGTGTTTGCCGACATGGGCGTCAGCCTGCTGGTGGTATTCAACGGCTTGCGTCTGTTGCGCAAATAGAGGACATGCATGCTGAGTTCGGAGCTCAAAGCCTTCTACATGGTGGCCCGCCTGGGCAGCATCACCCTCGCGGCGAAGAAGCTCGGGCTCAGCCAGCCCACGGTGACCACGCAGATTCGTAACCTGGAAAGCCAGTACGCGGTAGAACTGTTCTACCGCGGCGGACGGCGCCTGGTGCTGAGCGAGGAGGGCGGGCGCCTGCTGCCGATGGTCAAGGCGCTGCTGCAGCAGGAGGCCGACATCGAGTTCGAGTTGCGCAACAGCGGCCAGGCTCAGGGCAGCTTGCGCATTGCCGCCACGGCGCCTTACTACATTCTCGACCTGGTGAAGATCTACCGTGAACGCCTGCCGCAGGTGGACGTGGCGGTGGAAATCGGCAACTCGCAGCAGGTACTGGAAATGCTCGAGGAGTACCGGGTGGATATCGCTGCCTCGTCGCAGCTGGTGGAGGACGCGCGACTGGTGCGGCGGGTGCTGGGGACCGACCCGCTGGTGGTGGCGGTGCACCGCAATCATCCGTTGGCCCACCGCCAGGCGGTGTCGATCGAGGCGGTGGCCGGGCATTGCCTGCTGCTGCGCGAACAGGGCTCGACCACGCGCAAGCTGACCGAGCAGATGATGCGGGAGGCCGGGGTGACAGCCGGAGCGTTGCTGGAAATCGGCAGCCGTGAATCGATCCGAGAGGCGGTTTTGCGCAATATCGGCATAAGCGTGATTGCCCGGCACGAGGTGCCGCACAACCCTGAGCTGCGAGTGCTGGCGCTGGACAACGCGCCAGTCATGCATGAGTACCTGTATTGCCTGAAGGAGCGGCGTCAGGCCAGGTTGCCGGCGGCGTTCCTCGGGGTGGCGCAAGAAGTGGCGGGTTCGCATTTCTGATTCGAGACCAGCACAGCCTGTAGGGGCAGCCTTGTGTCGCGGAAGGGCTGCTCCTACAAAATCTGCCTATACCACTATCAGCGGCTTTTGCCTTAAAGCCACAGAACCTTCGCACAGCCTTCCTAGCATGGCCCCCATCTCTTCGATGAGGCCCTGCCATGAACCCCACCACCCCTGGCGCACAGATGAAAGTGCGCAACATCCACAAGCGCTTCGGTGCCTTCACCGCGCTCAATGATGTCTCGCTGGACATCGCCGCCGGCGAGCTGGTGTGCCTGCTGGGCCCATCCGGCTGCGGCAAGACCACCCTGTTGCGCTGCATCGCCGGGTTGGAGCGCCAGGACAGCGGCACGCTGTACATTGGCGAGCGCGATGTCTCCAGGCTGCCACCGCAGGCCCGCGACTACGGCATCCTGTTCCAGTCCTACGCGTTGTTCCCCAACCTGACCGTCGAAGCCAACATTGCCTACGGGCTGACCGGCAGGCGCCGCGACCAGGCACGTCAACGGGTGGCTGAAATGCTGGAGCTGGTCGGCCTGGGCGGTAGCGAGAAAAAGTACCCCGGTCAGCTCTCGGGTGGCCAGCAGCAGCGTGTGGCCCTGGCCCGCGCGCTGGCGCCGTCGCCCTCCCTGCTGCTGCTCGACGAGCCGATGTCAGCGCTGGATGCCCGGGTGCGCGAGCACCTGTGCAGCGAACTGCGCCAGCTGCAGCGCCAGCTGGGCATCACCACGTTGATGGTGACCCACAACCAGGACGAAGCCATGCTGATGGCCGACCGCATTGCGGTGATGAACAACGGCCAGGTCGAGCAGTACGCCACCCCGCAGGCAATCTACGATAAGCCCGCCACGCCGTTCGTCGCCGAATTCGTCGGCCAGGGCAACTGGTTGCCGTTCCAGCGCAGCGGCGACAGCCATGCCCAGGTCGGTAGCATGAACATGCGCCTGGTGCCGGGTTCGGCCCAGGCCAGCAGTGGCCGGCTGTTCTGCCGCCCGGAGGCGATCACGGTCAACCCGACGGTGCACGAAGACAACCTGTTCCCGGCGTTGGTCCGCGAGATCACCTTTCTCGGCAACCGCTGCCGCATGAGCTTCGAGCTCAAGGCCCTGCCAGGCCATGCGCTGCTGGCCGAACTGGCCCCCGAGGCCATGCCACGACTGGGCTCGCAGGATATCTGGGTGGCCCTGCCGCCGCAGCGCCTGCAGGTGTTTGCCTGAGATGGCCGCGCCCATGTCCCTGCCATTGAACCAGGCCCAAGCCAATGACAACGCTGGCATCGCCCAGGGTGACCGGTTGTTCGTCGTCGGCGGCAAATGCCTGCTGCTGACCCTGCTGCTGGTGGCGGTGCTGATGCCGCTGCTGGCGATCTTCTGGCGCGGCTTCAGCGCCGAAGCGGGCCAGGGTGGCGGCCTAGTGGCGGCGCACGAGCTGTTTACCAGCGCCAACTTCCACTGGTTGCTGGGCAACAGCCTGGCAGTCGCCTTCACCGTCGCGGCCATCGTAGTGCCACTGGCCTATGTGTTCGCCTATGCCCTGCAACGCACATTGATCCCGGGCAAGGGCCTGTGGCGGGGAATTTCCCTGCTGCCGCTGCTGGCGCCATCGATGCTGCCAGCGATTGCCCTGGTCTACCTGTTCGGCAACCAGGGGCTGCTGCGCGGCTTGCTCGACGACAACATCTACGGCTTCTGGGGGATCGTGCTGGGCGAGGCAATCTACACCTTTCCGCATGCGCTGATGATCCTGCTGTCAGCCTTGTCGCTGGCCGATGCGCGTCTGTTCGACGCTGCCTCCAGCATGGGCGCCGGGCCGGGGCGGGCGTTCACCAGCGTTACCTGGCCGGCCACGCGCCAGGCGGTGTTCGCGGCGTTCTGCCTGGTGTTCACCCTGACCATCACCGACTTCGGTGTACCGGTCGTGGTCGGCGGCGATTATCAGGTGCTGGCGCTGGAAGCCTACAAGGCAGTGGTCGGCCAGCAACAGTTTGGCCGTGGTGCGCTGATTGGCATGGTGCTGCTGGTGCCGGCGCTGTTGAGCTTCTCTGTCGACGCCTGGCTGCGCCGACGCCAGGGCGAGGCCCTGAGTGGCCGCGCCCAGGTGTTCGTGCCGAAGCCGTCGCGCAGCCGCGATGCCTGCTTCCTGGCCATCGTGCTGCTGGTGTGCGCGGCGTTGCTGCTGGTGATCGGCATGGCGGTGTATTCGTCGCTGGTGACCTTCTGGCCTTACAACCTGTCGTTGTCGCTGCGTCACTACCTGTTCGAGGACACCGCCGGGGGCGGCTGGCTGGCCTACCGCAACAGCGTGACCATGGCCAGCGGTACTGCGCTGATCGGCAGTATCGTGATCTTCACCGGTGCCTACCTGATGGAGAAGACCCAGGGACAACGCCCGCTCAACCAGGCGCTGCGCTTGCTCAGCTTTATCCCCATGGCTGTGCCGGGCCTGGTCCTGGGCCTGGGCTACGTGTTCTTCTTCAACCTGAACGGCAACCCCCTGCACGTGTTCTATGGCGGCATGGGGCTGTTGGTGGTGTGCACCATTGCCCATTACCTGACTACCGCGCAAATGACCGCGGCCACCGCCCTGCGCCAGCTCGACGGCGAGTTCGAGGCCGCCGCGCTGTCGCTGAAGGCCCCGCTGTACCGGCACTTCCTGCGGGTGACCGTGCCGATCTGCCTGCCGGCGCTGCTGGACATCATCCGCTACCTGTTCGTCTCGGCGATGACCACGGTATCGGCGGCGATCTTCCTGTACAGCCCCGACACCATCCTGGCTGCCGTCGCCGTGCTGAACATGGACGACGCTGGCAACGTCGGCGGTGCCGCCGCCATGTCCACCCTGATCCTGCTGACCAGTGCCGGCGCTTCACTGTTGCTGGCTGCAGCCTCACGCGGCCTGCTGCGCCGCTCCCAAGCCTGGCGCCAATGCGCCGCGACCGTCTGACCTGTAAGGAACCTACCCATGCACAAGCACCTTGCACTTGCCGCTGCTGTCTCCGCCGTGTTCAGCCTGCAGGCTTCGGCCGCGGCGACCCAGCTGACGGTCTACACCGCGCTGGAAGCCGAACAGCTGAAGAGCTACAAGCAGGCCTTCGAGAAGGCCAACCCGGACATCGAGATCAAGTGGGTCCGTGACTCCACCGGCATCATCACCGCCAAGCTGCTGGCCGAGAAAGATCGCCCGCAAGCTGACGCCGTATGGGGACTGGCGGCATCGAGCCTGGCCATCCTCGACCACAACGGCATGCTCGAAGCCTATGCACCCAAGGGCCTGGACAAGATCGCCAACAACTATCGCGATGCTGCCAACCCGCCAGCCTGGGTCGGCATGGACGTGTGGGCCGCCACCCTTTGCTTCAATACCATCGAGGCCGAGAAACAGGGCCTGAGCAAGCCGGTCAGCTGGCAGGACCTGACCAAGCCCGAGTACAAGGGCAAGATCGTCATGCCCAACCCGGCCTCGTCCGGCACCGGCTTCCTCGATGTCAGTGCCTGGTTGCAGACCTTTGGCGAGCCGCAGGGCTGGGCCTACATGGATGCCTTGCACCAGAACATCGGTCAATATGTTCATTCCGGGTCCAAACCCTGCAAGCTGGCGGCGGCGGGCGAGTTCCCGATCGGTATCTCGTTCGAGTACCCGGCCGTGCAGCTGAAGCGCCAGGGCGCGCCGCTGGACATTGTGCTGCCGAAGGAAGGCCTGGGCTGGGAGATCGAGGCGACCGCAGTGATCAAGGGTTCGCCCAAGGCGGATGCGGCCAGGCGCCTGGCGGATTTCTCGGCCAGCCCGGCGGCCATGGAGCTGTACAAGGAGAACTTTGCCGTGCTGGCCGCGCCGGGTATCGCCAAGCCACAGACCGAACTGCCGGCGGACTATGAGCAGCGCCTGATCAACAACGACTTTGCCTGGGCTTCGCAGAACCGTGACCAGATCCTGGCCGAGTGGCGCAAGCGCTATGACGGCAAGTCGGAGAAGGTGGCCCAGCAGTAACCTGCACCGGCCCCTTCGCGGGCACGCCCGCTCCCATAGGAATAGCGCACATGTCAAGGAATGTGAGATGCCTGTGGGAGCGGGCATGCCCGCGAAGGGGCCAGATCTGCCCACTCAAAATTGTGAAACCAGCGCCTCCAACTGCTCCTGCCGCTCGGCCTGATTCAGCTTCGCCCCAGGGTTCAACGTGGACCACTGCGGATGCGCTCGCGCCTTGCCCAGCGCCTCCGGCATCTTGCCCTCCCGCCAGGCCTTCTCATCCAGTTCCCCCAGCCGAATGCTGTCCTGCGCTGCATGCCCTCGGTTTTCCAGCGCCACCATCAACTGCTGCTGACGCAAGGCCAACAAGCGCAACACCGTATCGTCCACCGTCAGTTCGCGCTTGCCCTTGAGCTTGCCCATCAATCGTGAACCATAGTTGCGCGCCGTCTGCAGCGCGCCGCCGGCAATCGCCCCGGCCAGGGCGGCAGCCCCCAGTGTCAGGCCGCCGACCAGCAGGTCTACCCCGGCACCCGCCGCAGCACCGGCGGCCACACCGCTGCCCAGGCGCACGCCGAGCAGTTTCAAGGTCTCCGGATTGAACAGGTCGTCGCCCCAGCGGCCATCCAGCAACGGCAGGTCGCTGGCATGGGCATCCTCGCGGCGGAAGGCATACAGCTTGAGCAACGCTTCGACACAGCGCTGTTCGCGCTGGCGCACCTCTTGACGTAGCGCCTCGATGGCCCGGGCTTCGGCAGCCGGCTCGGCCTCGACACTGCGTCGGCAGGCGGCGCAGTCCAGCAGCAGTTCGGCGATCAGGCGCTTGCCGCTGTGCCGGCGAGCCAGGCGCTGCGCCTGCTGGTCGTCGATCAGCCGCTGCAGGGCCGGGCGGGCGTTTTCCAGCAGCAGCGCCAGGCTTTCGTACAACCGCCGCTCGCCATCCTCTGGCGGGGCCACGCTGTCGAACCGCACCAATGCGTGCAGGCCAAGCCGGGCAAGGGCTTCACGCCATTGCGTTTCGCGATGCGAGTGGCTGGCGACGAAGTTGAGTACGGGTAGCAGCGGCTTGCCGCAGCTGGCCAACACCTCCAGCTCGTCGCGGTACTTGGCCAGTACCGGCTCGCGGGCGTCGATCACGTACAAGCCAGCATTGCTGGCCAACAGCTGGCGCAGCACCTTGGCCTCCTGCTCGAAACGCTGGCGCGCTTCGCTGCCCTGCAGAAAACGCTGCAGACGGGCCGGGCCGTCGAGGCGCTCGCCCGGACGGTCCAGGCGTTCAAGGTAGTCGAGCAGGGCGATGGCGTCTTCCAGCCCCGGGGTATCGTACAGTTCCAGCAGGGGCTCACCGTCCACCGACAGCCGCGCCCCTTCCACATGGCGGGTGGTGCTGGGGCGGTGGGATACCTCGCCGAAGCCGACGTCACGGGTCAGGGTGCGCAGCAGCGAGGTCTTGCCGACGTTGGTGTGGCCGACCACGGCCAGTTTCAGTGGCTCAGTCATGGCCATGCTCCAGCCAGTTCAGTGGCGAGGTATCGGCATGTGCCAAGCCAAGCCGGTCGAGGGCTTCGTGCCAGTCACCCAGGCGCTGGGCGTCGAGGGCCTGGCTCGGTGCGGCCTGTAACAGCCAGATGCGGGTTGCGCCGGCATTGCGCGCCAGTTCGGCGAGCAACGCCAGGCTGCCACGGTCGGGCGAGCGGCGTGGGTCGCAGGCAATCGCCAGGCGTGCCGGGGGGAAGCGGCTGAGCTGCTCCAGCAGCCGGTTACGCGATTCACGGCTGTCGAGCACACCGGCATCGGTTACGCCATTCGGCAAGGGCGGTGGCCAGGGGCGCTGATCATCCAGCTCCAGGCCGACCAGCAGCGCGCCGCTGCTGCCGCTTTCCAGTTGGCCGGCGGTGAACGTCGGCAAGGCATCGGGCGCGGCGTCCTGTACCCCGATGCGTTCGCTGCGTGGCATCAGCGCATCACGCAGCTGCGCGTAGCCGGGCAGGCTGAGGTCCAGCGCCAGGCGTGCACGGCCTTGGCGCCAGCGCCACAGGCACAACCCGGCCAGCAGCAGACGCGGCAGCAGGCCATAAATTAGCACCACGCCAAGCAGCCAGCTGGCCCAGGCCTGGCGGGCCGGGTCCAGGGCCGGGAGGCTGCCGCCGCTGGCGCGGATCATGGCCTCGTCGGGCACGGCGAAACCCAGCAGCGCGGGCACAGCGCCCAAGGCCTGGGTCAGGTGGATGAACGGGTCGGCGGCGAGCAGGGTGGTTTCCCAGACAAAGCCATAACGTCGGGTCGCCAGCAAGGCCAACAACATGCCCAGCGCGCTGGTCATTGCCAGCAGCCACAGGCCGTGCACCAGCAGGCCGAGCAACCAGCGGCTGAGGCGCTGGCGCTGCAACAGCACCAGCAGTGCCGGGGCCAGGTGCGCGGCCCTGGCGTCACGGGCGAAGCGTTCGCTCAGCCACAGCCACAGGCGACCCAGCCCGGCGCCATACTCGCCGCTGGCGGCAAAGCCGATGGCCCAGCCCAGCAGCATCAGCAGGTCAAGCCCGAGCAGGCTAGCCAATGCCCAGAATACATTCACCGGGCGTTGCCCATCACCGAGGGCCGCCAGGGCCAGCCCCGCGCCGCTGAGCAGCGCCATTATCAGCAAGGCCAGCAGTGCCAGGCGCGCACCTTGTTTCCAGTGGCGCAGGGCGGTGCTCATGCCGTCGCGTTCAGCCAGGAACAACGCTCGGGTTTCAAGGCGGGTCGCCAGGTCACCGCCTGCCTGGCGGGCGCGGCGGTTGGCTTCCTGGTCCTCCAGGGGGCCGGCATGTTCCTCGCGCAGGCGTACCGCTTCGGTGAGCCAGCGCTTGTCCAGGGAGGTCGGAGCAGTCACAAGGTCGTCCATTGCACAGGTCAGGGCAGAAGCATAACCCACACGCCCGGTGCTATCCTCGCTGGCATGAATACATCACTCCCCCTCAGCCTGATCGCGGCGCACGCCGAAAACCGCGTGATCGGCATCGATAATTCCATGCCCTGGCATTTGCCGGGGGATTTCAAGTACTTCAAGGCCACCACCCTGGGCAAGCCGATCATCATGGGGCGCAAGACCTGGGATTCGCTGGGCAGGCCGCTGCCTGGGCGGTTGAATATCGTAGTCAGCCGGCAGGCAGGCCTGGAGCTGGCGGGAGCCGAGGTGTTTGGCTCGCTGGAAGAGGCGCTGGTGCGGGCCGAGCAGTGGGCACGTGAGCACGGCGTCGATGAGCTGATGCTGATCGGCGGGGCGCAGCTGTATGGGCAGGCGCTGGAGAAAGGGCTGGCCAGTCGCATGTACCTGACGCGGGTCGAGTTGTCGCCGGAAGGGGACGCGTGGTTCCCGGAGTTCGATCCGGGGCAGTGGAAGCTGGTGTCGAGCGAGGCGCAGGCTGAGGAAGGTAAGCCTGCGTACCACTTTGAGGTTTGGGACAGGGTTTGAGATTCTGGGGCTGCAAAGCAGCCCCGGCAATCCGTCAGGTATGGCTCAGCTCGGCATGTTCATCGCCAGCCAGCACCAGCTTGTCGGTCTCTTTCAACAGCTGGCTGGTCACCACCCCCGCGGTCATCGAACCATTCACGTTCAACGCCGTCCGGCCCATGTCGATCAGCGGCTCTACCGAAATCAGCAACGCCACCAGCTCCACCGGCAAGCCCATGGCCGGAAGCACGATCAATGCGGCGAACGTCGCACCACCCCCTACACCGGCAACGCCTGCCGAACTCAGGGTAACGATAGCCACCAGGGTGGCGATCCACAGCGGGTCGAAGGTATCGATGCCCACCGCCGGTGCCACCATCACCGCCAACATGGCGGGGTAGAGGCCGGCACAGCCGTTCTGCCCGATGGTGGTGCCGAACGAGGCGCTGAAGCTGGCAATCGACTGCGGCACACCCAGGCGGCGGGTTTGCGCTTCGATGTTCAGCGGAATGCTGGCGGCGCTGGAGCGGCTGGTGAAGGCGAAGGTCAACACCGGCCACACCTTGCGCAGGAAGCGCAGCGGGTTCACCCCGGTGACGGCGAGGATAATGCCGTGCACCACGAACATCAGCCCCAGGCCGAGGTACGACACCACCACGAAGCTGCCCAGCTTGAGGATGTCCTGCATGTTCGAGCTGGCCACCACCTTGGCCATCAGCGCCAGCACGCCATACGGGGTCAGCTTCATCACCACCCGCACCAGGCGCATCACCCAGGCCTGCAGGGTGTCGACGGCCAACAGCACGCGCTGGCCTTTCTCGGCATCGTCCTTGATCAGTTGCAACGCGGCCAGGCCGAGGAACACGGCAAAGATCACCACGCTGATGATCGAGGTCGGTTTCGCCCGCGCCAGGTCAGCCACCGGGTTGCTGGGGATGAACGACAGCAGCAGCTGCGGGATGTTGAGGTCGGCGACCTTGCCGGCATAGTCGCTGTGGATGACCTGCATGCGTGCGCTTTCCTGGGCGCCAGCCACCAGGCCCTCGGCGCTGAGGCCGAACAGGTTGGTCAGGACGATGCCGATCAATGCTGCGATGGCAGTGGTCAGCAGCAGGGTGCCAATGCTGAGCACGCTGATGCGGCCCAGCGACGAGGCATTGTGCAGGCGTGCCACGGCGCTGAGGATCGAGGCGAAGATCAGCGGCATGACGATCATCTGCAACAGGCCGACATAGCCGTTGCCGACCAGGTCGAGCCAGCCGATGGTGGCCTTGAGCACCGGGTGGCCTGCGCCATACAGCGTGTGCAGGGCCAGCCCGAAGACCACACCCAGCACCAGGCCCAGCAGTACCTTCCGGGCCAGGCTCCAGTCGGTGCGGCGGGTTTGTGCCAGGCCCAGCAACAGGGCGAGGAATGCCAGCAGATTAAGGGACAGCGGCAGGTTCATTGAAGCTCCAGCGGTAAAAGGCAAAAGAGGCATCGCCTCTGTGAGCGATTGCGAACGGAAATGCTAACAGCCTGAAAACAAACGAATTTATACACATATGGAATGTGCATAGTCGTTTATGGAATAACGCTGTGTCGCGCATTGCAATGAACGCGGCGTTTGCAGCTGCATGAGGGTCGTTATGAAAGGCCGTCGGCAACGCTCGTTGCACTAGCGTTTCGGGGTCATTTCAGGAGATTCGTACATGAAATCTGCTTCGAAAGCTGTCGCTGCCGCCTTGTCCCTGCTGTTCAGTATCGAAACCTTCGCCACCGAGCTCAAACACTGGCCGGCCGAGGCTGCCAAGCAACTCGATACCCTGATCGCCGCCAACGCCAACAAGGGCAACTACGCGGTGTTCGACATGGATAACACCAGCTACCGCTACGACCTTGAAGAGGCCTTGCTGCCATTCATGGAAAACAAGGGCCTGCTGAGCCGCGACAAGCTCGACCCTTCGTTGAAGCTGATGCCCTTCAAGGACACCGCCGACCACAAGGAAAGCCTGTTCAGTTATTACTACCGGTTGTGTGAAGTCGACGACATGGTCTGCTACCCGTGGGTAGCCCAGGTGTTCTCGGGCTTCACCCTGCAGGAGCTGAAGGTGCAGGTGGATGAAATGATGGCCTCCGGCAAGCCGATCCCCAGCACTTACTACGAAGGCGACCAGGTCAAGACCATCGAGGTGCAGCCGCCCAAGGTCTTCAAGGGCCAGACTGAGCTGTACAACAAGCTGATGGAGAACGGTATCGAGGTCTACGTGATCTCTGCCGCCTCGGAGGAGCTGGTGCGTATGGTCGCGTCCGATCCCAAATATGGCTACAACGTGAAGCCTGAGAACGTGATTGGTGTGAGCCTGCTGCTGAAGGACCGCGCCAATGGCCAGCTGACCACCGCGCGCAAGCAGATCACTGCCGGACACTACGATGCCAAGGCCAACGTCGGGCTGGAGCTGACCCCGTACCTGTGGACCCCGGCCACCTGGATGGCCGGCAAGCACGCAGCCATCCTGACCTATATCGACGAGTGGAAGAAACCGGTACTGGTGGGCGGCGACACCCCAACCAGCGACGGCTACATGCAGTTCCATGGCGTGGACGTGGACAAGGGCGGCATCCACCTGTGGATCAACCGCAAGGCCAAGTACATGGACCAGATCAACGGCATGATTGCCAGGAATGCGGCGGCGCAGGCCAAGGAAGGCTTGCCGGTGACGGCGGACAAGAACTGGGTGGTCGTGACGCCGGAGCAAATTCAGTAAGCCTTGGGGGGCTTGCCCCGGGCCTCTTCGCGGGTGAACCGCGAAAGGGCCTTGCAGCCAGAAAAAACCGGCGCTCAGGGCGCCGGTTCTTTTTCTCTTCTGTCAGGCCTCAAAGCCCTTCCAGCATCGCCTTGTTACGCACAGCACCCTTGTCGGCACTGGTCGCCAGCAGGGCATAGGCCTTCAGCGCAGTGGTCACCTTGCGTGGGCGCACTTCGGCTGGCTTCCAGCCCTTCTTGTCCTGCTCGACGCGACGCTGGGCCAGTTCTTCGTCGCTGACTTGCAGGTTGATCGAACGGTTGGGGATGTCGATCAGCACCTTGTCGCCGTCGCGCACCAGGCCGATGGCACCGCCAGCCGCGGCTTCCGGCGAGGCGTGGCCGATCGACAGGCCCGAGGTACCGCCCGAGAAGCGGCCGTCGGTGAGCAGGGCGCAGGCCTTGCCCAGGCCTTTGGACTTCAGGTACGAGGTCGGGTACAGCATTTCTTGCATGCCCGGGCCGCCTTTCGGGCCTTCGTAGCGGATGATCACGATGTCGCCGGCCTTCACCTCGTCGGCGAGGATGCCGCGCACGGCGCTGTCCTGGCTCTCGAAGATCTTCGCGGTGCCTTCGAACACCAGGATCGATTCGTCGACACCGGCGGTTTTCACCACGCAGCCATCCAGCGCGATGTTGCCGTACAGCACGGCCAGGCCGCCTTCCTGCGAGTAGGCGTGCTCGACGCTGCGGATGCAGCCTTCGGCGCGGTCCAGGTCCAGGCTCGGCCAACGGGTCGACTGGCTGAATGCGGTCTGGGTCGGGATGCCGGCAGGGCCTGCCTTGAAGAAGGTGTGCACGGCTTCGTCATCGGTCTGGGTAATGTCCCACTTGGCGATGGCTTCTTCCATGCTGCGGCTGTGCACGGTCGGCAGGTCGGTGTGCAGCAGGCCGCCACGGGCCAGCGAGCCGAGGATGCTGAAGATGCCCCCGGCGCGGTGCACATCTTCCATGTGGTACTTCTGGATGTTCGGCGCCACCTTGCACAGCTGCGGCACTTTGCGCGACAGGCGGTCGATGTCGCGCAGGTCGAACGCCACCTCGGCTTCCTGGGCTGCGGCCAGCAGGTGCAGGATGGTGTTGGTCGAGCCGCCCATGGCGATGTCGAGCATCATGGCGTTCTCGAACGCCTTGAAGTTGGCAATGTTGCGCGGCAGCACCGACGCGTCGTTGTCGCCATAGTAACGCTTGCACAGCTCGACGATGGTGCGGCCGGCAGTGAGGAACAGTTGCTCGCGGTCGGCGTGGGTGGCCAGGGTCGAGCCGTTGCCCGGCAGGGCCAGGCCCAAGGCTTCGGTCAGGCAGTTCATCGAGTTGGCGGTGAACATGCCGGAGCACGAGCCGCAGGTCGGGCAGGCGCTACGCTCGTATTCGGCGACTTTTTCATCGGAGGCCGAAGAGTCGGCAGCGATGACCATGGCGTCGACCAGGTCCAGGCCATGGCTGGCCAGCTTGGTCTTGCCGGCTTCCATCGGGCCGCCGGAAACGAAGATCACCGGGATGTTCAGGCGCAGTGCGGCCATCAGCATGCCGGGGGTAATCTTGTCGCAGTTGGAGATACACACGATGGCGTCGGCGCAGTGGGCGTTGACCATGTATTCCACGGCGTCGGCGATGATCTCGCGGCTTGGCAGCGAGTACAGCATGCCGTCGTGGCCCATGGCGATGCCGTCATCGACCGCGATGGTGTTGAATTCCTTGGCCACGCCACCGGCGCGTTCGATTTCGCGGGCGACCAGCTGACCCAGGTCCTTCAGGTGCACGTGGCCTGGGACGAACTGGGTGAACGAGTTGGCGATGGCGATGATCGGTTTCTTGAAGTCTTCGTCCTTCATCCCGGTGGCGCGCCACAGGGCACGGGCGCCGGCCATGTTGCGGCCTTGGGTGGAAGTCTTTGAACGGTAATCAGGCATGAAACACTCCTGGCGGCTTAATCAGGTCACAGAAAGGGGAGTGAGCTTCTCTTGTCCTTTGTACCGCAGGCCGGTTGCCACTGGCACGGATGGGGCCGAGGACTGCGCGGGATCGCCGCGTGCCTGGCCAGAGCTCATAAACCCGCCGGGGATGACTGGCGATGAATAGGCCGATTCTACACCGCTGGGGCGGTGAGGGAATGGCGATGTGGATAGTTGGCCGTTTTGCGAGCAGCGAGGGTGATTGCCCTACCCTGTGGAAGCGGGTGAACCCGCTCCCGCAGGGGCGCATCGGCGTTGCGGTCAGCTGTTGGGCAGCAACCGGCAGGTGATGCTCTTGATGTAGCGGGTTTCAGCGATGGCCGGGTGCACCGGGTGGTCCGGGCCCTGGCCGCCGCGCTCGAGCAACTGCAGGTTGCGGTCGAGGTGGCGGGCGCTGGTGAGCAGGATGTTGTGCAGGTCGTCTTCAGGCAGGTGCATCGAGCACGAGGCGCTGACCAGGATGCCGTCCTTGGTCAGCATGCGCATGGCCTGCTCGTTCAGGCGGCGATAGGCCGCTTCACCGTTTTTCAGGTCTTTCTTGCGCTTGATGAACGCAGGTGGGTCGGCAATGATCACGTCGAAGCGTTCTTCGGCGGCCTTGAGCTCGCGCAGGGCCTCGAACACGTCGCCTTCGATGCAGGTCAGCTTCTCGCTGATGCCGTTCAGCGCGGCGTTGCGTTCCACGCCATCCAGGGCAAAGCCCGAGGCATCGACGCAGAACACTTCGCTGGCGCCGAAGGCACCGGCCTGCACACCCCAGCCACCGATATAGCTGAACAGGTCGAGCACCCGCTTGCCTTTCACGTACGGTGCCAGGCGGGCGCGGTTCATGCGGTGGTCGTAGAACCAGCCGGTCTTCTGGCCGTCACGCACCGGGGCTTCGAACCTGACGCCGTTCTCTTCCAGCGGCACCCAGTCCGGCACTTCACCATAGACCGTCTCGACATAGCGCTGCAGGCCCTCGGCGTCGCGCGCCGAGGAGTCGTTCTTGAACAGGATGCCGCTGGGCTTGAGCACCTGGACCAGCGCCGCAATCACGTCGTCCTTGTGCGCTTCCATGGTGGCCGAGGCCAGTTGCACCACGAGAATGTCGAAGAAGCGGTCTACCACCAGGCCTGGCAGCAGGTCGGAATCGCCGTAGACCAGGCGGTAGCACGGTTGCTCGAACAGGCGCTGGCGCAGCGACAGGGCCACGTTCAGGCGGTGTACCAGCAGCGACTTGTCCAGCGGCAGCTTGACATCGCGCGACAGCAGGCGGGCGCAGATCAGGTTGTTCGGGCTCAGTGCAACGATGCCCAGCGGCTTGCCGTTGGCCGCCTCGAGAACGGCCTGCTGGCCGGCCTGAAAGCCCTGCAACGGAGTCGCGGTGACATCGACTTCGTTGCTGTAGACCCACAGGTGGCCGGCGCGCAGGCGGCGGTCGGCATTGGCTTTGAGGCGAAGGCTGGGCAGGGACATGACGTCGCTCCGGAAAAAAGAGCGGGATTATAACGCGTTGCCCGGCCATGCGTCCGTTGTAGGAACGGCCTTGTGTCGTGTCATCCGTGACATGGCATCAGGCCGCCAATGCCTTGATCAACTGCTGGTTGAACGCCGGAATGTCATCGGGCTGGCGGCTGCTGATCAGCTTGCCATCGACCACGACCTCCTCATCCACCCACTCGCCGCCGGCGTTGCGAATGTCGTCATGCAGGGTCTTGTAGCTGGTCATCCGTTTGCCCTTGACCAGCCCGCATGACACCAGCAACCAGCCTCCGTGGCAGATCACCGCCAGCGGTTTGCCGGCCGACTCGTGGCTTTTCACCAGTTTCTGCGCCGCGGGGATGAGCCGAATCGTGTCAGAGTTTTGCACGCCGCCAGGGAGCACCAAGGCATCGTAGAGGTCCAGGTGGGCACCTTCGAAAGTGGCATCCACGGCGAATTCATCCGCCGGCTGGTCATGGTTCCAACCGCGTACCGTGCCCTCCTTGTCGCTGAGGATATCCACCACCGCGCCGCTCTGTTCAAGGGCTTCGCGGGGGCCGGTCAGCTCCACCTGCTCGAAGCCGTCGGTGACCAGAAAGGCTACGCGCTTGCCGTTCAGTTCCGCACTCATGGTGCTTGCTCCTTTTCCGATGAATGTGAAAAAGAGGCCCGTGGCGGCCAAGGAAAGTTCCGGCGTTACGATTCAGTGGTTGGTCCCTTGCCGGTGCGGGGGGTTAGAATCGCTCGTCCCGAACGAGTGTGCACGTATGTCCCAGGAACTCAGCGCCGAACAGATTCAGCAAGCCTTGCAAGGCATCACCATCCCGCCGCAACCGCAAATCATGGTCGATCTGCAGTTCGAGCAGTACATGCCAGACCCTGACCTGGAAACCATCGCCAAGCTGATTGCCCAGGACCCCGGGCTTTCGGGCGCCTTGCTCAAGCTGGTCAACTCCCCGCACTTCGGCCTTTCCAACAAGATCGGTTCGATCCAGCGCGCGGTGAACCTGCTGGGTAGCCGTTCGATCATCAACCTGATCAACGCCCAGTCGATCAAGAGCGAAATGAGCGACGAGACCATCGTCACCCTAAACCGCTTCTGGGATACCGCCCAGGATGTGGCGATGACCTGCCTGACCCTGGCCAAGCGCACCGGCATCCAGCCGGCGGACGAGGCCTACACCCTCGGTCTGTTCCATGACTGCGGCGTGCCGCTGATGCTCAAGCGCTTCCCCGACTACATGGAGGTGCTGGAGCAGGCCTATGCCACAGCCGACGGGGAAACCCGGATCGTCGACAGCGAAAACCGGGCCTTCAACACCAACCATGCGGTGGTCGGCTATTTCACCGCCAAGTCCTGGCGCCTGCCCGAGCACCTCAGCGCGGCCATCGCCAACCACCACAATGCCCTGGCGGTATTCCGCGACGAAAGCTCGCGCAATACCCAGAGCCAGCTGAAGAACCTCCTGGCGGTATTGAAAATGGCCGAGCACATCTGTGCCTCCTACCGGGTACTGGGCAACCAGCCGCTGGACCATGAATGGCAGGTGGTCGGCCCGCTGGTGCTCGATTACATAGGCTTGTCGGAATACGATTTCGAAAACCTCAAGCAGAACATTCGCGAGTTGGGCGGGCACTGACACATGCCGGAATTACCCGAAGTAGAAACCACCCGGCGCGGTATCGCGCCGCACCTGGTAGGCCAGCGCGTCAGCCGGGTGGTGGTGCGTGACCGGCGCCTGCGCTGGCCGGTTCCCGAAGACCTGGACGTGCGCCTGTCAGGGCAGCGCATCGTCAGTGTCGAGCGGCGCGCCAAGTACCTGCTGATCAATGCCGAGGTCGGTACGCTGATCAGCCACCTGGGCATGTCGGGCAACCTGCGCCTGGTCGAGCTGGGTTTGCCGGCGGCCAAGCACGAGCACGTCGACATCGAACTGGAGTCGGGGCTGATGCTGCGCTACACCGACCCGCGCCGCTTTGGCGCGATGCTGTGGAGCCAGGACCCGTTCAACCACGAACTGCTGCTGCGCCTGGGGCCGGAGCCACTGACCGACCTGTTCGACGGCGAGCGGTTGTTCCAGTTGTCCCGCGGGCGTTCGATGGCGGTCAAGCCGTTCATCATGGACAACGCAGTGGTGGTGGGGGTGGGCAACATCTACGCCACCGAGGCGCTGTTCGCCGCCGGGATCGACCCACGACGCGCGGCCGGCGGGATTTCACGGGCGCGTTACCTGAAGCTGACGATAGAGATCAAGCGGGTGCTCGCGGCGGCAATCGAGCAGGGCGGCACCACCTTGCGCGACTTCATCGGCGGCGATGGCCAGCCGGGGTACTTCCAGCAGGAATTGTTCGTGTATGGGCGAGGCGGGCAGCCGTGCAAGCTGTGCGGCACGCCATTGCGCGAGGTCAAGCTGGGGCAGCGGGCCAGCGTGTACTGCCCGCGTTGCCAGCGCTGAGGGGGTGCGCTGTAAGTCGTAAGGGCGGAAATCTTGGGGGCGCTGCGCGCCCCATCGCGACACAAGGCCGCTCCTACAGGTGCCGCGCAGGCCTGTAGGTTCAGGCCTTGCCGGTAATACGACGATACTTGGCCATCAGCTCTTCTTCGGTTTCCGGGTGCGCTTCATCCAGCGGGATGCAGTCGACCGGGCAAACCTGCTGGCATTGCGGCTCGTCGTAATGGCCCACGCACTGGGTGCACAGGTTAGGGTCGATCACGTAGATCTCTTCGCCTTGGGAGATGGCCTCGTTCGGGCACTCGGGTTCGCAGACGTCGCAGTTGATGCAATCGTCGGTGATGATCAGGGACATGGGGACTCCGGCCGGGGCTCTGCGCCCGGGCATATTCAACGCAGTGGGCACAATTGTGCCGCATTCGCGCCCGCAGTGCACGCGGGCGCGATAATCAGCTGTCCGGCTTACTTCCTGAAGCGTTCGGTCAACGCGTCGGCCACCGCCGGGTGGACGAACTTGCTGATATCCCCCCCCAATGCGGCGATTTCCCGGACCAAAGTCGAGGAAATGAAGGAATAACGCTCCGAAGGCGTGAGGAACAGGCTCTCGACATCGGGGGCCAGTTGCCGGTTCATGTTCGCCAGCTGGAACTCGTACTCGAAGTCGGATACCGCCCGCAGGCCACGCAGGAACACGTTCGCGCCCTGTTCCTTGGCGAAGTGTGCCAGCAGCGAGGAGAAGCCGATGACTTCGACATTGGGCAGGTGCTTGGTGACCTCACGGGCGAGCTCCACCCGTTGTTCCAGCGGGAACAGCGGGTTTTTCTTGGGGCTGGCCGCCACGGCGATGATCACATGGTCGAACAGCCGCGAGGCGCGTTCGACCAGATCGCCATGGCCTTTGGTAATGGGGTCGAAAGTACCCGGGTACAACACTCGGTTCATCGCGTCATCCTGGCTGGAGTGCGTTGGGGAGTCGGATGGTAGCGCAGCGACTGCGCCCGGCCAAGTCATGCGGCCGGCTGATGGCACTATAGACAGGGGCCGCGTTCGTTGTCATGCGCTGTGTGCCAGGCGGGCAATCAGGGCCTCGCTGAGCCTGGCGCTGATGGCATACACCGACAATTGCGGGTTGGCGCCGATGCTGGTGGGGAACAGCGAACCGTCGTGTATCGACAGGTTCTCCAACTGGTGATGGCGGCCCAGGCTGTCGCATACCGCCTGGCGCGGGTCTTCCCCCAGGGCACAACCGCCCATCACGTGGGCGCTGCCCAGGCGCGTGCGAAACGGCTCCAGGCGCAAGCTATCGATCATGGCCAAGGCCTGTTGCAGGCTGGACGCAGCACGGGCATCGCTGTGCACGGGGGTTACCTGGGTGGCGCCGGCGGCGAACTGGATTTGCGCCATGCTGCGATAGGCGCGGCGCAAACCGTCATACAGGTAGCCGGTGAGCGGGTAGTCGAGCACGGGAGAGCCATCGCCGCGCAGCTCCACCGTCCCACCCTGGCTTTGCGGGTGAAAGCCGTCGCGCAGCAGTGCCAGCATCACATGGGTATGGGGTAGCTCGGCCATGCGCCGGGCATTGTCCTCGCCATACCCACCCAGCAGGGTGCTGGCCAGGGCCGGGTGCAACGGCGGTACCTCCAGCTTGTAGCCAATCGGGCCGTCGACGCCGCCTTGCCATTGGAAGTGGTCACTGTAGATGGACTGCGGGGCGCCGTAGTAGGGATCGATACGTTCGTTGAAGCGTGCTGCGCTGAAGTTCACCAGGTGCAGGAAGGTGCGCTTGCCCAGGCAGCCGTGCGGGTCGGGCGCAGCGGACCGCAGCAGTAGCGCCGGGCTGTTGATACCGCCCCCGGCCAGAACGTAATGGCGCGCACGTATGCGGACCTGGCAGCCCGAAGGGTGTATGCCCTGGCTGTCCAGCGCCTGGCAGGTCAGGCCATGGATGCGTTCGCCGTTGTGCTCGAAGCGCTCGGCCCGGGCCAGATAGAGTAACTCGCCGCCTTGCTCGAGCGTCGCGGGAATGCGGGTTACGAGCATCGATTGCTTGGCATTCACCGGGCAACCCATGCCGCAATAGCCCAGGTTCCAACAGCCGCGCACGTTGCGCGGAATCACCGCCCAGCGGTAGCCCAGCTGCTCGCAGCCACGGCGCAGCACGTCGTTGTTGGCGTTCGGCGGCAGTGCCCAGGGGCTGATGCCCAGTTCCTGTTCGATACGTTCGAACCAGGGGCGCATCTGCGTTTCGTCCAGGCCGCTCACGTTATGGGCCGAGGCCCAGTACGCCAGGGTCTCGGGCGGGGTGCGAAAACTCGAAGTCCAATTGACCAGCGTGGTGCCACCCACGGCGCGGCCCTGCAGAATGGTGATGGCGCCATCCTTGCTCATGCGCCCCAGGCCTTCCTGGTACAGGCTGGCGTAGGCTTCGTTTTCCAGCAGGTGGAAATCGCTGCTGGTCTTCAACGGGCCTTCTTCGACCAGCAGCACCTTGAAGCCGGCGGCGCTGAGCATTTGTGCACTGGTTGCGCCACCGGCACCGCTGCCAATCACGGCAACGTCGGCTTCCAGGATGAGGTCCTGCTCCAGGCGCGAAGCGTCATGGGTGATCCAGCCATGCTCCAGGCCTTGGCGAAACGGGTCGGGTACAGGCATCTGCGCTGCTCTTGTTGTTTTCAGATCTTCGGTGGCCCTGGGTAGCCGCAGGCGGCCCAGGATTCAGGGCGTTCGTACCAGGCCATCTGCAGCAACTGCAAGAGCGAGGCGTGGCCCATGCGCAGCAGGTTCAGCGAGCTGTCCTGCCAACGCTGCAGGAAGGCCCTGGCTTGCGCGGGGCTGGCTTGTTCCCAGGCGCCCCAGACACCTGTCAGGGGGCCGCGGGTGAGCGGCAGGCTGAGCACGTCGAACAGTTGCCGGGTGAGCTTGAGCATCTCAGGTGACAGCGCCGCCAGCTTGTGGTCGAGGCTGTGCAGCACCAATGTTTCGGTGGCCTGTGTGTCGGCCAGGACCACCGGGATCAGCGCACTCAGTAGCGGCAGGTCATCGTCGCGCAATGCGTGGTAACCGGTCGCGGCTGTTTGTGCGCGGCAGCCGACCAGGCTGGTACCGGCCAGGATCAGGCTGGCGCCAAGGCTGAAACGCAGCAGATCGCGACGGTGCATGGGCCGGCCCTCAGCGGATGAATAGCTTGAAAACCAGGCGCTGCAGGGCTTTGCCATAAGGCGGGTAGACCAGCCGCGCGGCATTGAAGCGTTGCTTGGCCAATACCGCCTTGGCCTTGCTGAAGGTGAGGAACCCGTCATGGCCGTGGTAGTGGCCCATACCCGAAGGGCCGATGCCGCCGAACGGCAGGTCGTCCTGGGCTACGTGAAGCAGGGTGTCGTTCAGGCACACGCCGCCGGAATGGGTGTGACGCAGCACCTGCTCCTGGCCGGCGCGGTCATAGCCGAAGTAGTACAGCGCCAGCGGGCGTGGTCGTTGGTTGATGTAGGCCAGCGCCTGTTCGAGACCGTCGTAGGGCACCAACGGCAGCAGCGGGCCGAAGATCTCGTCCTGCATCACTTGCATGTCGTCGTGCACGTCGAGCAACAGGTGCGGCGGCAGGCGCCGACCCTGGCGGGTTTCGTTGGGGTAGATGTCCAGCACCTGCGCGCCCTTGGCGCTGGCATCGTCCAGCAGGCCCTGCAAGCGCTGCAGCTGGTACGGGTTGATGATGGCGGTATAGTCGGGGTTATCGGCGATGCGCGGGTACAGCCGGCGTACCGCACGCTGATAGGCGTCGGCGAAGGCCTGTAGCCGCTCGCGCGGCACCAGCACGTAGTCGGGGGCGACGCAGGTCTGGCCAGCATTCAGGGTCTTGCCGAAGGCGATGCGTTCGGCGGCGCTGTCCAGCGGTATGTCGGCCGAGACAATCGCCGGCGACTTGCCACCGAGTTCCAGCGTGACCGGAGTCAGGTTGTGTGCCGCAGCCAGCATCACCTGACGCCCGACGCTGGTGGCACCGGTGAACAACAGGTGGTCGAAAGGCAGGCGGGCGAAGGCCTTGCCCACCTCGACTTCGCCAAGCACCACGCTGACCAGGTCGCTGGGGAATACGCGCTCCAGCAGCTGTTTCAGCGCGCGGCCACAAGCCGGTGTGGCTTCGCTGAGCTTGAGCATGACCCGGTTGCCAGCGGCCAGGGCGCAGGTCAGCGGGCCGATGGCCAGGAACAGCGGGTAGTTCCACGGCACGATGATGCCGACCACGCCCAAGGGTTGATAGCGCACCTGCGCGCTGGCGGGCTGGAAGGCCAGGCCGACCCGGCGCCGGCTGGCGCGCATCCAGCGTTGCAGGTGTTTTTCGGCGTGGCGCAGGCCCTGCACCGAAGGCAGCAGTTCGGCCAGCAGGGTCTCGTTGGCGCTGCGCCCTTCAAAGTCCTGGCCGATGGCTTCGATCAGCTCCGCCTGGCCGGCCAGCAAGGCCTCGCGCAGGCTTTTCAGCCATTGCCGCCGCTGCGCCGCGGGTGGCAGCGGGTTGCCGGAAAAGGCCCGGCGCTGAACAGCGAACATCGTCGCCAGGTCGGTGTCGGATTGCACAGGAGGCAGGGCACTAGGCGAGTTCATGGCAGTGGCGAGTCCGGGCGGGAAATCCTTAGAGCCTATACTCTAAACCGGGCGATGGTGCGACTTTTTCCGCGCATTCATGCGGTGCATTCCACCGCCAATACGCCGTAATATGACCTTTTGATGAAGCCCGCAGACTGGGAGCCGAGCATGGCGCCGCGCATGAAGACCCGAGAGCGCATCGTGCAGAACAGCCTTGAGCTGTTCAACCAGCAGGGTGAACGTAGCGTCAGTACCAACCACATTGCCGCGCACATGGAAATCTCACCCGGCAACCTGTATTACCACTTCCCCAACAAACAGGCGATCATCGCCCTGTTGTTCAGCCAGTACGAAGAACTGGTGGACAGCTTCCTGCGCCCGCCGCAAGGTCGCCCAGCGACCGTGGAAGACAAGCGCTTCTACCTCAAGGCCCTGCTGGCCGCAATGTGGAACTACCGCTTCCTGCACCGTGACCTCGAGCATCTGCTCGACAGTGACCCGGAGCTGGCCGCCCGTTACCGGCGCTTTTCCGAGCGCTGCCTGCGCCAGGGCCAGGCCATCTACCGCGGCTTCGTCGAGGCGGGGATCCTGGCCATGGTACCGGCGCAGATCGAATCGCTGACGATCAACGCCTGGATCGTGCTGACGTCCTGGGTGCGTTTTCTCAGTACCACGCGGGAGCACTCCGCGCATTTGGGCGAAGAAGCCTTCAAGCGCGGCGTCTATCAGGTGCTGGTGCTGGAGCTTGGCTTCGTCACCGAGAATGCCCGCAGCGCCGTGGACGCCCTGTGTCAGGAATTCCATGTACCGTTCAACCAGGCCCTGGCGCAGTAGCCCGGGGCCCTAGTGCCCTCGATCAGGAGATTGTCATGCCCCTTGCGCAATTGATCACCCCGCAGCAGTTGGCCGAGCGTCTGGGTTCGGCCAAGTTGGTGATACTCGACTGCCGCTTTGCTCTGGAGGATGTGGACTATGGCCAACGCAGCTACGCCCAGGGGCATATTGCCGGGGCGCATTTTGCCGACCTGGAGCGTGACCTGAGTGGGCCGGTGAGCAAAGGCCGCACCGGGCGCCACCCGTTGCCGGATGCGCAGCGGCTTGTTGAACGCCTGCGCGAGTGGGGCCTGGACAATGACAGCGAGGTGGTACTGTACGACGACGGCCCTGGCGCCTTTGCCGCCCGGGCGTGGTGGTTGCTGGCCTGGCTGGGCAAGCGCAGCGGTGTGGCAATCCTCGACGGCGGGCTGAAGGCCTGGCATGCGGCGCACCTGCCGCTGAGCCTCGACCCGCCAGCCAAGCGGGAAGGCACCTTCACAGGTGAGCCGGACGCCAAGCTGCTGATCGATGCCGGGCATCTGGCCAAGCGCCTGGGGGCAGACGACCTGACGTTGCTCGACGCGCGTGCCTTGCCGCGGTTTCGTGGGGAAGTGGAGCCGATCGACCCGGTGGCGGGGCATATCCCGGGCGCCCAGTGCGCAGCGTTCACCGACAACCTGGGGGCTGACGGGTGCTTCCTGCCGGCGGAGCAGCTCAGGCAGCGCTTTGCCGAGAAGCTGGCCGGGCGCGCGCCTGAGCAGTTGGTTGCGTATTGCGGATCAGGGGTGACTGCTTGCCATAACCTGTTTGCGCTGGCGCTGGCGGGGTATCCGCTGGGCAAACTGTATGCCGGGTCCTGGAGTGAATGGATCAACGACCCGGCGCATGGCGTAGCGACCGGCGAATGAGCAGGCCTGGCCTCAGCGCCGGTTTGCCGGCGCTGAGGCCGTTACTGCTTTACTGGCCTTGCAACAGCCACTGCGGAATCCGCCGCTCCAGGTAATACCCTGGGTTGCGCAGGCTGCCATCGACGAACCCCACGTGGCCACCCCGTTTGTGCAGCTCGAAACGGGTCTGCGGCGCCAGCTCACGTGCCGTGGGCAGGCTGTGGTCTGAAACGAATGGGTCATCGCTTGAATGGATGATGAGGGTCGGCGTGCGGTTGCTGCCCAGGAAAAAGTGGCTCGATGAACGGCGATAGTAGTCGTGCACATCGCGAAAGCCGTTCAGTGGGGCAGTGACCTTGCCATCGAAGTCCCAGAAAGTGCGCAACTTGCCCAGCGGCCCCAGCCGTTGCAGTGTCGCCAGCCGTTCATGCTGGCCATTGTCGTGAAAGTGGCGCTGCTTGAGCTGCACGTACGCCAGCATCTCGCGCATGAAATGCGCCTGGTACACCTTCGAGAATCCCTGGCCGATACGGTCGGCGCAATGGTCCAGACGAAACGGCACCGACACCGCCACTGCCGCTTCCAGCTGGCTGGCGACGCCGCTTTCACCCAGGTACTTGAGCAGCACGTTACCGCCCAGCGAGTAGCCCACCGCATACAACGGTGCCAAGGGGCGCTGGGCACGCAGGTGGCTGACGATTTCTGCGAGGTCTTCGCTGGCACCGGAATGGTAACTGCGCGGCAGCAGGTTGGGTTCGCCCGAACAACCACGCCAGTTGACTGCCACGCTGGCCCAGCCGCAGCCTTGCAACGCCTGCTGCAAGCCTTTGACGTAGGGCGAATGCGATGAGCCGGTCAACCCGTGCAGCACCAGTACCAGGGGCGCATGGGGCTGGTGCGGGCCGTGCCAGTCCAGGTCGATGAAGTCGCCATCGGCCAGCCACAGTCGCTCGCGGTTGCGCGGCAGGTCGGGCAGCTTGCGCCACAGTGGCCCCCACAGGGTTTGCAGGTGAGGGTTGGACAGGCCGATGGCCGGGCGGAATGTGGCACTGGAACTAGGCATGCTGGGCGACTCGTGATGTGCCTGCCTAGAGTGCCATGAAACAGCGCCACTGTACGTGCGCTATTGGTCGGTAGGGGGCAGTTGCAGCGAGGGCAGGCGGGTCGGCCATCCTGGCCAACCCGCGGTTACCCGGTCAGCCGCGCTGCCAGAGTGCGTAGTATACCTGGCCGGTTTTCTTCTCGCGGTGCAGGCGCCAGTTGCCAGGCAGCTGCAAGGTCGACGGCGCGCTTTCGCTTTCGGTGTAGACCCAGGCCTGTTCCTGCAGCCACTGGTTCTGCTCCAGCAGGTTACAGGTGTTGGCCAGCAGGTCCTGATGGAACGGCGGATCGAGGAACACTACGTCGAATTGCTGCTTGGCCGGACCCTGCAGATAGCGCAGGGCATCGGTCTGCAGGATCTGCCCGCGTGGGCAACGCAGGATTTCGAGGTTGTTCTTCAGGTTGGCGATGGCGGCCGGGTTGCTGTCCAGCGCTACGGCGTCCTCGGCCCCGCGGGACAAGGCTTCGAGCACCAGGGCACCGCTGCCGGTAAACGCGTCCAGCACACGGGCGCCCTCGATATGAGGGGCCAGCCAGTTGAACAGGGTTTCGCGCACGCGGTCAGGCGTTGGCCGCAGGCCTTCGCCATCCGGAACCGCCAGGCGGCGGCTGCGCCACTCGCCGGCGATGATACGCAGGTGACCCTGGCCCTTGCTCTGGCCCGGTTGCGGGCGGGCGGGAGGGGTGGTTCTTGGCATTAGTGCTCCGGTACCCCGAGCGCTTGCCCGGAGGGTTTGTCGGTAGGTGCTGGCAGCGGTTTCTGTGGCACTTTCGGGCCCACGGTGACGATCACCAGTTTATCGGCTGACAGGTGTTTGTTCATGGCCGCCTTGACCTGTTCGACGGTGAGCGCCTGGGACTGCTGCATGAAGTCCTCCAGCCAGGTCAACGGCAGGTTGTAGAAGCCAATTGCGCCCAACTGGCCGACGATGCTGGCGTTGCTGGCATTGGACAGCGGGAAGCTGCCGGCCAGCTCGCGCTTGGCATCGTCCAGCTCTTGCTGGGTGGGACCGGCCTTGAGGTAGTCGGCAAGAATGTCCTGCACCAGCTTGAGTGTGCCTTCGCTCAGCTCGGCACGGGTCTGCAGGTTGATCATGAACGGGCCGCGTACCTGCATCGGGCTGAATGCCGAGTATACGCCGTAGGTCAGGCCGCGTTTCTCCCGTACCTCGGCCATCAGCCGGGTGCCGAACGCGCCACCGCCGAGGATCTGGTTGCCCAGTGACAGGGCTGGCCAGTCCGGGTCCTGGCGATCGATACCGAGCTCGGCCAGCATCAGGTGGGTCTGCTTGGACGGGAAGTCGATGTGGGTGAGGCCTGCCTTGGCTTCAGTGGGCTGGGCGGGGGCAGCCAGTGCCGGGCCCTTGGGCAGGCCGGCGGACACTTGGGCGGCGATGGCTTCGGCCTCGGCGCGGCTGAGGTCGCCGACCAGGGCGATGACTGCGTTGCCACCGGTGTAGGCTTTGGCGTGGAAGGCGCGCAGCTGGGCCAGTGTGATGCCGTTGATGCTTTCCGCAGTACCGTCGCTGGGGTGGGCATAGGGGTGGTCGCCATAGAGCCTGGCGAACAGGGCCTTGCCAGCGATCTTGCCGGGATTCTGCTTGTCGTATTCGAAGCCGGCCAGCATCTGGTTCTTGATGCGCTTGAGGGCGTCTGCCGGGAAGGTCGGTTTGCCGGCCACCTCGGTAAACAGCTTCAACGCCGCGTCACGCTTGTCCTTGGCGCTGAGGCTGCGCAGCGAGGCCACGGCCATGTCGCGGTAGGAGCCGTTGCCAAAGTCTGCGCCCAGGCCTTCGAAGCCTTCGGCAATGGCGGTCACGTCCTTGCCGGCCACACCTTCGTTGAGCATGGCGTTGGTCAGGGCCGCCAGGCCTGGCACGCCGCCATCCTGGCTGCTACCGGCGGCGAAGGTTACGCGCAGGTCGAACATGGGCAGCTCGCGGGCTTCGACGAACAGCACCCGGGCGCCTTCAGCGGTATTCCAGTGCTGGATGTTCAGCTGGCGCCGGCTGGGCGCCTTGCCATCCAGCTCGGCCAGCGACTGCAGGGTCTTGGCCGGGCGTGCGGCGTTGCTTTCAGCCTTGGCGATGTTGTCGGCCATGGCCGGGCTGGCCAGCACGGCCGCCAGGGCCAAGGCACGGATACCGGTGGCTAGCAGGGTTGTGCGTGGTGCGCGGCGGTCACTCATGAGCGGACTCCTCGGGCAGTACATGGGCAACGCTCAGGCGTTCGCGGGTGAAGTAGGTGCGCGCGGCGTTCTGGATGTCCTGCGGGGTAATGCGCTCGAGCTCCTCCAGTTCGGTGTCGATCAGCTTCCACGACAGGCCGACGGTTTCCAGCTGACCGATGGTGGTGGCCTGGCTGCTGATGGAATCTCGGTCGTAGACCAGGCCGGCGATGACCTGGGCGCGCACGCGCTCGAGTTCCTCGGTGCTGGGCGGGGTGGTCTTGAGCTCATCCAGCAGCTGCCAGATGCCCTTTTCCACGTCCGCCAGGGACTTGTGCTTCTGCACGTTCGGTGTGGCCGAGATCAGGAACAGGCTGTCGCCGCGGGTGTAGGCGTTGTAGCTGGACGAAGCGCCGGCCACCAGTTCCTGGCCACGCTCCAGGCGCGCCGGCATGCGCGCGCTGTAGCCGCCGTCAAGCAGCGCCGAGATCAGGCGCAGGGCATGTACCGTGCGTGGGTCCTTGGCAGTGGCCAGGCCGGGGACGTTGAAGCCGTAGATCAGGCTGGGCAGTTGGGTGCGTACGTGCAGGGTCAGCTGGCGCTGGCCGGGCTCGGCCAGTTCCAGGGGCAACTTGGCTGGCGGCACGGCACGCCTGGGGATGCTGCCGAAGTACTTCTGCGCCAGGGCCTTGACCTCGTCGACGCTGACGTCGCCCACGACGACCAGGGTGGCATTGTTGGGGGCGTACCAGGATTCATACCAGCGGCGCAGCTCTTCGACCTTCATGCGTTCGAGGTCGGCCATCCAGCCGATGGTCGGCGTGTGGTAGCCGCTGGCCGGGTAGGCCATGGCGCGGAACAGCTCGAATGCCTTGGCGTTGGGCTGGTCGTCGGTGCGCAGGCGGCGTTCTTCCTTGATCACCTCGATTTCGCGGCTGAACTCGTCGGCTGGCAGGCGCAGGCTGGCCAGGCGGTCGGCCTCCAGCTCCAGGGCCACTGGCAGGCGGTCGCGCGCCAGCACCTGGTAATAGGCGGTGTAGTCATCGCTGGTAAAGGCGTTTTCCTCGGCACCGATGTCCCGCAGGATGCGCGATGCCTCGCCAGGGCCGACCTTGGCACTGCCTTTGAACATCATGTGTTCCAGCGCGTGGGACAGGCCGGTCTGGCCCGGGGTTTCGTAGCTGGAGCCAACCTTGTACCAGATCTGCGAGACCGCCACCGGGGCGCGATGGTCCTCGCGCACGACCACTTTCAGGCCGTTGTCGAGGATGAATTCGTGGGTGGGTTGCACATCGGCGGCGAAGGCTGCCAGCGGCAGGCACAGCGTGCCGAGCAACAGGCCTGCGGCGCGGCGGGCTAGAGCATTCATACGGTGTTTAACCTGTTCGGCGGCCCGCCGGGTTTAGCGTCGGTGGGCCAGGAGGTGCTAGGATACTGATCCGGTTGCCTGGCGACCATGCCTGTCGCCGTTCTGGCCCACAGGACATCAAGACAAAACGTTGCGCATGAACCAGCCGGCTTCAAGATAGTCTGTTCTGCGTAGAGAGAATTCCCGATGCGCCGTAGCTGGCCCATCGCTACCCTGAGATAGCCGTCTTCCATGTTTGGTTCCAACGACGACAAAAAAGCACCGGCCGAGGCTGGTGAGAAGAAAGGCCTGTTCAGCTGGTTTCGCAAGAAGCCGCAGCAACCTGCGGAGGCGGGCTCGCCCGCGCACGAGAGCCACGCCGTCGAGCAGCCTGCAGCCGCTCCGGTAGAGGCCCCTCTCGGCGAAGCGCCGCAGGCCGCTGAGCCCGTCCAGGCCCCCGCGACCCCGGTACAGGTCGAGCCGCAGCCGCTCGCCGAAGCCGCCCAGCCCCCGGTAGCCCAGGCGCCGACACCCGAACCGGTGGCTTCCCAGCCGTTGCAGGCCCCCGAGCCTGAAGCGGTCGCCTCCCAGCCACTGCTGGCGCCAACGCCGCAGCCGATTGCATCCGTACCCTTGCAGACGGCTCCGGTCGAGCCTGCTGCCGTGGTCGAACCTGCTGCGCCGGTCAGCAACCTGGTACTGCCGGTCGCTGAGGAACCTGTGGCGCTGGTGCCGGACCTGGAGCCGAAGGCCCCGCCGGCCATCCCGGAACGCCCGGCACCAGAACCCGTCGTCCCTGTGGCAGTCGCCGCAGCGGCCGTCGAACCGGCACCGGCACCTGCACCGGCCGAGCAGGCCAAGCCCGGCTTCTTCGCACGCCTCAAGCAGGGCCTGTCGAAGACCAGCGCCAGCATCGGCGAGGGCATGGCCAGCCTGTTCCTGGGCAAGAAAGTCATCGATGACGACCTGCTCGACGAAATCGAGACCCGCCTGCTGACCGCCGATGTCGGCGTGGAAGCGACCTCGACCATCGTCCAGAACCTGACCCAGAAGGTCGCCCGCAAGCAGCTGGCCGACGCCGACGCCCTGTACAAATCGCTGCAGGAAGAACTGGCTGCGTTGCTGCGTCCCGTCGAACAGCCGCTGGTGGTGCAGGCGCAGAACAAGCCTTACGTGATTCTGGTGGTTGGCGTGAACGGCGCCGGCAAGACCACCACCATCGGCAAACTGGCCAAGAAGCTGCAACTTGAAGGCAAGAAAGTGATGCTGGCCGCCGGTGACACCTTCCGTGCCGCGGCGGTCGAGCAGTTGCAGGTGTGGGGCGAGCGCAACCAGATCCCGGTGATCGCCCAGCACACCGGGGCCGACTCCGCCTCGGTGATCTTCGACGCCGTGCAGGCTGCCAAGGCCCGTGGCGTCGACGTGCTGATCGCCGATACCGCCGGCCGCCTGCATACCAAAGACAACCTGATGGAAGAACTGAAGAAGGTCCGCCGGGTTATCGGCAAGCTCGACGCCGAAGCACCGCACGAGGTGCTGCTGGTGCTGGATGCCGGTACCGGCCAGAACGCCATCAGCCAGGCCAAGTACTTCAACCAGAGCGTCGAACTGACCGGCCTGGCCCTGACCAAGCTGGACGGCACCGCCAAGGGTGGGGTGATCTTTGCCCTGGCCAAGCAGTTCAAGCTGCCGATCCGCTTTATCGGTGTTGGTGAAGGCATCGACGACCTGCGCACCTTCGAAGCCGAGCCGTTCGTGAAGGCTCTGTTCGCCGAGCGAGACTGACCATGATCCGATTCGAACAGGTTGCCAAGCGTTATCCCAATGGTCATGTGGGTTTGCATGAGCTGAGTTTCCGGGCGCGCCGGGGCGAATTCCTGTTCGTCACCGGCCACTCGGGTGCTGGCAAAAGTACCTTGCTGCGTCTGCTGCTGGCCATGGAACGTCCGACCAGCGGCAAGCTGATGCTGGCCGGGCAGGATCTGGGGCAGATCAGCAATGCACAGATCCCGTTCCTGCGTCGGCAGATTGGCGTGGTGTTCCAGAACCATCAGCTGTTGTTCGACCGCACGGTGTTCAACAACATCGCCTTGCCGCTGCAGATACTCGGTTTGTCCAAGGCCGAGGTCGCCAAGCGCGTGGACTCGGCCCTGGAGCGCGTGTCGCTGGCCGACAAAGGCGAGCTGTTCCCGGCCGACCTGTCCACCGGCCAGCAACAGCGGGTGGGTATTGCGCGCGCCATCGTGCATCAGCCGGCCCTGCTGCTGGCCGACGAACCGACCGGTAACCTCGACCCACGCCTGGCTGCGGAGATCATGGGCGTGTTCGAGGACATCAACCGCCTGGGCACCACGGTATTGATCGCCAGCCACGACCTGGCACTGATTGCGCGCATGCGCCACCGCATGCTGACCTTGCAGCGCGGCCGCTTGATCGGCGATGGGGAGGCCGGGCAATGACCACTACACGCACACCAAAAGTTTCCGAGCGGGTCGCGCCGAAGCCGGCCGATCCGCAACCGGCAAAGAAAAAACACGGTGATGACGATGACGGCCCGGATTTCCGTACGCTGCTGCACGCCTGGCTGGAAAGCCACCGTGCCAGCCTGGCCGACAGTCTGCGCCGTCTGGGCAAGCAGCCGATCGGCAGCTTCTTCACCTGCCTGGTGATGGCGGTAGCGCTGAGCATGCCCATGGGGCTGTCGCTACTACTGAAGAACGTCGAAAAGCTTGGCGGCTCGTGGCAGCGTGCCGCGCAGATTTCGTTGTACCTCAAGCTCGACGCCGGAAGCCGCGAAGGCGAGGCGCTGCGCGACGAGATCAAGGGCATGCCCGGTGTGGCTGACGCGCTGTATGTCAGCCGCGAGCAGGCGCTGGAGGAGTTCCAGCAGCAGTCCGGCCTGGGCGAAGCCCTGCGTGAACTGCCCGACAACCCGCTGCCAGGCGTGGTCGTGGTGACCCCTACCGAGGTCGACAAACCGGCGCTGGAAGCCTTGCGTCAGCGCTTGTCCGAGCTGCCACGGGTCGAGGTGGCGCAGCTCGACCTGCTGTGGGTCGAGCGCCTGGCGGCGATCCTCAAGCTGGGTGACCGTTTTGTCTTCGGCCTGGCTGTGATGCTCATTTCTGCCTTGCTGTTAGTAATCGGTAACACAATTCGGCTACACATTGAAAACCGCCGCACCGAGATCGAAGTGATCAAGCTGGTCGGCGGCACCGACGCCTACGTGCGCCGGCCTTTCCTGTACATGGGCGCCCTGTATGGCCTGGGCGCGGGCCTGTTGGCCTGGGGTATCCTGGCGTTTGGCCTGAACTGGCTGAACGAGGCGGTGGTAGGGCTTTCCGGGCTGTACGGCAGTGACTTCGCCCTGGGCGGAGTGCCGGCGTCCGATGGTCTGTCGCTCTTGATCGGAGCGGTGCTGTTGGGGTATATCGGTGCATGGATTGCAGTCGCCCGCCACCTGAACGAGCTGGCGCCGCGATAGTTTTTAAGTGCCAGCATTGACAGATTCTTCACTATGGAACTTGTACCGTCGTTCCAGGTCAATGTTGGCAGCGCCCACAAGGCGCGAGTCTGGTAAGTCGGAGGTTCTTGAATGACCACATCGTTGCAACCTGCCTATGCCCTGGTACCCGGTGCAAACCTGGAAGCCTACGTGCACACGGTCAACAGCATTCCGCTGCTGACGGTCGAGCAGGAGCGTGATCTGGGCGAGCGTCTCTATTATGAGCAGGATGTCGAGGCCGCTCGCCAGATGGTGATGGCCCACCTGCGTTTCGTCGTGCATATCGCCCGTAGCTACGCCGGCTACGGGCTGGCCCAGGCCGACCTGATCCAGGAAGGCAACGTCGGCCTGATGAAAGCCGTCAAGCGCTTCAACCCGGAAATGGGCGTGCGCCTGGTGTCCTTCGCCGTGCACTGGATCAAGGCAGAGATCCACGAATTCATCCTGCGCAACTGGCGCATCGTCAAGGTGGCCACCACCAAGGCCCAGCGCAAGCTGTTCTTCAACCTGCGCAGCCAGAAGAAGCGTCTGGCCTGGCTGAGCAATGACGAAGTGCACCGTGTGGCGGAAAGCCTGGGTGTCGAGCCGCGTGAAGTGCGCGAGATGGAAAGCCGCCTGAGCGGCCAGGACATGGCCTTTGACCCGGCAGCGGAAGCTGACGACGACAGCGCCTTCCAGTCGCCTGCGCACTACCTGGAAGACCACCGTTACGACCCGGCGATGCAGCTGGAGGATGCCGACTGGAGCGACAACTCCACCAGCAACCTGCACGAAGCGCTGCAAGGGTTGGACGAGCGTAGCCGCGACATTCTGTACCAGCGCTGGCTGGCGGAAGAGAAGGCCACGCTGCATGAGCTGGCGGACAAGTACAGCGTTTCGGCTGAGCGGATTCGCCAGCTGGAGAAGAATGCGATGAACAAGGTCAAGGCATTGATCGCTGCCTGATCGAGCTATGGTTGAAAGAAAGCCGCTGGCCCTGATCGGGTAAGCGGCTTTTTTTTGCGCAAGCCTTGAGGGCCTCT